>NZ_JBHLSV010000009.1:0-141967 GCF_042434575.1 Brachybacterium hainanense
CCTGGATGCGGGGATGTTCGCGAACACGCCGGAGCAGTATCAGAAGCTCGGCGACGCGACCGATGGCCCGAAGTTCGGCATCGCCTACGGATACTCCACGTTCCATTTCGGCGCGAACATCGACTACGCGGACCCGAACAACGTCGGCCGGATCATGACGCCGATGGCGCCGATGGCCGGGCCCTCCGGTGTGCGGACGTGCCAGTGGGATCATTTCTCCTACGGGTACCCGAACTTCGTGATCACCCCGAAGTGCGAGGACCCGGTCCAGATGATCCGCTGGGCCGACCACCAGTTCGCTCACCATGACCAACTCGCTGCGCGGAGAGAAGGGCGTCGCCTGGGACTGGGCGACCGCGGACCAGAAGGGCATCGACGGACGCCAGGCGGTGTACCAGATGCTCCCCACGACCGAGGAGCTCAAGAACCAGGTCTGGCGGGAATGGGGACCGCTGTACAAGTCGGTCGACCAGCGTCACGGCGAGGCGATCCTCGATTCGACCCCGTCCGGGGAGCCGATCCTCTACGCCGGCACGAAGCTGGTCGAGCCCTTCGCGACGAAGGAGGAGAGCGGCGTCCCGCCGCTGGTCTACGACATGGATCAGTCCGCGCAGATCGGCGAGATCGAGACCAACCTCGAGAACCACATCAAGCAGTCCCTCGCGAACTTCGGCACGGGCAAGAAGGACGCCTCGAAGGACGCCGACTGGGAGGAGTACATCTCCACTGCGAAGGCCATCGGCGTCGAGACCTACGTCCAGATCAAGCAGACCGCCTACGACGCGCAGAACAAGTGATCGCCCTCAGGCTCGATCTCGGCAGGAAGGCATGATCCATGACCGCATCCGCAACGACCGCCCCTGAGGCGCCGCCCCGGGACACGACGTCCCGGCGCATCAAGGACCCCCGATCCGATCGGGTGCTCAACGTCGTCCTCATCATCGTGCTCGCGCTGTTCACGCTCACGATCATCTACCCGTTCGTGTACATCGTCAGCGCCTCGCTCTCCGACCCGGCGGCCGTGTCCTCCGGAGAGATGTGGCTGTGGCCGGTGGGCTTCGGGTTCGACGCGTACGAGGCGGTGCTGGACTATCCGGCGATCACCCGCGGGTTCCTCAACTCGCTGCTGTACTCCGGCTCGGCGATGCTCATCGGCACGGCGGTCACGGTGATGGGCGGGTACGCCCTCTCGCGATCCGACCTCGTGGGACGCAACGTGTTCACGTTCGTCTTCGTGCTCACCATGATGTTCTCCGGCGGTATGATCCCCACCTACCTGGTGGTGCAGCAGCTGGGGATGCTGAACACGATCTGGGCGATGATCCTGCCCGGCGCCGTGAGCGTGTGGCAGCTCATCGTGACCCGCACGTTCTTCCAGACGACGATCCCGCACGAGCTGCTCGAATGCTCCCGGATCGACGGGGCGAGCGACATGCGCTTCTTCGCCCAGATCGTGCTCCCGCTCTCGAAGCCGATCCTCGCGGTGAACCTGCTGCTGTACGGCGTCGCGACCTGGAACGCGTACTTCAACGGCCTCATCTACCTCACCGACGAGAGCCTGTACCCGCTCCAGCTGGTCATGCGGAACATCCTCCTGGAGAACACCTTCGACCCGTCCAAGATGGCCAATGCGGATCCGGAGCGCATCGCCGAGATGCAGAAGCTCGCCGACAAGCTGAAGTACGCCCTGATCATCATCGCCTCGATCCCCCCGCTCATCGCCTACCCGTTCGTGCAGAAGCACTTCGTCAAGGGCATGATGATCGGCTCGCTGAAGGGATGACCTGCCACCATGAGCACTGACCAGGGAAACTTCGTCGACCAGCTGCGCGTCGACGACGCGCCCAAGAAGAAGAAGGGCGCCGGACCCCAGATCTCCGACCGGCGCACGGTGCCGCTGTCGCATCGGCTGAAGAACTCGTGGCAGCTGTACCTGCTGCTCCTGCCCGCGATCGTCTGGGTCGCGCTGTTCGCCTACTGGCCGATGTACGGCATCCAGATCGCCTTCCGCGACTTCACGCCCGTAGGCGGCCTCACCGGCTCCGAGTTCGTGGGCTGGAAGCACTTCGAGAAGTTCCTCCACAGCTACAACTTCTGGCCCCTGCTGCGCAACACCCTCGTCCTCGCCTTCTACGAGCTGATCGCCGGCTTCCCGATCCCGATCATCCTCGCGCTGGCGCTGAACGCGGTCCGCCAGAAGTACTTCTCGCGCGTCGTCCAGCTGATCACCTACGCGCCCAACTTCATCTCGATCGTCGTGGTCGTCGGCATCCTCGTGATGCTGCTGGACCCGCAGACCGGCATCGTCCCCCACGCCTTCGAGCTGCTGGGCATCACTCCCCCGGCCTTCCTCACCGACCCCGGATGGTTCCGCCACACCTATGTGTGGTCGGGGATCTGGCAGACCGCCGGCTTCAGCGCGATCATCTACCTCGCCGCGCTGTCCTCGGTCCCGCCCGAGCTGCACGAGGCCGCGAAGGTCGACGGCGCCTCGCATGTGCGCCGCATGTGGCACATCGACGTCCCGGCCATCATGCCGATCGCAGTCGTGCTGATGATCCTCAACGTCGGCTCGATCATGAGCGTCGGCTTCGAGAAGGTCCTGCTCATGCAGAACCCGCTGAACCTCACGACCTCGCAGGTGATCGACACCTACGTGTACGAGGTCGGCCTCAAGAGCCCCATCCCGCAGTACAGCTACGCGACAGCGATCGGCCTGTTCCGCAGCGTCGTGGGGCTCATCCTCCTGATCGCCGTGAACTCGCTGTCGCGGCGCATCACCAAGGCCGGGCTGTTCTAGAGCCCGTCACGGGGCCCGGGCGGCGACTGCCGCCCGGGCCCTCCCCCTCAGGACCCGCAGGACGCAGGACCCCGATGGCCCCCACCCTCACGATGACGTCAGGAGTCGCCTTGAACACCGCTTCCGCCCCCGACTGCCCCACCTGCGCCGAGAGCAGCACCTCTGCCCGTCCCGGTCGGCGCCTGGCCCGGCGCAGCCTCCTCGCCGGCCTCGGCGCCGCCCCCGCCGCCGCGCTCCTGGCGAGCTGCTCCGACGGCTCCTCCGAGGGCGGCACCGCCGATGTCCCCCAGGTCGAGTACCAGCAGGGCTCCGCGAAGCTCGAGGTCGAGCTGGGCCCGGAGATCGACGGCGTCCCCTACCCCGAGGGCTACGTGGGTCCGAAGGCCCGCGAGTCCGAGCCCTTCGCGGACGGCTCGAGGACCTTCACGATCACGACCCGTGCGGTCGAGAACTTCGACCCGAACACGAACGTGTTCTCCGCGTACCTCGAGGAGAAGACCGGGGTGAAGGTCGAGTACAGCACGGTCCCCCGCGGAGACGAGGGCGCGCCGAAGGTCAACGCGATCCTCGCTGGCGGCGATCTCCCCGACGCCCTCATGCTGGGACCGGAATGGATGGGCGGCTTCACCAAGTCGGAGCTGTACGTGTACGGCCAGCAGGGCCTGTTCCGGCCGCTCGACGAGCTCATCGACCGTCTCGCCCCGCAGCTCGCGGAGGTCTTCGAGCAGAATCCCGACTTCCGCGCGGCGTGGACGGCTCCGGACGGGGCGATGTACGCCTTCCCCTCGGTGAACCAGTGCTACCACTGCCGCTCGTCGCACGCCCGCACCTGGGTCCACACTCCCTCGATGGAGGCCGCCGGCTTCTCCGAGCAGCCCTCGACCATCGAGGAGTTCGAGGCGATGCTGCGCGGCATGAAGCAGGCGAACCCCGAGATCGCCCCGCTCACCGGGCATAAGGACGACCTGCCCCTCGCGCTCGTCTCCGCCGCGTTCCTGGACATCGGCATCGAGAAGCTGCGCCGGGACGGCGACACGATCGTCTACACGCCGCTGGATGAGAAGATGCGCGAGGTCTTCGCGACCATGGCCCGGTGGTCCAAGGACGGGCTGGTGGACCCCAACGCCTTCACGCAGAACAACGATCAGCTGATCCGCCTGGCGATGAACGCCTCCGGCAGCCGCGTCGGCGTCGTCCAGGGGGTCTCCCCGGGCAGCTTCTCCACGGTCGAGTACGAGAAGCCCGACGCCCGCTTCCGCGAGTTCACGACGCTGCGCCCCTTCACCGGACCGGGCGGGACCGCGATCATCCCCTGGAACGACGTCCCCGGCGCCGGGTCGGTGGGTCTCGTGATCCCGGCCAGCACGGAGGACCCCGAGACGCTGATCCGCTGGGCGGACTTCCAGCTCTCGCTGCTGTCGACCCTGAGCATGCGCCTGGGCCCGCAGGACGAGCGCTGGCGGTGGGCCGAGCCCGGGGACACGGGCATCGACGACCGCCCCGCCCTCTACAAGAAGATCGAGCTCGAGGGCGAGACGCCGGACAACCAGACCTGGGAGGAACACGGCGTGTTCAACCTCGGGATGGATGTGCGCCACGGCGAGTCCGTGAACGAGGCGAACTCGATCGAGCCCGGGATCTACCGCGCCGGTCGGACCTACGAGGAGTTCCGGGCGCCGCAGGAAGCCCTGTTCGTCATGCCGTACTTCGACTCCTCGCAGGCCGCCGAGGTCGGGGAGCTGCGCACCAACCTCGACTCGACCTACGTCCAGAACGCTGTGGCCATGTGCCTGGGCACCAAGGACGCCGAGTCGGATGCCGACTGGGACGCCTACGTCGCCGCGCTGAACGCCGCCGGCGCCGAGCGCTACGTCGAGATCCTCACGGAGGCCGACGCGGCGAGCCTCTGAGCCCGCCCGCACGAGGTCGCCCCCGTCCCGCCCGCTCCGCGTCCCGGATCGAGAACCCATGTCCTCGATCCGGGACGCGCGCCATCACCCACGCCCCCACCCCGCAGGAGACGCACCATGACCGCCCCAGACCCGCACGACGACCGGACGACCGCGCCGCAGGCCCCGACCCCATCACGGCGAACCTTCCTGCAGCGAGCAGGGGCGGGCGGGGCGGCTCTCGTCGCCGCGCCCTCCGTCCTCGCCGCCTGCGGGGAGGACGGAGGGGGCGACCCCGCCGCGGAGGCGGACTACGAGCAGGGCAGCGCCGCGCTGAAGGTCGAGCAGGCCCCGGAGATCGAGGGCGTGCTGTACCCGGAGGGCTACCAGGGCCCGCGGGCCCGCGAGCTCGAGCCCTTCGGCGACGGCACGACGGAGTTCCGGGTCCTGGGGCGCAGCATCCCGGACCTGGACTACGCCACGAACTACTACGCGGGCCTGGTGGAGGAGAAGACCGGCGTCAAGGTCTCCTACCTCGACGTCCCGCTCGGCGAGGACGGGCAGACGAAGGTCAACGCGATCCTCTCCGCCGGGGACCTCCCGGACGCGATGATGACCGGGATGGATCTGTTCACCGTCTCCCAGGTCGCGGTGTACGGCCAGCAGGGGCTCTTCCAGCCGCTGGACAGGCTGATCGACGAGAACGCCCCGAACATCCGCGACATGTTCGACACCTTCCCGGACATGCGCAGCCTGTTCACCGCCCCGGACGGGCGCATGTACGCCGTCCCGTCGATGAACGACTGCTACCACTGCAAGACGGCGGGCCTGCGCACCTGGTACAACTCGGACTGGCTGGCCGCGGTGGGCGCCGACGTGCCGCAGTCCCTGGAGGAGTTCGACGCGCTGCTGGAGAGCTGGTCGCATCTGGCCTCCCGCCCCGCGGACTCCCTGCTCGGGGTGACCACCTCGACGACGGTCATGAACCTGTGCGCCTTCTTCCTCGGCTCCTTCCTCGAGGTGTCCCTGGACAACCTCCTGCTCGTCGACGGGAAGGTGTCCTGGGTTCCCCTCCAGGAGGGGTACCGGGAGGGAGCGATCTGGCTGCAGGAGCAGTTCGCCGCGAAGCACCTGGATCCGGCCATGTTCTCGCTCACCGACGAGCAGCTGCAGCGTCTGGGCGACGGCGGCGAAGGGCCCCGATTCGGGATCGCGCTGGGCGGCTCGCAGGGATCCTTCAGCGCGGCCGCCGATCCCTCCGATCCCCGCAACGTGGCCTCGATCATGAAGCCGCTGCCGCCGATGGCGGGGCCGGGCGGGGTGCGCACCTGCGACTGGGACTGGTACCAGATCGGCTCCCCCAACTTCGTGATCACGAATGCCTGCGAGGATCCGGTGACGATGATCCGCTGGGCGGACCACCAGTTCGAGCTGGGCCTGACCACCTCGATGGGCCGCGGCGAGCAGGGCGTGGGCTGGGACTGGGCGGCCGAGGGGACGACCGGGCTCGACGGCGCACAGGCGGTGTACGAGGTGATTCCCGGCAGCACGGATCTGAAGAACCAGGGCTGGTGGGAGTGGGGCCCGTTCTACAAGTCGATGGGCCAGCGCCACGGCGAGGCCCTCGAGGAGGGGTCGACCTCCGTGGAGCCCACGCTGTACGAGGCGGGGAGGGCCTACGAGCCGTATCGCATCGGCAAGGAGCGGAAGGTCCCGCCGCTCGCCTTCGACCTCGACCAGTCGGCGCAGATCGGCGAGATCCGCGCGAACCTCGACCAGCACCTCGCGCAGGGCTTCGCGAACTTCGCCACCGGCAAGGCCGATGCGAGCAAGGACGCGGACTGGACGGCCTTCACGGAGCAGTTCTCCGCGATGGGGCTCGACTCCTTCCTCGCCATCCAGCAGGAGGCCTACGACCAGCAGTCCTGAGGGCCGATGCCCCACCGCCGCGACGCACGTGCCGGCGCCGAGCACCGGTGCCGGCACGCGCGTCGATCTCAGTCGATGGGTGCGTCGGTCGGGGCGCCGAAGTCCTCGGGCAGCTCGGGCACGGGAGCGCCGCTCGCATCATGGACCTGCAGGCCGGTGACCAGGGCGCCCTCGCCCGTCACCTCGAGGGTGAGACGCCGCGCGGTCGCCGCGGCCGGCAGCCGGTGGATGCGGCGCACGCCGACGGTGTGCCCCTGCGCGAGCACCGTCCCGTCCTCGTCGAGGATCCGATGCTCGGTGATGCGCTGCCCCGAGGAGACGTCCTCGAACAGCTCGACGTGGTCGAAGGTCGTGCCGCCCGGCAGCTGCGCGATCCCGCGCACGCCGCCGGGGACCGTCTCCACCTCGAGCTCGGCGTCGACCGGGGATCCGAAGCGGGCGTCCAGCGCCTGTCGCAGCTCGCGCACGCGGGCGGCATCCGCCGGATCGATGCGGCCTCGACGGTCCGGCGGGATGTTCAGCAGCAGGTTCGCCCCCAGGCCCAGGGAGCGGTCGTGGATCTCCAGCAGGTGCGGCACGGACTTGGGCTCCTCGCCCTCCTGCCAGAACCAGCCGCGGCGCAGGGAGACGTCGCACTCCGGGGGGAGGTAGCGGGCCTCGCCGAACTCCACGGTGTCCGGGTCGTACTGGTTCAGATCCGTCGAGCGGGTCACGTACTCGCAGGGGTCGGCGGCCAGGCCGTCCTCGTTGCCGACCCAGCGGATCGTCGCGGGCCCCATGTTGAACACCATCGCCTGCGGCTGGAGCTCGGCCAGGAGCTCCCCGATCGCGTCCCAGTCGTAGACGCGCCCCGCAGATCCGGCGCCGTCGAACCAGACCTCGAACAGCTCGCCGTAGTTCGTGCACAGCTCGCGCAGCTGGCGCAGGTAGAAGGCATCGTAGGCCTCGGCGTCGGCGTAGCTGGGCTCGTGACGGTCCCAGGGCGAGAGGTACAGGCCCAGCTTCAGCCCATGCCTCCGGCAGGCGGCCGCGAGGTCGCCGACGACGTCGCCCTTCCCGTCCTTCCACGGGGAGGAGGCGACGGAGTAGTCCGTGGTGGCGGTGGGCCACAGGCAGAAGCCGTCGTGATGCTTGGCGGTGAGGACGACGTACGCGGCGCCGAGGTCGCGGGCGGTGCGGACCCATTCGTCGGCGTCGAGCTCGCTCGGGTCGAAGTCGGCGGCGGGGACGGTGCCGTCGGACCATTCCTTGCCGGCGAAGGTGTTGACCCCGAAGTGGAAGAAGACGCCCAGGCCGGCCCGCTGCCAGGCGAGCTGACCGGGGGTGGGGGCGAGGGCGGAGGACGCGGTCGGTGCTGTCATGCACCCAGCCTGCCAGAGATCCGATGACTATGCGAGGACGCCGGACGAACTCCCACGAACTCTCCGGCGGCACGCGGGACATTCCTCTCAATCATCGGTAGTCTGGACCGATGATGACGCGACCGAGCTCCGGCCCGCAGCAGGTCCCCGGCTGGGCGCTGAAGGCGAACGACGCGATCGACGCGCTCCTTCTGCTGCTGAAGGTGACCCTGCTGTGGTGGGCGCTCACCCTCCTCGGGCTCGTGGTGCTCGGCATCGGCCCCGCGACCTGCGCCGCCGGGGACGCCGTGCGGGCCCGGCGCGACGGCGGCACCGCCCCCGTCGCGCGGACGATGTGGGAGACCTATCGCCGCGAGCTGCTCCGGGCGACGCTGCGCCTGCTCCCCTTCGGCGCCGTGCAGCTCGGCGGGATCTCGACGATCTTCCTCGCCCTGCGCGGCGGGGTCCCCCAGCCCTGGATGCTCGCCCCCGTCATGATCCTCGCCGCGATCGCCGTGGGCTGGGCGACCGCGAGCGCCGCCGCTCTGGCGACCGTGCCCCGGCTGCGGCGCCAGGAGCTCCTGGTCTCCTGGCGGGTCAGCCTCCTGTGCCCCGGGGCCGTGCCGCTCGCCGCGGTCCTCACGGTGCTGTGCACCGCCGGGATCCTGGTCCTGGCCTACCTGCTGCCGCCCTTCGGCCTCCTGCTGGGGACGGGAACCGCCGTCCAGGCCGCGAGCACCCTGCTCGGCCGGCGCACCGAGGCGCTCCTGGCCCGCCACGACTCCTGACCCCGGCCCCCGACCCGAACCGACCCGAAGGGACCCCCCTCTCATGCCCGATCCCCGTCACAGCCTGTTCTCCGACCGTCCCGCCGAGGCCTGGACCGACGCCTTCCCGCTGGGGAACGGCCACCTCGGAGCCATGGTCTTCGGCCGTCCCGGCGCCGATCGCATCCAGGTCAACGACTCCGGCGTGTGGCGGGGCGGCCCCCGACCACGCTCCCTCGCCCCGGGCGCCGCCGAGCATCTGGCCGCGGCTCGCACGGCCGTGCTCGCCGGGGACCTGGGCTCCGCGGAGGAGCACACGCGCCGCATGCAGTCGGGCGATGCGCAGATGTACCAGCCCTACCTCGACGTCCTCGTCACCAGCGCACAGGACCCGTCCTCACGCGTCGAGCGCGAGCTCGACCTCGCCGATGCCCTCGCCCGGACCCGCATGACCGCGCCCGGCGGCGAGGTCCTCGAGGTGCTCAGCACCATCAGCGCGGCCGATGACGTGCTGCTCGAGCAGCGCCTCTTCTCCGCTCCCACGGACGTGTCGGTGGCGGTGACCTCTCTGCACGAGCAGCAGCTGCGCAGGCAGGACCCGGGACCCGTCGCCGGGCCCGCGGCACGCCTCGTCGGCCGTCTCGCCGTGGCCGCCGCGGTGGACCCGGACGCCGGGGGAAACAGCCCCTCCCGGCCTGCCGAGAGCTTCGCACAGACCGTCCACGCCTCCTGGGTCCTGGAGGTCCGGACCGACGGCGAGCTGTGCGCGGGGGACGCCTCCCTGCGGATCCGGGGAGCCCGGCGGCTCGAGCTGCGCCTCCTCTCCGCGACGCAGTTCGCCCTCGACGGCGCGCTGCGCGTCCCCGACGCGGAAGCCCTCGAGGCAGAGGTCCTCGCCCGCGCCGATGCCCTGGCCGGGACGGAGGCGACCGTGCTGATGGCGCGCGCGGCGCAGACCCATCGGGAGCTCTACGCGCGCACCGAGCTGGATCTGGCTCCCGGCACGGACCGGAGCGGCCCGCCCACGACCACCGAGGCACGGCTGGTCTCCGCGCGGTCCGGTGACGCGTCCCCCGCGGAGATCGCGGATCTCGTCGCGCTGCTCGCGCACTTCGGCCGCTACCTGCTGATCACCGGCGGTCGCGGCCAGAACCCGCCGCTGAACCTGCAGGGGATCTGGAACGAGGATCCGAACCCGCCGTGGTTCAGCGACTACACCACGAACATCAACCTCGAGATGAACTACTGGCCCGCGGGCCCTGCGAACCTCGTGGAGGTGGGCGAGGGGCTGACGACCTGGTCGCAGCTGCTGGCGCAGCAGGGAGCGCGGGTCGCGCGCGAGGTGTACGGCGCCCGCGGCTGGACCCTGCACCACAACTCCGACCGCTGGGGCTACGCCGGCCCTGTCGGCGACGGCGAGGACCACCCCAAGTGGTCCTTCTGGCCGCTCGGCGGAGCGTGGGTGACCAGCACCCTGGTGGACCTGCACCGCTTCACGGCCGCAGGCGTGCCCGCCGCGGTGCGCGAGCTGCTCGTGGACTGCTGCCGCTTCGTGCTCGACCTGCTGGTGGAGATGCCGGACGGCACCCTCGGGACCGCGCCCTCGACCTCGCCGGAGAACACCTTCCGCACCCCGGACGGCGCCGTGCACGAGGTCCATGTCTCGACCACGAGCGACCTCGCGCTGATCCGGGACGTGCTGGAATCGCTGCTCGACCTCGCCCCCGGGGCCGATACCGAGCTCACCGGCCGGGCCCGCTCCGCGCTCGCCCACCTGCCCCGCGAGCAGATCCTCCCCTCGGGGCTGATCGCCGAATGGTCCGATCCGGCCCTCGCCGACCCCGAGCCCCTGCATCGCCACCAGTCCCATCTGATCGGCCTGTTCCCGGGCACGGCCCTGGATCCGCAGACGGATCCGGAGCGCGGCGCCGCAGCGAGGGAGAGCCTGCTCGCCCGCGGCTTCGAGTCGACCGGGTGGAGCCTCGCCTGGCGGATCTGCCTCGCCGCCCGGCTGGCCGACGGCGAGCTCGCCGAGCGCTTCGTGCGCCGCTTCCTGCATCCCGTGGACCTCGAGCCGGCCGGGAAGCGGTTCTCGACCTCGGAGGGCGGCGTCTACCGGACGCTGCTGTGCGCGCACCCGCCCTTCCAGATCGACGGGAACTTCGGGGCGCTCGCCGGCATCCTCGAGCTGCTGCTGCAGTCGCATCGGAGCGCGTCCTCCACCGGGCGGACCGACGAGCCCGGGCCGCGACGTCTGGACCTGCTGCCGGCGCTGCCGGAATCCTGGCCCCGCGGCACGGCCCGCGGCCTGCGCGCCCGCGGCGGCGTCGTGGTCGACCTCCGCTGGGACGAGCACGAGGTCCACGCGGATCTGCGGGCCGATCCCGGACGGACCGATCCGATCGCCCTCGAGGTGCACGGGGCCGGCCGGCCCCAGAGCCTCGTCCTCGCCCCGGGCGGGTCCGCCTCCCTGCACGGCCCGCGGAACGCCGGCTGAGCGGCCCCGGGCCGGACCGGACCGGGTTCGAGCGGCCCCTCGATGACGGCTAAGCTGGCCCGGACGGCGGCCCGGTGCCGAGAGCGCAGATCGGACCCACACCACACGAGCTGGAACGGAGTGACATGGCTGACCTCAGGGTGGACGTGACCCGAGCGGATGCAGTGCTGATCGGCGGGGGGATCGCGAGCGCCACGCTCGCCGCGCTCCTGGCGGAGCTCGAGCCCGACTGGGATGTGCAGGTCATCGAGCGGCTCGACGCCGTGGGACTCGAGTCGAGCGACGGCTGGAACAACGCGGGCACGGGCCACAGCGCCCTGTGCGAGCTGAACTACACACCGCAGGACGTCGACGGCTCCGTCTCCCCGGCGAAGGCCATCTCGATCAACGAGCAGTTCCAGGTCTCCCGCCAGTTCTGGGCGCACCTGGTCGAGAACGACCGGATCGCCGCCCCGGAGTCGTTCATCCGCACCGTGCCCCACATGTCCTTCGTGCACGGGGTCGAGAACGTCGACTACCTCCACCGCCGGCATGAGGCGCTCGTGGCGAACCCGCTGTTCGACAGGATGCGCTTCACGACCGAGCATGCGCAGCTGGCGCAGTGGGCGCCGCTGATCAGCGAGGGCCGCCCGGTCACCGAGACGATCGCCGCGACCTACGCCCCCGATGGGACGGACGTGAACTTCGGGGAGCTGACCCGTCAGCTCTTCGCCTTCGCGAGCACCGCCGGCACGACCGTGAGCACGGGCCGCGAGGTCACCTCGCTGCGCCGGATGGGCCCGGACTGGGGCGTGATGCACCGCGGCACCGCCACCGGCGACGTCCGTGTCATCCGGGCGCCCTTCGTGTTCGTCGGCGCGGGGGGCAACGCCCTGCCGCTGCTGCAGTCCTCCGGGATCGAGGAGATCCGGGGCTTCGGCGGCTTCCCGATCTCTGGCCAGTGGCTGCGCTGCACGAACCCCGAGGTCATCGCCCGCCACAGCGCGAAGGTGTACGGCAAGGCCGCCGTCGGCGCCCCGCCGATGAGCGTGCCGCACCTGGACACCCGCTACATCGACGGCCGTCAGGGCCTGCTGTTCGGCCCCTACGCGGGCTGGACGCCGAAGTTCCTCAAGACCGGCTCGTACACGGACCTGTTCGCCTCGATCCGGCCCGGCAACATCGCGCAGATGATGGCGGTCGCCCCGCCGAACCTGGGCCTCATGAAGTATCTCGTCACCGAGGTCGCCGCATCCCGGGAGCAGCGCATGGAGGCGCTGCGCGAGTACATGCCCTCCGCCCGCGACGAGGACTGGGAGCTGATCACCGCCGGGCAGCGCGTCCAGGTGATCGCCCCGGACCGCAAGAAGGTGGGCGTGCTCCAGTTCGGCACCCAGCTGATCAGCGCCGGCGACGGGTCGATCAGCGGCATGCTGGGCGCATCCCCCGGCGCCTCGACGGCGACGCCGATCATGCTCCAGCTGCTGGAGAAGGTGTTCCCCGAGCGCTTCTCCTCCTGGAGGCCGCGCATCACGGGCATGGTGCCGAGCTTCGGCACGACCCTGTCCGAGGACGCCGCGGCCGCCCGCCTGTCCCTCGAGCGGACCGCGACGGCGCTCGGCCTCGCCCACGACTGAGACGGCTCGCGATGCGCATCTCCCTGATGACCACCTGCCTGGTCGACGTCATGGCCCCCGACGTCGCCCGCTCGACCGTGCTGCTCCTGGAGCGGCTGGGCCACCAGGTGGTCTTCGATCCGCGGCAGACCTGCTGCGGGCAGATGCACACCAACACCGGCTACTACGCCGAGGCCGCCCCGGTGGTGCGGCACTTCGTGGACACCTTCGAGCAGCGGCTCGACGAGGTCGACGCGATCGTCATGCCCTCGGGGTCCTGCGCGGGCTGCGTGCGCGAGCAGCATCGGCTGGTCGCGCGGCACGAGGGCGACACGGACCTCGAGCGGCGCGCGGAGGCGGTCTCGGCGAAGACGTACGAGCTCTCCGAGCTGCTCGTGGACGTGCTCGGCGTCTCCGACGTCGGCGCCTACTTCCCGCACACCGTGACCTACCATCCCACCTGCCATTCGATGCGGGTCCTGAAGGTGGGCGCGCGCCCGCTCAAGCTGCTGCGCGCCGTGGAGGGGATCGAGATCGTGAACCTGCCCGAGTCCTCCACCTGCTGCGGCTTCGGCGGCACCTTCAGCGTGAAGAACGCGGACGTCTCCGATGCGATGGTCACCGACAAGGCCGCGAACGTCGTGCGGTCCGGGGCCGAGTTCGTCGTCGCGGGCGATGCCTCGTGCCTCATGAACATCGGCGGCAAGCTCTCCCGCAACGGCGACGCCCCGCGTCCCGTGCACCTCGCCCAGATCCTCGCCTCGACGCGGGAGCACCCCTTCGTCTCCTCTCCCGAGCTGCTGGGGCGGGCATCATGACCCCCGGCCCCGTGCCGCTCGGGATCCCGGCCGTCCGCCCGCAGCACGCCTCCCCCGGCTCCTCGCATCTGCGCGGGAGCGAGCCGTTCCCGCAGCGGGCCCGCACCGAGCTCGCGAACCCGGTGCTGCGCGAGAACCTCCGGCACGCGACGTCCACGATCCAGGACAAACGTGCCTCGGTGGTCCGCGAGGTCCGGGACTGGCAGAAGCTCCGCGACGCGGCAAGCGCGGTGAAGTGGCAGGTCACCGACCATCTCCCCGAGCTGCTGGTGCAGCTCGAGGAGTCGGTGGAAGCCGCCGGCGGCACCGTCCACTGGGCCCGTGACGCCGACGAGGCGGGTGACATCGTCACCCGGCTCGTCCTCGAGCGCGGGGCGAGCGAGGTGCTCAAGGTCAAATCGATGGCGACCCAGGAGATCGGCCTGAACGAGACCCTCGCGCATGCCGGGATCCAGGCGATCGAATCCGACCTCGCCGAGCTCATCGTCCAGCTGGCCGGGGACACGCCCAGCCACATCCTGGTCCCCGCGATCCACCGCAACCGCGCCGAGATCCGGGAGATCTTCCTGGCGGCGATGCCGGACCTGGACCCCGCGATCACCGACGACCCTGCGGAGCTGGCCGGCGCCGCGCGCCGCTTCCTGCGGGAGAAGTTCCTGGACATGTCGGAATCGGTGGCGATATCCGGCGGCAACTTCGCGGTCGCGGAGACCGGCACCATCGCGGTCGTCGAGTCCGAGGGCAACGGCCGGATGTGCCTGACCCTCCCCCGCACCCTCATCACCGTGCTCGGCGTCGAGAAGGTCATCCCGGCCTTCGAGGACCTCGAGGTGTTCCTGCAGCTGCTGCCGCGCTCCTCCACGGGCGAGCGGATGAACCCGTACACGACCCTGTTCACCGGCGTCGCCGAGGGCGACGGACCGCAGGAGTTCCACCTCGTGCTCCTGGACAACGGCCGCAGCGCCGTCCTGGCGGATCCCGAGGGCCGCAGCGCCCTGCACTGCATCCGCTGCTCCGCCTGCCTGAACGTGTGCCCCGTCTACGAGCGGGCCGGCGGGCACGCCTACGGCTCCACCTATCCCGGGCCCATCGGGGCGATCCTCTCCCCGCAGATGACCGGCGTCACCGGCCCCGGGGACCCGAGCGCCTCGCTGCCGTACGCCTCGAGCCTGTGCGGCGCCTGCTACGACGTGTGCCCGGTGAAGATCGACATCCCCTCGATCCTCGTGCATCTGCGAGCGAAGGAGGTCGACCAGCGCCGGGAGAGCCGTGGCCAGTTCCACGGCACCTGGGACCTCGCCATGCGCGGCGCCTCCCGCCTCATGTCCTCGCCGCGCCTGTACGACGCCGCCGTCCGGGCGAGCGCCGGGCTCGGGAAGGTCCGGCGCAGCGGGAACATCGGCGCTCTGCCGGGTTTCCTGCCGCTCGTGACGGGCTGGACCGACCATCGCGACCTGCCCACGCCGCGGCAGTCCTTCCGCAGCTGGTGGGCGGAGCGCGAGGAGCACCCCGCCCCGGGCGGGGCCGAGGGCGAGGACCCGCGCGCATGAGCACCTGGCACGACTCCCGCCCCGCACGCACCCCCGGCCTCAGCGCCAAGGAGGAGATCCTCGCGCGGCTGCGCACCGCCCTGGAGGCCCCTCGCCGCGACGCCGTCACCGAGGCCGCCGAGGTCCCCCGCCGCTACGCCCGGGCCGACGACCGCTCCGAGGGCGCCGACGCCGCCAAGGTCCGCGACCTGCTGGTGAAGCGGCTCGAGGACTACACCGCGACCGTGCATCGGACCACGCCCTCCCGGCGCGGGCGCGCCATCGCCGAGGCCCTCCGCGAGGCAGGCAGCGTGATCGTCCCGGCCGGGGTGCCCGAGGACTGGCTGCAGGAGATCCCCGCGGGGGTCCTCCGGGACGACGGCAGCGCCGGCCCTCGCGAGCTGGACCGGATCGACGCGGTCCTCACCGGCTGTCACACGGCGATCGCTGCGACCGGCACGATCCTGCTGCGCTCCGACGACCTCTCCGGCCGCCGAGCCATCTCCCTGCTCCCGGATCTCCATGTCGTGGTCCTCGAGTCCGAGCAGGTCGTCGTCGGGGTGCCGCGCGCCATCCAGCGCATGGGCGAGGACCCGCGCGCCCCCTGGACGATGATCTCCGGTCCCAGCGCCACGAGCGACATCGAGCTCAGCCGTGTCGAGGGCGTGCACGGTCCCCGCCGCCTGCACATCGTCCTCGTCGAACCGGAGCCCGAGCCCTCCCCCGATCCCCTGCCCGAGGAGACCCCGTCAGCATGAGCACCCCTGCGTCCCCGTCCGCCGCCCCCGTCCCGGTGCGCGGCACGGTCCACGAGATCGCCGCCGGCGACTACCGCGCCGAGATCGCCGAGGTCGGGGCGATCCTCGAGTCCCTCACCTACCAGGGCCGCGACCTGCTGGTCCGCAACCCGCCCACGGGACCCATGCAGTTCTACCGCGGTGCGGTGGTCGCCCCGTGGCCCAACCGGATCGGCGACGGCCTGTACACCTGGGACGGACAGGAGATCCAGGCGGCGCTGAACGAGCCCGAGCGCCGGAATGCGCTCCACGGCCTCGTCTGCTTCCTCCCCTTCACCGTGGCCGCCGAGGCCGCCGATGCGCTGGAGCTCCGGGTGCTGCTGCCGGCGAGCCCCGGGTATCCCTTCTCCCTCGAGCTCGCCGTCGAGCACCGGGTGGACGCCGCTGCGGGCCTCACAACCACGGTCACGGCCCGCAACGTCGGCGCCGAGGACGCACCCTACGGCGTGTGCCCCCACCCGTACCTGGTCGCCGGCCCCGAGCCGCTGGACACCTGGACGCTGCAGACGGGCCTCGGCACCGTCGTGACCGTCACCCCGGATCGGCTGCTGCCCACCGGCATCAAGCGGGTCGACGAGGGCGGAGAGTTCGACTTCCGGGCGGGCCGCGTGATCGGCGACCAGCAGATCGACCATGCCTTCACCGACCTCGAGCGCGATCCCGACGGGGTCGCGCGCATCCGTCTGACCGCCCCGGGCGGCACCGGCGTCGAGATGAGCGCCGATGCCCGCTGCTCCTGGCTGCAGCTGCACACGGCGGATCGGCCCGAGCCGGAGGCGAACCGGAAGGGTCTCGCGGTCGAGCCGATGACCTGTCCGCCGGACGCCTTCCGCTCCGGCACCGACGTCATCCGCCTCGCCCCGGGCGCCGCCCACGAGGCGGCCTGGAGCATCCGCGGCTTCTGAGGACGCCGCGCGGACGCGAGGCATGAGGAAGGCGCCGCTCCCCGGGGAGCGGCGCCTTCCTCATGCGATGCCGAGCGGCGTCTCCTGCTGCTCAGTGCGCGTTCTCGTAGGCCGTGCGGATCTCGGCGGAGATGCGGCCGCGGTCGGAGACCTCGTAGCCGTTCTCGCGAGCCCATTCACGCACGAGCGCGGAATCCTTGGCCGGAGCGGAGGCGCCCGTCCCGCGGGTGCGACGACCGCTCACGCGGCGCGCCTTGGCGACCCAGGTGCCGAGCTCCTCGCGCAGGCGCGAAGCGTTGTCCTCGGAGAGGTCGATCTCGTACGAGACGCCGTCCAGGGAGAAGGTGACCGTCTGGTCGGCCTTGGACCCGTCGAGGTCGTCGATCAGCTCGACGAAGGTCTTGCGTGCCATGGATACTCCTTGATGAGGGGGCCGATCACTGCAGGCGGCTATGCCTGCTCCCCAATACTGTCGTGCCGCACGGAATGCTGTCAATCCTTGACGACATTCGATGCGCCGGCACCGGAGCTCTCCGGAGAATCTTTCCGATCCACCCCAGCACGAAAATCCCGGTCCGCCTGACGTTCCGCTTCCCGCTCGCGCCGGTCCGCGCGAAGAATCGCGCGGATCACGAACCAGAACAGCAGGCCCACACCGATCGACGGGAGGAGCGCACCCGCTTCGAACAGGAAACCGGCCATGTCAGGCTCCCGGCTTCACGAGGGGGAACAGAATGGTCTCGCGGATCCCGAGCCCGGTGAGCGCCATGAGGAGACGGTCGATCCCCATCCCCATTCCACCGGTGGGCGGGAGCGCATGCTCCATCGCCTCGAGGAAATCCTCGTCCAGGCGCATCGCCTCGTCGTCGCCGGCGGCTGCCAGGCGCGCCTGCTGCTCGAAGCGCTCACGCTGGATCACGGGGTCCACGAGCTCGGAGTATCCGGTGCCCAGCTCGAAGCCGCGCACGTACAGATCCCACTTCTCCACGACACCCTCCTGGTCGCGGTGGCCCCGGACGAGGGGGCTGGTCTCCACCGGGAAGTCGCAGACGAAGGTCGGCGCCCACAGATGATCGCCCACCCGGTGCTCGAACAGCTCCTCCACCAGCTTGCCGTGCCCGAACCTCGGATGGTCGAGGTCCAGCTCGAGGGAACGCGCGATCTCCCGCAGCCGCTCCGGAGAGGTCTGCGGGGTGATCTCCTCGCCGAGCGACTCGGACAGCGAGCCGTAGACGGTGATCCTCTCCCAGTCGCCGCCGAGGTCGTACTCCTCGCCGTCGGGCAGGGTGACCACGCTCGACCCGGTCGCCGCGAGCGCGGCCTCCTGGACCAGGGCCCGGGCGAGGTCGGCGATCGTGTGGTAGTCGCCGTAGGCCTGATAGGCCTCGAGCATCGCGAACTCGGGAGAGTGCGTGGAGTCCGCACCCTCGTTGCGGAAGTTGCGGTTGATCTCGAAGACCCGCTCGAGCCCGCCGACCGCGGCGCGCTTGAGGAACAGCTCCGGCGCGATCCGCAGGTAGAGCTCCATATCGAAGGCGTTGATCTGGGTGACGAAGGGACGGGCGGCCGCGCCGGAGGGAATCACCTGCAGCATCGGGGTCTCGATCTCGAGGAAGTCGCGCCGATGGAACGAATCCCGCAGGGAATGCATGACCTCGCTGCGCAGGCGGGCGATGCGGCGCGCCTCCGGGCGGACGATCAGATCGACATAGCGGCGGCGCACGCGCGACTCCTCGGAGAGGTCCGCATGCAGCACCGGAAGGGGCCGGATCGCCTTGGCCGCCATCTGCCAGGAATCGGCGAAGATCGACAGCTCGCCGCGGCGCGATGCGCCCACGTGGCCGTGGAAGAAGACATGGTCGCCCAGGTCGACATCGGCCTTGAACGCGGCCAGGCGCTCCTGCCCGACAGCGGCCTGGCTGAGCATCACCTGCAGGCGCTGGCCCTCCCCGTCCTGCACGGAGACGAAGGCGAGCTTCCCGGTGTTGCGCAGGAACACGACGCGGCCGGCGATGCCGACGAGCACGTCCTCGAGCTCCTGGCCGGCCTCGAGGTCGCCATGGGCCGCGCGCACCGCGGCGATCGTCGTGGTGACGGGGACGGAGACCGGGTAGGCCTCCTCGCCGCGCCCGATGAGGCGCTCGCGCTTGGCCTTGCGCACGGCGATCTGATCAGAGGTGTCGAGCTGGTCCTGGGCCGCGTGCGCATCAGTCATCTGCCGATCATCTCACCTCGTGCCCGGAGCCTCCCAGAGGATCCGCTGCGATCCCGCCGACCGTGGGCGACCTCACCCGGAGACGACGAGCGTGGTCGCATCCAGCAGCCGAGTGCCCTCCACATGGGCGGCCAGGACCACGAGCACCTCGCCGTGATGCCCCGGGCCGATGCTCTCGAAGGTCGCGGGATCGACGGCCTCGGCGTAGGCCCAGCGGACCTCCCCCGCCTCGCCGCCGTCCCCCTCGCCTCGTCCCGCCCGCTCGAGGACGGCGAGGACGGCGGCGGCATCGGGCGCGGCCTCCTGCACCGCCGCGATCGTGCGCGAGAGGACGAGCGCCCGGTCCCGGCCGGCCGCGCTCAGGTAGGCGTTGCGGCTCGAGCGGGCCAGTCCCGACTCCTCCCGCACGATGTCGACGGCCTCGATCCGGACCGGCAGGTCCAGATCGGCGACGAGCCGCTCCAGGATCGCGAGCTGCTGGGCGTCCTTGCGCCCGAAGACGGCCGCATCCGGTGCGATCAGGTGCAGCAGCTTGGTGACGACGGTGACGACCCCGTCGAAGTGCCCAGGACGGGCGGCGCCCTCGAAGCGGGTGCCGAGCACACCGGCGCTCACGCTCACCGGCGGAGGCAGCACCGGGTACATCTCCCAGACCTCCGGGGCGAAGACGAGGTCGGCGAGGCCGTCGAGGAGCGCGACGTCCCCGGCGAGATCGCGCGGATACGCCTCGTAGTCCTCGGTGGGACCGAACTGGAGGGGATTGACGAAGATCGTCACGACCACCGAGTCGGCGATCTCGCGGGCCCGCCGCACCAGCATGAGGTGCCCCTCGTGCAGGGCTCCCATCGTCATGACCACGGCCACGCTCCCGGGCAGGCTCTCGCGGGCGGTGCGCAGCTGCGCCTTCGTCGTGACGATCTGGGTCATGGTCCTGCCTCCGGGTTCCGTTCTGCCGGATCGAGGATCGCACGGATCAGCTCTTCGCGGGAGCGGTCGAGGCCCGCACGGGACAGCGCGGCGAGGGCAAGGGCCCGGTAGGTGGCCTCGAGATCCGAGGAGCCGACGCCGTCCTGGGCGAGATCGGTCAGGGCCTCCAGGTGGGCCCGGACCGTTCCTGCGTCGCCGCGGCGGACGGGACCGGTCAGGGCCCGCGCTCCCTGCGCCAGGGATTCCTCGAGCGCCGCGCTCAGCAGGGGCCGCAGGTACGCGCCGGGATCCTCGATCCCCAGCCTGCTGAGGATCTCACGGGCCTGGTCCACGAGCACGACCAGATGGTTCGCCCCGTGGGAGAGCGCGGCATGGTAGGCGGTGCGGTCGCCTTCGGCGAGGAGGACCGGTCGGCCCTCGAGCTCGACGACGAGGGCCTGCGCGATCGGGGCGAGGGCCGCGCGGGCGGTGATCGCCATCGGGCAGCCGATCAGCCGCGGCAGGTCCGCGACGGTCCCGGTGAAGGTCATCGCCGGATGGATCGCGAGGACCGTGCATCCGGCCGCCTCGAGCGGGGCGAGGACCTCGATGCCATGGCTGCCGGAGGTGTGCACGATCACCTGCCCGCCCGGGCTCAGGCCGGTCGCGGCGATCCCCGCCGCGAGCGGCCCCAGCTCGTCGTCGGGGACGGCGAGCAGGACCATCTCGCTGCGCTCGACGATCCGGTCCACCGCGAGCAGGGGCACGCCCGGGAGCAGCGCGGCGGCTCGCTCCCGCGAGGCCCGGGAGACGGCGCAGGCGCCGATGATCGCATGGCCCTGGGCGCGCAGGGCGGCGCCGAGCACCGCCCCCACGCGGCCGGCGCCGATGATCCCGATGCCCAGTCGCGGCGGCCCGCTCATCGGGCTCCTCCCGCGGCCAGCGGAGGAAGGGGCCAGTGCGCGCGGTCACGGTACCGGCGCAGGCGCGCCGCGTCGCGCGCGAGCGGCTCCCGCAGGGCCAGCACCTGATCGCGCGGCATCCCGGAGGCGTTCAGGGTCGTCCCCGCGACCGGCACCGCGAGGGACAGCAGGCCGCAGCGGCGCTCGATCGGTCCCTCGGACACCGTGATCCCCTGGATCCGGTCGCGGGCGACGAGCTGCACCGTGCGGGTGAGGATGCCGGAGCGCCGCACCACGTAGCCGGGCAGCAGGACGACCACCTCGGTGCGGCGGGCGATCCACTGCCAGCGGCGAGGCGGGCGCATGCCGTCGATGTCCCGCGCCCGGGCGGTGAGCAGGTGCGCGAGGGTCGCGTCGTCGTCCGCGGTGCCCAGCGGCGGCAGGAGGTGTCCCAGGGTGAGCCGCAGCTCCTCGGGGGTGCCCACCGGCAGGACCGTGAGCGAGCCCTCGGTGTCCGAGTCGTCGATCCCCGCGACCGTGACCGTCGCCCGGGCCCAGCGGCGTGAGCGCCACAGCGCCGGCTGGGACAGGGCGAGCTCCTGGATCCGTCCCGAGGGGACGTTGTCGGTGCGGGTGTTCAGCAGGCCGCGACGCAGACGCAGCCCGCGGTCGGTGATGCGGGAGACGAATCCCCAGCCCGCCTCGATCCGGCCGAACACGAGCTTCGGCACCGCGATGAGGGCCGGGACCATGGCGATGATCGCCCCCATGCCCGGGCCCCGGTCCCACAGCAGCAGGGCGACCGCCACGATCATGCCCACGAGCAGGAAGAACGCCCCGATCAGGAAGCTCACGTCGCGGATCATGGAGTGGAGCAGACGTGCGGTCGGCACCTGCGAGATCCGTTCTCCGTCGCTCACGCCGTCCAGCAGCACCGCGTCCCAGGCAGGTGCGCCCGGCGCCTCGCGGCCCGGCGCGGCCGGATCGACGTCCGGGAGCGGCGGCGCGGCCTCGGGGTCGGCGGCCCGGGCGGCGACGAGGATCTCCTCGCGCATCCGCTCGGCGTCGGCCGACCGCACGTAGGCGATGTCGAGATGGGACTCGCCGCCGCCGGCGATCTCCACCCGCACCTTCGCCAGGCCCAGCACGCGCGCGGACAGCGGGCGCTCGACGGAGACGGAGTCGATCTTCTCGCGGGGCGCGAAGCGGCGGGTCCGGGTGAGCACCCCGGAGCGCAGCAGCACCCCCTCCGGGGTGATCGCATAGGTCAGGAAGCGCCAGGACAGAGCGGACACGGCGATCGAGACGACGATGACGACGGCGAGGATGCCCAGGCCGATGAGCAGGCGGCTCATGGTGAACTCGTTCACGAGCGCCGTGATGTTCTGGATCGACAGCGCGGCGACGATCGCCAGGATGATCTTCCAGCCGCTGATGAACGGCGTCAGCGGATGCGTGCGGCGCTGCGCGGACTCCGGGACCGCGAGAGCGACCGCCTCCTCATCGCGGGGCTCCGCCTCCTCGCCGCGGGGCTCCGCGGGGTCGACGGCGCTCACAGCGCGGCCATCAGCTCGACGCCGCGGCGGGTGAGCAGCTCGCGCAGCCGTTCGGCCTCCTCCCGCGGGAGGCCCGGCAGCGAGACGTCGGCCTCGCCCGCGGCCGTCGACACGGACAGCGAGGCCAGGCCCAGGCTGCGCTCGATCGGCCCCTCATGCACCTCGACGGACTGCACGCGTCCGAAGGCGACCGTCTCGAGGGAGCGGAACATGATCCCGGAGGCGACGACGAGGTCCTCCTCCCGGTCGAGGTAGCCGATGGCCCGGACGCGGCGCGGGGTCAGCAGCACCGCCTGCAGCACGAGGACGAGGACGAGGACGGCGGGGAAGATCATCCACCACCAGTCCAGCAGCAGCCACAGCACGATGCAGCCCGCGATCAGCAGCAGACCGATCACGTCGCCCACGATCCCGGCGAGCAGGCGCGCCCGCACCAGGTCCGGGGAGACAGGGCGCAGACCGGAGATCCCGAGCCGGTCCCTGTTGACGGCGGCGTACGCCTCCGGGGACAGGCCCGCGGGTGCTGACCGGGGCCCCGCAGGATCCGGCCGGGCAGGATCCGGCGTTGCGGGATCGGGCCGGGCGGGGGACGGCTCAGCCGAGGAGGTGACAGGGGCGGCGGGGTCGTGCCCGGAGATGCTCATGCCCCCATCGTCTCAGCACCGGTCCCGGAGGCAACTCCGACTTTCGTCCCACGGCCCGGTCCGGCGGTCGCACGCCCCGCCGAGCCCGGCAGGGGCGACGCAGGCGTGTCAGGCGGGGCTCGACTCCGCGGAGGGGTCCCCTTCCTCCGGCGGGAGCTTCCCCCAGCGCTCGACCACCACGCCGGCCACGGCGAGCACGATGCCGCAGACCCCGGCGAAGAGGGTCGGGAGTACCGCTCCGGCCATGCTCCCGATCCCGGAGGGACCCAGGTGGAGGGCGATCCCCAGATGCGCCCCGCCCACGAGCACGCCCGTGTAGGCGCAGGCCCGGGCGAAGGTCACGACGCGGTAGGCGGTGATCATGTCGAGCTGATGGCGTCGCGGGGCGAAGGAGCCGGAGGCCGAGCGCTCCTCGGACTCCTTCAGATAGCGGCGCAGCGGCAGGCCCACGACGATCAGCACCGCCGTCAGGGCCAGCAGCAGCAGGCCCGTCAGCCAGCCGGTGATGGGCACGACCCCTCCGCGCGAGGCGATCAGCTGCGCGAGGGTGGTCCCGAAGCCGGTGGCGGCCGCGAGCACCACGACCAGCAGCGGGATCGACAGCGGCTTCATGCCGGGTCCGGCCCGGCCGGGGCGGTCCGTCCGTAGCCGGGGACCTGGGCCCCGGGGCGCAGTCCGTGCCGGTCCTCGGCCCGCTCCAGCAGCTCCTGCACGCCGCCGTGACCGGGCAGCACCGCCGCGGGGCGGGCGGCGGCCCAGGGAGCCAGGACGAAGGCCCGCTCGGCCGCTCGGGGGTGCGGCAGGATCAGCTCGGGGTCGTCCTGGACCAGGTCGCCGTAGGTGATCACGTCCACGTCCAGGGTGCGGGGTCCCCAGCGGACCTCGCGCCGACGGTGCGCATCGGCCTCGATCGCACGGGCGAGCTCGAGCAGCTCCCACGGCCCGAGCACGGTCCTCACCCCGATGACGGAATTGAGGAACGCCGCCTGCGGGACGCCGCCGACGGGATCGGTCTCCAGGACCGGACCCGTCCAGGCGATCTCGACGCCAGGCTCGTCCGCGAGCAGCATGAGGGCACGCTCCAGATGCGCGGCGCGGTCGCCCAGGTTGCCGCCCACGGCGAGGACGGCGTCCACCGCAGGCGCCTCGCGCACGATGCGGATGCGCACGTCCTCGAAGGGGTGCGGGATCGGCGCCGAAGGCTTGTGGAGGGTGACCTCGACGCACCGCACAAGAGGCTGCTCGCGCAGGATCCGGGCCGCGATCTGCGCGGCGACGGTCTCGACGAGGTCGCGGCTCTCGGACCGGATCTCGGCGACGATCGCATCGGCGACCTCGGCGTAGTTCACGGTGCGGCCCAGCGCATCGGTCCGCGCCGCCGCGCGGGTGCCCAGCTGCATGCGCACGTCGACGAGGAACTCCTGTCCCTCGCGCTTCTCGCTCTCGAGGACCCCGTGGTGACCACGGGCGCGCACGCCCAGCAGCTCGATCATGTCCGGGACCGGATCCACCGGCAGGAGGGGGCTCATCGCCGGGCCTCCCGCAGCCGATTGCCGACGGCGACCGCGGCCACGCTGGAGGGGACCTCGTGCACCCGCACCGCCCAGGCCCCGTGCTGCGCGCTGATCGCGCTGATCGCCGCGGTCGCGGCGTCCCGGTCGACGCCGAGCGCGGAGACGAAGCGCTTGCGCGAGGCGCCGATGAGGATCGGCAGCCCCGAGCGGCGCAGCGCCTCCCAGTCCGCGAGGATCTGCCAGTTCTGCTCCCCGGTCTTGGAGAAGCCGAGGCCCGGATCGGCGATGAGGTACTCCTCGTCGACCCCGGCCTCCCGCAGCGCCTCGAGGCGCGTCGCGAGCTCCGCGGCGCTGTCGCGGGCGACGTCCTCGTAGTCGGTGAGGGCGTTCATCACGTCGCTGTGACCGCGCCAGTGCATGGCGATGAAGGCGGGCGGGGTTCCCCGGCGTGTCCGGAGCCGGGCGGCGCCGGTGCCCATGTCGACGTCCGCGAGGCCCGCGGAGACGTCGTTGATGATGAGCGCCCCCTCCGCGACCGCGGCGGCGGCGACCGAGGCCCGCATCGTGTCCACGCTGATGACATGCCCTTCGGCGGCGAGCGCACGGATCACGGGCACGACCCGGCGCAGCTCCTCCTCCTCGTCGACGCGCGGGGCTCCGGGCCGCGTGGATTCGCCGCCGATGTCGATGATCGCGGCGCCCTCCCGGGCGAGACGCCGACCATGCTCGATCGCCGCCGCGGTCTCGAAGTGCCTGCCGCCGTCGGAGAAGGAGTCCGGGGTCACGTTCAGGACGCCCATGACGAGCGTCCCGGGCACGTCGAGGGCGTCGGGGAGACCGGCGGGACGGGGTGCCATGGATCAGCCCCGCATGATGAGGGACATGGCCTCGGCGCGGGTGGTCCCCTCGCGCAGCTGGCCGCGCACCGCGGAGGTGACCGTCTTCGCCCCCTGGGCGCGCACGCCGCGCATGGACATGCACATGTGCTCGGCCTCGAGGACGACGATCGCCCCGGCGGCCTGCAGCTCCTCCATGAGCGCATCGGCGATCTGGCTCGTGATGCGCTCCTGCACCTGGGGGCGGCGGGCATACACGTGCACGAGCCGGGCGAGCTTGCTGAGACCGGTCACGCCGCCCGCGCCCGGGATGTACCCGACGTGGGCGATGCCCATGAAGGGCAGCAGGTGGTGCTCGCACATCGAGTGGAAGGAGATGTCCCGGACCAGGACGAGCTCCTGATGCTCGATGTCGAAGGTCGTCGCGAGCGGTTCCGCCGCGTCCTGGGACAGCCCGGCGAAGACCTCGGCGTACATGCGGGCGACGCGGGCGGGCGTCTCCAGCAGGCCGTCGCGGTCCGGGTCCTCCCCGATCCCCGCGAGGATCTCGCGGACGGCCGCCTCGATCCGGGCGTGGTCCACGCTCATCAGCGCTCCTCCGCGCTGCGCGGGGCTCCGGGGATGGACGGGCCCTCGCCGCCGGGATGCGGCAGCTCGGGCGCCCCGGGGGTGAGGGGCTCCCCGGCATCATGGGATTCGGAGCCCGTGGCCTGCGGGTTCCCGCCGACCAGCGGATCGTGGAAGACGGGACGGCTCTGGCTGGACTGCCACACCTGGCGCAGCGGCTGCTTGCGGACGTCCGCGAAGATCACGGCGAGCTCGGGCTCGTTCAGCGTCTCCTTCTCGAGCAGCTCGAGGACCAGGCGGTCCAGCACGTCGCGGTTGGCGCTGATCACGCTCCACGCCTCGTCGAGGGCCTGGCTGATGAGCCGGCGCACCTCCGCGTCGATCAGCTCCGCGGTCTCGTCGGAGTACTGGGGGCCCTGGCCGGACTGCATGCCGACGAAGACCTCGTCCTGGCCCTCGCCGTAGGTGACCTGTCCGAGCACGGCGCTCATGCCGAGCTGGGTGACCATGGTCCGCGCGATCTTGGTGGCGTTCTGGAGGTCCGATCCGGGACCGGTGGTGACGTCGTGGAAGATGCCCTCCTCGACCGCGTAGCCGCCCATCGCGTAGGCGAGACGGTCCAGCAGCTCGTTGCGGGACTGGTAGTTGCGGTCCGCGGTGGGCACGACCATGGTGTAGCCGCCGGCGCGGCCGCGCGGCAGGATCGTCACCTTGGTCACGGGCGCCGAGTTGTTCAGGGCCGCCGCGACCAGGGCGTGGCCGCCCTCGTGGTACGCGGTCATCTGCCGCTCGCGATCGCTCATGACCTTGGAGTACCGCTGCGGCCCCATGGAGACGCGGTCGATCGCCTCGTCCAGGGCTCGGTTGTCGATGATCTGGTTCCCGGAGCGCGCGGTCAGCAGAGCCGCCTCGTTGAGCACGTTCGCCAGGTCCGCGCCGGACATGCCGATGGTGCGGCGGGCGACGACCTCGAGGTCGACGTCGCTCGCGAGCGGCTTCCCCTTCGCGTGCACCGTCAGGATGTGCAGGCGACCCTTGAGGTCCGGGGCCTCGACGGCGATCTGCCGGTCGAAGCGGCCCGGGCGCAGCAGCGCCGGGTCGAGGATGTCGACGCGGTTCGTCGCGGCGATGAGGATGACGTTCTGGTTCTCGTCGAACCCGTCCATCTCGACGAGCATCTGGTTCAGGGTCTGCTCGCGCTCGTCGTGGCCGCCGCCCATGCCGGCGCCGCGGTGGCGGCCCACGGCGTCGATCTCGTCGATGAAGATGATCGCGGGGGCGTTCTCCTTCGCGGTCGAGAACAGGTCGCGGACACGGCTCGCGCCGACGCCCACGAACATCTCGACGAAGTCCGAGCCCGAGATCGAGTAGAACGGCACGTTCGCCTCGCCGGCGACGGCCCGGGCCAGGAGCGTCTTTCCGGTTCCGGGAGGGCCGTACAGGAGGACGCCCTTGGGGATCTTCGCGCCGACGGCATGGTACTTCTCCGGGGCGACGAGGAACTGCTTGATCTCGTCGAGCTCCTCGACGGCTTCCTCGGCGCCGGCGACGTCCGCGAAGGTGACCTTGGGGGCCTCCTTGTTGAACAGCTTGGCCTTGGACTTGCCGAACTGCATGGCCTTCCCGCCGCCCTGGGCGTTCATGATGAGGAACCAGAACAGGGCGAAGAAGATGAGCAGCGGCAGGAAGGAGACGAGCAGGGTCGTGAGCATCGAGCTCGTGGCGATCTCGTCCGTGTAGCCCTTGGCGGGAGCCGCCTTCTCGACGGCCGCGACGATCGCGTCACCGCGCGCGGTGACGTAGGGGAAGCGCACCTTGGTGCCCTTGTCGGTGTCGCCGTCCGTGAAGGGCTCCGTCAGCACCATGTCGACGCGCTGCTGGTTGCCGTCGAAGATGACGACCTGCTCGACCTTGCCCTCGGCCAGGAGCTGCAGCCCCTGCTCGGTGTCGATCTCCTGGTAGCCGTCGCGGCTGAGGAAGGAGAACAGGACCGTCCCCAGCAGCAGGGCCAGGATGATCCACAGGGCGATCCCGGGCAGGGATCGCTTCTTCTTGGGTGTGCTCGATGCCATGTCAGTCCTCGTAGACGGAGCGCTTCAGAACTCCGACGTAGGGCAGGTTCCGGTAGGTCTCTGCGTAGTCGAGCCCGTAGCCGATGACGAACTCGTTGGGGATGTCGAAGCCGATGTACTTCACGTCGATCTCGATGCGCGCCGCCTCGGGCTTGCGCAGCAGCGCCGCCACCTCGACGCTGCGGGGGCCGCGGGAGCGCAGGTTCGCCAGCAGCCAGCTCAGGGTCAGCCCGGAGTCGATGATGTCCTCGACGATCAGGACGTGGCGGTCCGCGATGTCTGTCCCGAGGTCCTTGAGGATGCGCACCACCCCGGAGGATCTGGTGCCGGCCCCGTAGGAGGACACCGCCATCCAGTCCATCTCGACGGGCAGGTCGATGCTGCGGGCGAGGTCGGACATGACCATCACCGCGCCCTTGAGGACCCCGACCAGGATCGGCGGCTCGTCCGCGTAGTCCTCGGTGATCTGCCGGCCGATCTCGGCCAGCCGGCCGCGGATCGCCGTCTCGTCCAGCAGGACGCGCTCGACGTCGTCCTGCATGCGCGCGCGAGCATCTGCCGCGTGATGTTGCGTATCGGACACGCACAGCTCCTTGGTGGGATGTCGTCGTTCTCGTCCCGAGGTCCTCACGGGTCGGCGCGTCGCCAGACCAGGAGCCCGTCGCGGCGAGCGACCTCGATCCTACCCGGAAGGGGTACGCCAGCCTGACCGTGCCATGAGACGACCAGGGCGTCCGCCGCGAGCACCTGGCGGCGCAGGAGCGACTTGTCCGAGGGGGTGCCCGCGGCCGCCTCCGCGAGGCGGGAGGCGTCGCGGAGGATCCGGGTGCGCAGCACGCCCGGTGCGGCGGCGAGCGCGTGCACGTCCAGCAGCAGCAGGTCCCGCTCCTCGCGCAGCTCCCCGCCGTCCCGGCGCAGGGCCTCGAGCTGGTCCCGCGCCTCCGCGTCGAGGTGCTCGACGTCGGGGCCGATGAGGGCGGCGGCGCGGGCGAGGTTCTCGTCGATCTGCTCGCCCAGCTGCTCCCGCAGCAGCGGCAGCACGGTGCCGCGCACGCGCGAGCGCAGGAGGGCGGGGTCCGCGTTCATCGGGTCCTCCCACCAGTCCGCGTCGTGGAGACGGCAGATCTCCTCGGTGTCCGCGCGCCGCAGGGCGGTGGTCTCGTCGCGG
Organism: Brachybacterium hainanense; assembly: GCF_042434575.1. NCBI lineage: Bacteria > Bacillati > Actinomycetota > Actinomycetes > Micrococcales > Dermabacteraceae > Brachybacterium > Brachybacterium hainanense. The sequence continues at coordinate 29,247 of NZ_JBHLSV010000009.1, forward strand.
GCGGCGCCGAGGAAGGGGCGCAGCACGGGCCCGCGCACGGGCGGGATGCCCGCGAGCGCCCGGGGCCCGCCGCCGCGCGCGAGACCCATGAGGACCTGCTCGGCCTGGTCGTCGAGCGTGTGCCCGAGCAGGAGCGCGAGCGCCCCGGTCTCCTCGAGGCGCTGTGCGAAGACCTGCTGCCGCGCCGCGCGCGCGGCGTTCTCGATCCCGCCGGGGCCGTCCGTGCGGACCTGCACGCGACGGATCTCCGCCGCCTGCGCCCCCAGGCGCCGGCAGGTCTCCGCGGCGCGGCCGGCCACGGCGGCGGAGTCCTCCTGCAGGGCGTGGTCGATGATCAGCGCCTCGGTCTCCAGTCCCATGCGGTGGGCGACCCACGCGGTCGTGGCCAGCAGCGCCAGGGAGTCCGCTCCCCCGCTCACGCCGACCAGCACGCGCGGGGCGAGATGCCCGGCGCCGGTGTCATCGGCGAGCAGCTCGAGGCGGGCGGCGAGGTGGGCCCGCACCGCGCTGCGGGCGCGCGCGACGACGCGGGGCGGACCGGCCATCAGGAGCTCCTCGCGATCTCGGCGGCGACGAGGTCCACGGCCTCCCGCGCTTCGCTGGCCTGTGTGCTCTCGAAGCCGTGCACGGCGATCATGAAGGTGACCGTGCGGCCGTCGGGCAGGGTCGTGACCCCGGCCAGGGTCGCGGTGCCGCTGAGGTAGCCCGTCTTGCCGCGCACGATGCCGCGGGCCGAGGCCGCGTCCGGCTCGCCGAAGCGTTCGGCGAGCGTGCCGGTCAGACCTCCGATGGGCACGTCGTACAGGAGCGGCTCGAGCTCGGGCGCCCCACCCGAGGCGACCTCGCCGAGGACCACCGCGAACAGGCGCGGCGGCACCCGGTTCTGCACGCTGAGACCGCTGCCGTCATGGATCTCGAGGGCGTCGAGATCGGCCTCGGGGATGCCGAGCTGCGCGGCGAGGTCGCGGATCTCCGCCTCGACCGCGCCGGACGCCCCTGACGGGGTCATCTCCGCGCCCCGGGCATCAGCCACGAGATAGGCCAGCAGCTCGGCTCCGGTGTTGTCGGAGATCGTCAGGACGTGGCGGACGATTTCCTCGAGCGGCGCCGACTCGATGCGGACCTCCGGCTTCGCGGCGTCCTGCGGGGCAGCCCGTCCCCGGGTCACGTCGCCGGTCACCTCCACGCCGCGCTCGCGCAGCAGCTGCGCGAAGCGCTCGGCGGCATCGCCCGCGGGGTCGGCGGACTTGGCCCCGTACTGCTCGCCGTCGAGCCTGCCCTCGTCGATCGCGAGCGCCGCGACCGGGGACACCCAGCCGCCGGCCGGGCCGTTCGCGCCCCAGGCGGGGTTCGTGCCCTCGGTGATGAAGGTGTCGTCGAGCACGAGGGCGACCGGTCCCCCGCCGTGCTCGGCGACCATCGCCGCGGCCTGGTCGGCGAGCTCCCCCAGTCGCTGATCGGTGAGGAACATGTCCCCCTCGCCGATGAGGGTGAGCGTGCTCCCGTCCAGCTGCGCACGGGTGGCGAGGGTGTCCTCGCCCGAGCGCGCCCGCAGCACGGCGGCGGCGCTGAGCAGCTTCAGCGTGGAGGCGGGCACGAGGGCGGAGTCGGCCTCGCGCTCGGCGAGCACCGTCCCGGTCTGCGCGTCGACGACCGCATAGGCGAGACCGCCGTGGACCACCGGCAGCTCGGCATGCGCCGACATGCGCGCGTCGAGGCTCGCCCCGGTCCCGTCGACGACGGAGGGCGAGGCGAGGGGGATCATGGCGGCGGGATCGGCGCGCGGGAGCTCCTCGGCCTGCGCGGGCGGCCGGAAGTCCGTCCCCGTGTCCTCCTGCACGAGCGTGAGCACTCCGGGGAAGGCGTCGGTCGCGTCGCCGACCGCGTAGAAGCCCACGGGCACCGCCGCGCACAGCACGAAGGCCAGAGGTCTCCAGAGTTTCTGCGCATCCATGCCTCTCACGATAGAGTGTGCCGGTCAGCGCTACCGCCCCCAGAGGGGCATCGAAGCAACGGAGCAGCACTCGTGGAATTCGACGTCACCATCGAGATCCCTCGCGGGAACCGCAACAAGTACGAGGTGGACCACCACAACGGCCGCATCCGCCTGGACCGCATGCTGTTCACCGCCACCCGGTACCCGGACGACTACGGGTTCATCGAGGGCACGCTCGGCGAGGACGGGGACCCGCTGGACGTGCTCGTGCTCCTCGAGGAGCCGACGTTCCCGGGCTGCCTGATCCGCTGCCGTGCCCTCGGGATGTTCCGCATGCGCGACGAGTCCGGGGGCGATGACAAGATCATCGCGGTGCCCGTCGGGGATCAGCGCCAGGTCCGCCGCCAGGAGCTCACGGACGTCTCGGAGTTCCATCGGCTGGAGATCCAGCACTTCTTCGAGGTGTACAAGGACCTCGAGCCGGGCAAGAGCGTCGAGGGTGCCCACTGGGAGGGCCGCAGCGATGCGGAGGCGGAGATCCGCCGCTCCTACGAGCGCGCCGTGGGCACGGAGCACGCCAACGAGTTCACGCAGACCTTCTGAGGCCCTCCCGGCTCCGCGCCGGAATCGAGAGAGCGCCGCGGCCGGGAGAGATCCTCTCCCGGCCGCGGCGCTCTTCTGTCCGGATCTGATGCGCCTGCCCGGATCTGATGTGCCGGGCCGGGTCAGGACCCGGCCGAGGGCTCCTCCGCCTCCCCGGCGATCATCGGACCGGCCCCGAAGATCTCCTGCACGGCATCGGTCACCGAGCGGGAGACCATGCGGCTGCCGACGCCGCCGATGACCGCGCCGATGCCGAAGGGGAGCAGGCGGGCCATCCAGAGCTTGCCCGCGCGCGCCGCGATCTTGCGCCGGACCCAGTGAGAGATCTGGGTGTTGATCAGGCGCGGCACGATGCTGCTGCCGCTGCCGGCGAGCACGGTGTTCCACTGCATGCCCTGCTTGCCGAGGGTCTTGGCGATGATCCGCGTGCCCTTGTCGCCGCTCAGGACCCCGAACATGACCATCCGCCGCGTGTCGCGATCCTTCATGTCGATCCCGCGGATGTCCGCGACGGCGAGGGTCAGGAAGGCGCAGGCCTCCGCGAAGGAGGCGCCCTCGCCGATGGTGAGGCCCACGGCGGCCGCGGTGCCGAGCCCGGGCAGGGCGGCGACGCCGCCGATCCCGGCGCCGGTGGCCGTCATGAGCAGGCTGAACTTCCGGCAGACCGAGGCGATCAGCTCGTCGTCCGTGGCCTCGGGGTGCTTGGCGCGCAGCCGGGCGACGTAGGCCGCGGCGACGGGCGTCTGCACCTTGAGCGCGGCATCGATCATCTTCAGCCAGCGCTCGTCCAGGACCGTGCCGCCCTCCTGCTCTGCGGCCTCGGGCTCGATCTCCGGGACGGGGGTGCTGCGGTTCATGGTGTCTCCGATCTGCTCAGGGATCCGCTCGGGTGGTCCGCTCCCCGACGGGACGTCCGGGGACACGGTACCGGGAGAAGCTCAGGAGCGGATGACCGCCTCGCCTGTGCCGAGCCGCGCGATCTCCCCGTCGAGCCCCAGCCAGCGCACCGCCTCGGGCATGTCGGCGTAGCGCGCGACGTACCGGGACTGCACGAAGGAGCGGGGGACGCCGAGGTCGTGGCAGAGCGTGCCCGCCAGATGATCGGTCTCGTGCTGGAGGATCCGCGCCGGCCAGCCCCGGTGGACCTCCTCGACCTCGACGACGTCTCCGCGCCCGTCGACCTCGAGGCCGCGGAAGCGGATGCTGCGGGGCCTCGGCACGATCGAGCGCCAGTCCTCGACGGAGAGGCAGCCCTCCCAGGCATAGACGGTCTCGCGGCCGTCCTCCTCGAGCGCCTCGTACGCGGGGTCGAGGACGGCGCGCAGGGGGACGCCGTCGCGCTCGAGGAGGTCGTCCTCGGCATCGCGCTCGGCCCCGTCCTCCGCGGAGCGGTCCTCGATCACGAACAGCCGCATGGGGATGCCCACCTGGGGGGCGGCCAGCCCGACGCCGGGGGCGGCGCGCATGGTCACGGTCATCGCCTCGATGAGCTCGAGCAGCAGGGCGGTCGGGAGGCGGCCGTATCCGTCGCGGGCGGGAGAGCGCAGCGCCGGGTGGCCCGCCTGCACGATCCGCAGGGGTGCGCCGGCCCGGGAGCGGCGGTCGAGGGTCTTGGTCACGAGCTGGGTGAGGTCCATCCTGTGAGTATCACAGGAAGCACCCCCTGTGATGGGCTACACTCGCTCACGCCGGTGCAATGGCGCACACGAATCCGCGGACGAAGGTGTTCCGCACCGGTGAGAACAGAAACACTTCACAACGGACCGTCCGGCACGTACCTGCCGGTGAAGGGAATGGGTCACCCCCATGGCAACTGTTACTTACGACAACGCGTCGCGCGTCTACGCGGGCCAGGAGCGCCCGGCCGTCGACAGCCTCAACATCGAGATCGAGGACGGCGAGTTCCTCGTGCTCGTGGGCCCCTCGGGCTCCGGCAAGTCGACCGCGCTGCGCATGCTCGCCGGCCTCGAGGAGATCGACGGCGGCCGCATCCTGATCGGCGACCGCGACGTCACCGACGTCCCGCCGAAGGACCGCGACATCGCGATGGTCTTCCAGAACTACGCGCTGTACCCGCACATGTCGGTCGCCGACAACATGGGCTTCGCGCTGAAGATCGCGGGCACCCCGAAGGCGGAGATCCGCAAGCGCGTCGAGGAGGCCGCGAAGATCCTGGATCTCGAGGAGTACCTCGACCGCAAGCCGAAGGCGCTCTCCGGCGGTCAGCGTCAGCGCGTGGCCATGGGCCGCGCGATCGTCCGCTCCCCCCAGGTCTTCCTCATGGACGAGCCGCTGTCGAACCTCGACGCCAAGCTCCGTGTGTCCACCCGTACGCAGATCGCCTCGCTCCAGCGTCGCCTGGGCGTCACGACCGTGTACGTGACCCACGACCAGACCGAGGCCATGACGATGGGCGACCGCGTGGCCGTCCTCGCCAACGGCGTGCTCCAGCAGATCGACACGCCCCGCCGCATGTACGACCACCCGAACAACGTCTTCGTGGCGGGCTTCATCGGCTCCCCCGCGATGAACCTGATCGACTCGAAGGTGACCGATCAGGGCGTCCTGTTCGGCGGCGCGACCGTCCCGGTCGACCGCTCGATCCTGTCCGAGACCAGCCAGTCCACGGTCACCGTGGGCGTCCGCCCGGAGGATCTCGAGATCTCCACGGACGGCACCGGCCTCGCGGTCGAGGTCGACGTCGTCGAGGAGCTCGGCGCCGATGCGTACGTCTACGGGCGCCTCGCCGGCTCGGACGAGACGGCCAAGCCGATCATCGCCCGCGTCGACGGCCGCAAGCCCCCGATGAAGGGCGAGACGGTCCACTTCCGTCCCGCCCAGGGCCACCTGCACCTGTTCGACACCTCGACGGGCGCCCGCCTGGGCGACTGACGGGCTGCGTCCCGACGGCGGGCGTCCGGCTTCGGCCGGGCGCCCGCCGTCCGCGTCCCCGGGGACGGGCGATGCGGAGAACCGGTGAACACCTCACGTCCACCGGCGTCCGCTCGTGCGTGAGGACGACCCGACAGGGCACAATGGACCCCATGGCACCTCTGGAGATCACCGCGTCCCGAGCAGATCCGGCACTGCTGGACCTGCCCTGGGACGTCCCCCTCGAGGAGTGGCCCGATTCCCTGCTCGCCTCGCTGCCGCGCGGCATCTCCCGGCACGTGGTGCGCTTCGCGCGCGTGACCGGCCGGGTCCTGGCGCTCAAGGAGATCGCCCATCACCTGGCCCAGCGCGAGTACTCGATGCTGCGGCTGCTCGGGAAGCTGGGCATCCCGGCGGTCGAGCCCTTCGGCGTGGTCAGCGGGCGCGAGACCCGGGCCGGTGAGCCGCTCGACGCGGTGCTCATCACCCGGCACCTGCAGTTCTCGCTGCCCTACCGCGCCGTGTTCAGCCAGATCTCCCGGCAGGACACCGCCAAGCGGCTGATCGACGCGCTCGCAGTGCTGCTGGTGCGCCTGCATCTGGAGGGCTTCTACTGGGGCGACGTCTCCCTGTCCAACACCCTGTTCCGCCGCGATGCCGGGGCCTTCGCCGCGTACCTCGTCGACGTCGAGACCGGCACCCTGTACGAGCAGCTGTCCGACGGCCAGCGCGCCTACGACCTGGATCTCGCCCGCACGAACATCATCGGCGAGCTGTTCGACCTCCAGGCCGGGGAGCTGCTGGACGAGGAGACCGATCCGATCGAGGTCGGGGACTCGCTGCTCAGCCGCTACGAGGAGCTGTGGGCCGCGCTCACCTCGCGGGAGAGCTTCTCCTCCGACGAGCGCTGGCGCGTCTCCGCGCGGATCGAGAGGCTGAACGAGCTGGGCTTCGACGTCGACGAGCTCGAGATCACGACAGACCTCGACGGCACCACCGTGACGATCCATCCGAAGGTCGTCGACGCCGGGCATCATGCGCGCCGCCTGATGCGCCTGACGGGCATCGATGCCGGGGAGAACCAGGCCCGCCGCCTGCTCAACGACCTCGACCACTATGTGGCGCTCACGGAGCAGCAGGCCGAGGACGAGGAGTTCGTCGCCCACGAGTGGCTGCAGATGCAGTACGAGCCCGTGGTCCGCTCGATCCCCCGATCCATGCGGCAGAAGCTCGAGGCCCCCGAGTTCTTCCACGAGGTGCTCGAGCACCGCTGGTACCTCTCGGAGAAGCAGGGCCGCGACGTCCCGCTCGTGGAGGCGGCGCAGGACTACGTCGCGCATCAGCTGCCGCTGCGCCCCAACGAGAAGTCCCTCGTCACGACGGAGACCTCCGCTCTGCCGATCTTCGAGAGCTGAGGTCCCGCGGGGCGGGGCATGGATGCCCCGCCCCGCGGGGCCGTCCGTCAGCGGCGGCCGACGGCGGCGCGTGCTCCCGCGACCTCGTAGAGCGCGATCGCGGCGGCCACGGAGGCGTTGAGCGATTCCGTCGCGGACTCCATCGGGATCGAGACGACCTGATCGCACAGCTCGCGGGCCAGGCGCGAGAGCCCCTTGCCCTCGGCGCCGATCACGAGGACGACGGGCTCCGCGGCAAGGTCCATGGAGCGGGTGGTCACCTCGCCGCCCGCGTCCAGGCCGAGGGCGAACAGGCCCTGCGCCTTGAGATCGGCGATGGCGCGGTTGAGATTGGTGACCTGGGCGACGCGCACCCGGCCCGCCGCCCCGGCGGCGACCTTCCAGACGCTCGCGGTCATCGACACGCTGCGGCGCTCGGGGAGGATGACGCCATGGGCACCGAAGGCCCCGGCGCTGCGCAGGATCGCCCCCAGGTTCCGCGGATCGGTGATGCCGTCCAGGGCGATCAGCAGGGGCGCGTCGAAGGCGTCGGAGGCGATCTGCAGCAGTTCGTCGAGGTCCGCGTACTCGTACGGCGGGATCGTCAGGGACACGCCCTGGTGGACCGCGTGGTCCGTCATCCGGTCCAGGTCGGTGCGCGTGACCTCCTGGACGGGAACGCTCCGGGCCTGCGCGAGGCGCAGGATCTCCCGGACCCGATCATCGCTCTCGATCCGCACCATCACCGACAGCGCGGTCACGGGAACATCCTCGCGCAGCGCCTCGAGGACGGCGTTGCGACCGGCGACCTGATCGGATCCGGGGACCTTGCCGCCGCGCGCCCTGCCGTCCCGCCCCGTGCCGGCGCGCGCGCCGGAGGACGAGGACCCGCCGGCGTAGGCCTTGTGCCCGGGGCGATCGGTCGCCTTCGGGGTCGGACCCCTGCCCTCGAGAGCACGTCGACGCACCCCTCCGGAGCCCGTGGTCGCACCCTTCTTCGTGCGGCGGATCGCCCCGCGGCGTCCTCCGTTGCCTGCCATCATGACCTCCCGGTCGTCTCGAGCGTCCAGCGGGCGCCGTCGGGCCCGTCCTCCACACGGATCCCCGCCGCGGCGAGGTCATCGCGGATCCTGTCAGCGGCTGTCCAGTCCTTCGCGGCGCGCGCCTGCGCCCGGGCGCGGAGCTGCGCCTGCACGAGCGCGTCGAGCGCCGCATGCTCCGCCCCCGCGGAGCGGTCCTCCTGCGTCCACTGGGCATCCAGCGGGTCCAGGCCCAGCACGTCGAGCATGCCGCGCAGCTGCCCGAGGAGGGAGCCGATGCTCGCGGGATCGGCTCCTGCCCCGCCCGCGAGCAGCGCGTTCAGCTCCGTCTGGGTCCGATGGATCACCGCGAGCGCCTCCGGTACGGCGAGGTCGTCGTCGAGCGCGGCGACGAAGGCCTCCGGGAGCTGTGCGGTGCGCGGATCCTCGAGCTCCCGCCCGTCGGCGACGAGCAGCTCCCGGGCCCGCCCGGCCGTCGCGGTGAATCGGTCCCAGACGGTCGCGGCCTCCGCGAGGGCGCGGGAGTTGTACTCGACGAGCGCCCGGTAGTGGGCGCCCACGAGCGCCAGGCGCACCACGGGTGCGGGATGCGCGGCGAGCGCGTCCTCGGCGGTGACGAAGTTGTCGAGGCTCTTGCCCATCTTCAGCCCGTCGACCGTGAGCACTCCGGAGTGCATCCATCGCCGGGCGAAGCCGTAGCCGGCGGCGTGGGACTGCGCCTGCTCGTTCTCGTGGTGCGGGAAGCGCAGGTCCAGGCCGCCGGCGTGGATGTCGAAGCTCTCCCCGAGGTACTTGTGCGCCATCGCGGAGCACTCGAGGTGCCAGCCGGGACGACCGCGTCCGAAGGGCGTGTCCCAGCTGGCGGAGGCAGGCTCCTCCGGCTTGGCGGCCTTCCACAGGGCGAAGTCCTGGGGGGCGCGCTTGCCCGGCTCCGTCTCCTCCCCCGTCTCCTGCAGGTCCTCGAGGGACTGGCGGGTCAGCGAGCCGTAGTCCGGGAGCGAGGAGACGTCGAAGTAGACGGATCCCTCGCCGTCGGCGTAGGCGTGGCCGCGCCCCTTCAGCCGCTCCATGAAGGCGATCATCTCGGGGACGTGCCCGGTCGCGCGGGGCTCGTAGGTGGGGCGCACGCAGCCGACGGCGTCGAGCTGCTCGTGGAACTCGCGCTCGAAGCGCAGCGACCAGGCCCACCAGGGCCATCCCGCCTCGGCGGCCTTGGCGAGGACCTTGTCGTCGATGTCGGTGACGTTGCGGACGTAGGTCACGTCGTAGCCGCTGCGGCGCAGCCAGCGCACCAGCACGTCGAAGGCGAGGAAGGTGCGCAGGTGGCCGAGGTGCGGGGACCCCTGCGTGGTGGGGCCGCACACGTACAGCGAGACCGCCCCGTCCACCAGAGGGCGGAACGGAGCGGTCGTCCGTGTGGCGGAGTCGTGCAGCTGGAGAGTCACCGCACCATGGTACTCACGGCGGGATGGGTCAGCTGACCTGCTTGCCGTACAGCTCCTCGTAGGTGTCATCGTAGGAGACGGCGTTGCGGTGCCGGACGCCCTTGACCGCGTCGACGGCGCCCTTGGCGGTGGCGATCGTGGTCTCCGGCGCCTTGATCTTGGCGAGGTAGACGAAATAGCCGACGGCCGCGGCGATGATGCCGATCAGCACGAGGGCGCCCATGACGATGAGGAAGGCGCCCCAGGCGGGGAGCCCCAGGGCGACCAGGCCCCAGGCGGCCGCGAACAGCAGCATCACCCAGGCGCTCAGCAGGAAGAAGGCCGTCACCAGGAACAGAGCGATGCCGACGCCGGCCTTCACCGCGATGGCGGTGAACTCCTTCTTGGCGATGTCGATCTCGTGGTGGACGACGCCCAGGAGCTCGTCCTTGATGGACGCGACCAGCTCGCCGATGGACCGCTGGGTGGGCGGCGTGCTCGGGTCGTTCGTGGGGTTGATCATGGGAAGGAGCCTATCTCAGCGCGGTGCTGTGTCTTGCGGATGCTCGGGCCGGGTGTCAGTCGATGGAGACGCGCTTGCGCTTGACCGAGGCGGGCCGCGGTCCCGCGGAGGTGCTGCGGCGGCGGACGAGCGACGGGGCGACGGCGACGTCGCGCGGCGCCGCGTCATGGCCGGAGACGCGCTCGACCAGGAACTGGGCGGCGAGGGCGCCCAGCCGGTCGGAGTTCGGGTCGATGCTCGTCATCTCCGCGATGCCGGAGGAGGCCAGGGACGTGTTGCCGTACCCGGCGACCGCGAGCTGGCCGGGGACGTCGTAGCCCGCCTCGCGCGCCGCGGACAGCACGCCGACCGCGGTCACGTCGTTCGCGCAGGTGACGGCGGTGGGAACCTGGCTGCCGCGCAGCAGCATCGACCCCGCGGTCTGCCCGACCTGCTCCGTGAAGTCCCCCGGCTCGACCCGGGCGTGCTCGCCCAGGCCGTGACGGTCCATCGCGGCGCGGAAGGCGTCGGCCCGCTCGCGGGCGACGGTCGAGCCGACCCCGCCGACGTGGGCGATGTCCTCGTGGCCGAGGCTCACGAGATGGTCGACGAGGATGCCCTGGCCCACCACGTCGTCGATCCGCACCGTGTCGAAGCGTCCCGCGAAGTCCTGCGAGCAGCCGATGCCCACGAGCGGCCGGTCCCCGAGCACGTCGAGCACCGACTCGACGTCGTGGAGGTCCGAGACCATGAGGAAGCCGTCCACGCCCAGATGCATGAGCGACTCGATGGCCTCGGTGTCCGCCGCGACCGGGTACTCCGGGATCCGGCGCCGGGTCGGCACGACGACCGCGGAGCGTCCGGTCGCGGCGAGCTCGATCCGGATCGCCCGCACCAGGTCGGAGATCCAGGTGTTCCGCATCGTGTTGACCAGCACGGCCACGACGCCGCGGTGGTCGCCCGCCTGGGACAGCTCCTCGAGCGGGAAGCGCAGGCGCTCGGCCTCCTCGTGCACGCGGCTGCGCAGCTGGGGACGGATGTCCTCCATCCCGCGCAGGGCGCGCAGGGCGACGGCGCTGGAGATGCCCAGGGAGTCCGCCACGTCGCGCAGCGTGCCGCGCCCGGAGCCGGAGGCATCGCCTCCGCTCGAGGAGGTGCTGCTCAGGTCGACGGTGTCCTCGGGCTGCGTGCCCCGCGCGTTCTCGCTCATGGGTCCATTGAACCGCACGCGATGCCCTTCCCGGGCCCGGTCCGTCGCGGCCGACCCGCTCGTGTGGGGGTTATCCCCCGCTCGGCTCGGCGGCCGGCCGTCTGCCGGCCCCGCCCCGCGGCCTCTAGCGTGGAGCCCATGACATCGCACGACTCCGCACCCTCCCCGGGTGCTGCGGCCCCGCCGCCGTCCCCGCCGCCGGTCGCCGCGGACCCACCGGCCGCGGCCGAGCCCTCCGCGCCGGAGCCCGTGCGGCGCCGCCCGCACGCGATCGCGGCCGGAAGCTCGGTGATCCTGTGGTCCCTGCTCTCCTGGACCTGGGGCATCACGAGCCTCGTGCTCGTCGTCACCGGCTTCGCCTCCCTCCCCGCCCTCGGCTCCGGCCTGCTCCTGCTGATCCCCTGGATCCTGCTGATGCGCCTCGCGGCCGTCGTCGAGCGTCGACGGGCCAGCGCCGTGCACGGCATCCGGGTGACCGTGCCGGCCCGGCGGCGCTCGCAGCGCACGGGGATCGCCGGTGCGCTGCACAACCTCTGGCTCGACCTGAGCTCCCTGTCCTTCTGGGGCGCCGCCCTGCACCATCACCTCACGATGCTGAGCGCTCTGGTGGTCGGGAGCGTGGCGCTCGTCGCGCTGTGGACCAGCTGGACCGCGGTCGACATCTTCGTGCGCGCCGGATCCGTGACCATCGGGCGCGTGCACCTGGACGACGGGCTGCTCGTCGTCGGCGCGGTCTGCCTGCTCATCGCCGTCGGCGTGATCGCGCTGGGCGCGATCCTGGATCGGGTTCTGGCCCGCGCCTTCCTCTCCCGCAGCGAGCAGGAGCTCAAGGAGCAGGTCGCAGAGCTCGACCAGCGCCGCCAGGGGGCCGTGGACGCGGCCGCTCAGGAGAGGCTGCGCATCGAGCGGGACCTCCACGACGGGGTGCAGCCGCGTCTGGTCGCCCTCGCGATGACCCTCGGCATCGCGAAGTCGAAGATCGCGACCGATCCGGAGCGGGCCGCCGAGCTCGTCGGGGAGGCGCATTCCGAGGCCAAGGGGGTCATCACCGATCTGCGCCAGCTCGCCCGCGGCATACACCCCGCGGTGCTCACCGACCGCGGACTGGATCCGGCGCTGTCGGCGCTCGCCGCCCGATCCCCCATCGCCGTGGACCTCCACACCGACCTTCCGCAGCGGATGGGCCGCGAGACCGAGGGCGTGGCCTACTTCGTGGTCTCGGAGGCGCTGACGAACGTCGCCAAGCATTCCGGCGCATCCCGCGCCGCGGTCCAGGTGCGCCAGCAGGTCTCCGGCCTGGAGATCCTGATCAGCGACAACGGCCGCGGCGGTGCCGCCGTGCACCGCGGCGGGCTCGCGACCGGACAGCGCACAGGGCTCGCGGGCCTGACCGATCGGGTCCGCGCCGCAGGCGGCCGCCTCGAGCTCTCCAGTCCGCCCGGAGGCGGGACCAGCCTCCACGTCGTCCTGCCGATGCCGGCTCCGGCACCGGCGCCCCTGAAGGAGGAGATCCGATGAGGATCGTCATCGCCGAGGACGCCGTCCTCCTGCGCGCCGGGCTGGAGCGCCTGCTCGCCGATGCCGGCCATGAGGTCGTCGCCGCCGTCGAGGACGGGACCGGGCTGCTGTCCGCGGTCACGGAGCATCGGCCCGACCTCGCCGTCATCGACGTGCGCATGCCGCCGACCTTCACCGACGAGGGCGTGCGCGCCGCGGTCCTCATCCGGGAGCAGAACCCGGAGGTCGCGCTGCTCGTGCTGTCGCAGTACGTGGAGGAGCGCTACGCCTCCGAGCTCATCGCGGGCACTCCGCGCGGGCTCGGCTACGTGCTCAAGGACCGCGTGGCCGACGTCGACGAGTTCCTGGGGGTGATCGACACCGTCGGCGGCGGCGGGACCTGGCTGGACCCCGAGGTCATCCAGCAGATCCTGGTCCGCACACGGCGCCGCTCGGTGATCGAGTCCCTGACCCCGCGCGAGCGGGAGGTCCTCGAGGCGATGGCGCAGGGCCGATCGAACGCGGCGATCGCCGCGGAGCTGTTCCTGTCCGCGGGAAGCGTCGAGAAGCACATCTCCTCGCTGTTCCTGAAGCTGGGCCTCACCCCGGTCGACGGCGAGAACCGCCGCGTCATGGCCGTGCTGCGCTACCTCGAGTCGGAGGACCGATGACCACCACGATCCCGCCCCATGTCCTGTCCCCGAGCCCGCGCGGCGAACGCAGCTGGCGCGTCACCCTCACCCTCCTGGCCGGCCTGGTCGTCCTCGCGGTCCTCGCCCTGCTGGGCGCCCAGACCTTCCTCTCGTGGTGGACCCAGGGCAGCTACCAGCAGGCTCCTGCCCAGGTCGAGCTGACCGGGGCGACGTCCGTGAGCCTGCGCTCCGATGTCGGCGACATCGTGGTGATCCCGGGCGATGTCACGAGCCCGACGCTGGGCCTGGTCGAGTACGGCTCCACCCAGCTGCCCGGCGAGGACGCGACCGCCCTCGCGCGCGTGACCGTGAGCGGCACGGCCGAGTCCCCCACCGTGACGGTGCAGCAGCCCGCCATGAACGGGCCCATCCCCTGGGAGGACGACCACCGCTCGCTGCTGCTGGTCGTCCCCCAGACCGGGCTGCGGGTCACCGACGCGTACACGAGCGTCGGCGATGTGTCGATCACGGCGACGGGCCCGCAGGTCACCGCCCGCACCGACACCGGCGACGTGCATGTGCAGGACGTCCCGGCCGATGCCACGGTGAGCGCGACCTCGAACGTCGGCGACGTCGACGTGCAGATCGGGGCGGCGGGCCCCGCGTCCTCGATCGAGGCCGTCTCCGACGTGGGAGACGTGAGCGTGCTCGTGCCCGCCGGAAGCCGGTGGGCCGTCGATGCCTCCACCAGCACCGGAGAGCTCTGGATCGCCCCCGGCATCGAGTCCTCCGGGGCCGGGGATCCCGTCCTCCGCATCCGCACGAGCGTCGGGTCGGCGTCGGTCACGCGCTGAGCGGGCGCCGGATCCGGGTCGGGGCCCTCCCCGCTCCGGATCCGGTGCCGCGCGGTCACCTCCGGCCGGTGAGCCCCTGCTGGATGAGATCCATGACGGAGGAGTCCGCGAGGGTCTGGGTGTCGCCGATCGCCCGGTTCTCGGCGACATCGCGCAGGAGGCGGCGCATGATCTTGCCGGAGCGGGTCTTGGGCAGCTCGGTCACGAGCAGGACCTGCTTCGGCTTCGCGATCGGCCCGATCTCCCGGCCCACGTGCTGGCGGAGGATCTCGGAGACCTGTGCCTCACCGCCGGCCGCGGCGACCTCCTCCTCGGAGCCGCCCCGGAGGATCACGAAGGCGACGGGCGCCTGGCCGGTGGTCGCATCGCTCGCACCGACCACCGCCGCCTCGGCGACCCAGGCATGGGACACCAGGGCCGACTCGATCTCCGTGGTGGACAGGCGGTGCCCGGACACGTTCATGACGTCGTCGACGCGGCCCAGCAGCCAGATGTCGCCGTCGTCGTCGCGGCGCGCGCCGTCCCCGGCGAAGTACTTCCCGGGGAAGCGGGACCAGTAGGTCTCCTGGAAGCGCTCGGGATCACCCCAGATGCCGCGCAGCATGGAGGGCCAGGGCTCGCCGAGCACGAGGTAGCCGCCCTTGCCGGCGCCCACGCTCTCCCCCGCGTCGTTCACGACGTCGGCGACGATGCCCGGCAGCGGCACCTGCGCCGAGCCCGGCTTGGTGCTGGTCACCCCCGGCAGCGGGGAGATCATGATCGCGCCCGTCTCGGTCTGCCACCAGGTGTCCACGATCGGGCAGCGGTCCCCGCCGATCACCCGGCGGTACCACATCCACGCCTCGGGGTTGATGGATTCCCCGACGCTGCCCAGCAGGCGCAGCGAGGACAGGTCGAACTTCGCGGGGATGTCCTCGCCCCACTTCATGGCGGTGCGGATCGCGGTCGGCGAGGAGTAGAACTGGGTGACGCCGTACTTCTGGATGATCTCCCACCAGCGGCCCTGATGCGGCGTGTCCGGGGTGCCCTCGTAGATGACCTGCGTGGCGCGGTTGGCCATCGGACCGTAGACGACGTAGGAGTGCCCGGTGACCCAGCCGACGTCCGCCGTGCACCAGTACACGTCGGTGTCGGGCTTCAGGTCGAAGACGGCGCGGTGCGTGTAGGAGGTCTGGGTGAGATAGCCGCCGGTGGTGTGGACGATGCCCTTGGGCTTCCCCGTGGTGCCGGAGGTGTACAGGATGTACAGGGGGTGCTCGGCCTCGACCCAGACGGGCTCGTGCTCGGTCGAGGCGCTCTCGCGCAGGTCATGCCACCACAGGTCGCGACCCTCGGTCCAGGCGACCTCGCCGCCGGTGCGGCGCACGACGATCACGTTCGTGACCGACGGCGCGCCGTGGGCGAGGGCCTCGTCGACGGCGGGCTTGAGCGGCATGGCCTTGCCCCGACGGAACTGGCCGTCGGCGGTGATGACGACCTTCGCCTCCGCGTCCTCCATCCGGGAGCGCAGCGCGTCCGCGCTGAAGCCGCCGAAGACCACGGAGTGCGGGGCGCCGATGCGGGCGCAGGCCAGCATCGCGAACGCGGCCTCGGGGATCATCGGCAGGTAGATGCCGACGCGGTCGCCGGTCTGCACGCCGAGCTCGACGAGCACGTTCGCGAGGCGGCTGATCTCGTCCTTCACCTGCGCGTAGGTGTACGTCGCATCGCTGCCGTCCTCGTACTCGGCCAGGAGGGCGATCTGGTCACCGTGCCCCGACTCGACGTGGCGGTCCACGCAGTTGTAGGCCGCGTTGAGCCGACCGTCGGCGAACCACTTCGCGAACGGCGGGTTCGTCCAGTCGAGGACCTCGGTGAAGGGGGTCTCCCAGCTGAGGAGGCTGGCCTGGTTCCGCCAGAACTCCTCGCGGTCGCGCTCCGCCTCGAGGTAGAGGGAGGGGCGAGCGACCGCGTCCTTCACGAACTCGGAGCTCGGGGGGAAGCTGCGCGTCTCGGTCGAGAGGCTGTCGATTCCGTCGGGGGCGTCGTCGGGCATCATCGCTCCTGGTCTGCTGGGCCTGCGGCCCGGAACTGTGGGCGGAGCCACGTTATCGCACCTTCGCAGCGCTCAGGCACCCTCGCTCATGTGCACCTCGATCACGGTTCCGTCAGGATCGGTCACGTGCACGGAGCGCGCAGGGGCACCCTCGACCAGGTGCGCCGCATATCCGGCATCGGCGAGGCGCCGGGCGAGCGCCTCGAGATCCTCGCTCGTCTCGAAGCCGAGGCGCACCTGGAGGCTCGAGCCGAACTCGGAGCCGGTCCCGCGCGTGCGCCGTCCTCCCGCGTCCCCCGCGATCGGCGCGTGCAGCCCGATGGTGCCGGCGCGGCCGGGTCCGCGCAGCGCCTGCCAGTGCTCGTCGCCCTCGCCCGCCGGGAGGAAGCCGAAGCGGGCGAACCAGGCGGCATCCCGCGCGAAGTCGTCGCTGCTGAGGACGGCGACGACCTCGAGGCGCGGGTCCGCGCCCGAGGGATCGTGGCCCTCGTACCCGTAGGTGTCCTCCTGGTCCTCGTTCAGGCCGATGCTCTCCCCCGCGGGCCCGGCGACGACGCCCTGCTTGCCGTAGGTCTCGTCCCAGGTCCTCACCGCCAGCCCCGCCTCGCGGAGCTCGGCGGCGGCCGCCATGGTGTCCGGCACGGCGAGGCAGAGGTCGGTGTCGCCGCTGCGGGCCCCGCCCTCGGAGCCGGAGGCGCTGTGCACCATGACGCGGCCGGCCCCGGCGTGCAGCTCGCCGAAGGTGCCATCCCCGGCGGTCAGCTGGGGCGCGAGGCCCAGGGTGCGCAGGAAGGTGATCATGGCGGCGGGATGGGCGGTGAACCGCAGGGGGTAGACGTGGAACGGGGTGCGGGCGGCGGATCCGTCGGGGTTCGAGGTCATCGTTCTTCCTTCTCTTCTCGTGTCTGCTCGTGCCTGTCGGCGGTGCCGGCCGGCGACTCGCTCAGCGGCGGTCCTCGCCATGGGCGAGGAGATATTCCTGGAGAGCGCGTTCGACGAGGGCCGACAGGCTCGCACCCTCGTCGATCGCGCGATGCTTCACCGCGGTCACCAGAGGCCGCGGCAGGTAGACGTTGAACTGGACCTTCTCGGCTGTCATGCAAGAATGCTAGCACTCTAGTGACTGTCGGGGACGGGCCCTCACCCGGATGCGGCGCCTCCGCCCGCGGGCCGACAGCCGCGCATCGGCGAGGAACCGCCCCGACCAGCGCGGGTCTCGTCCATGATGGACCCGTCCCCCGGAAGCACGGCTTCTCCGCGGACGTACCGAGAGCACCACCGACAGCCCCGGCAGGAGGCGCGCAGACGATGGCGGAGGATGTGCACGAGAGCCGCCGGCCCGTCCTCATCACGGGGGCCAGCGGCGGCATCGGCGGCGCCCTCGCGCTGCAGCTCGCCCGGCCGGGCTCGCACCTCGTCCTCAGCGGCCGCGACGCCTCCGCCCTCGAGCGCGTCGCCGGGCAGGCCCGCGACCGCGGCGCCCGGGTGAGCGTCCGGCCCCTGGACCTGCGCGATGCGGCCGCGGTCGAGCAGCTCGCCGCGACGACGTTGCACGAGGACGGCACGCCCGCCGCGGTCGTCTGCTGCGCCGGGCGGTCCCTGCATCGAGGACTCGAGGCGACGTTCGGACGCGCGCACGACCTCGCGCGGATGAGCGCGGTCAACCTCGTCGGGACGGGCGGGCTGATCCTGGCCCTGCTCGAGCCGATGTGCGCCGCAGGCTCCGGGACGATCATCGCCGTCACCAGTGCGAGCGCCCGCATCCCGGCCCCGGGCTGGGCCGCCTACGGGGCCTCGAAGGCGGGCTTGGACACCTGGCTGCGGGCCCTGCGTCCCGAGGCGGCCCGCCACGGCGTGCGGATCGCCATCGCCGAGGTCCCCCTGGTCGCGACCGCCATGTCGCAGCCGTGCTACGGCGCGTCCCCGCGCGGAGCTCTCACCCCCGAGCAGGGGGCGGCCTTCGTCGCCCGTGCTCTGCGCCCCGGCCGCACCCTCATCAGCCCATGGTGGACGCGCCTCGCCGCCCCGCTCGCGCAGGCGCTGCCGTCCGCCTCCGCGCGGGCGGCGGGGGCGCTCGCCCGTCTCGCCGTGCAGGCGTCGCGCCGATGAGGGGCCTCGCCCCCGCCCGCGCCCTCGCTCTGCGGGCACGCCTCACACCGCGCGCGGTCGTGCTCATCGACGAGGAGGGCCCGCTCACCGCGGCGGATCTGCTCGACCACGCCCGGACCCGGGCGTCCGAGGACCCGACGGTCGCCCTCTCCCCCGCCCCTCTGCGCGAGATCCTCGCCCGCATCTGCACACCCGGCGCCGAGGCCGTGATCCTCCGGTCCTCCGGCACCACCGGAGCCCCCGTCCCGCACCCGCGCACCGCACCGAGCCTCGCGCAGCTCCGCACCGGCCTCGACCTCGCCCGACGGCTGGGCATGCGCCCCGGGCGGACCCTCGCCTGCGCCGCCCCCGGCGAGCACGGGCACGGACTCGCCACCGCCCTCGGCGCTCTCGTCCTCGGGATGCGGCTCGTGGACATCACCCGGGTCTCTCCATCCGGGGCCCATGCGCTCCTGTCCCGCACGCGTCCCGACCTGATCTCCGGCGTCCCCGTGCATCTGCTGGACCTCGCACGCTCCGGCCCGCTCCCGATCGAGGTCGCCGTCAGCGGCTCCGATGTGCTCCGCGAGGCGGCACGCGCGGAGCTCCGCCGGGCGGGGATCGGCCGGATCCACGACGTCTACGGGGCTACGGAGACCGGGTCGGTGAGCGTGGACGGGACGCCGCTGCGAGGGGTGCGGGTCCGCGCGGCGGACGGACTGCTCCATGTGCGCAGCCCGTTCACCGGCGGTCGGGAGATCGTCACCGACCGGGGCCTGATCGACGAGCACGGGCGCGTGCAGGTCCTGGGGAGGGCGGACGGCCGCCTCGTGACCGGAGGCATGATGCACGACCCGTCGGAGGTGGCGGAGCTCCTCGCCGAGCTCCCGGGCATCGCCGCAGCGGACATCGATGTCGTGGCCGACGCACGGTTCGGCTCGCGCACCCGGGCGCGCGTGCGCCTGGCCGCCGGGGCGGCCCTGGCGGGGACCGGGGCCCCGGGGCTCGCGCAGATGCTGCGGGACCGGGTGCGCAGCAGCCTCGGCCCGGCGGCCGTGCCCCGCGAGGTCGTGCTCGAGGCCGGGGACGAGGAGATCAGCAGTCCGGACGCGAGACCGGGACCGCGGTGACCGCGAGCCCTCCCATCGCCGTCTCCTTGTAGCGCTCGGACATGTCCCGTCCGGTCTGGCGCATCGTCTCGATGACCGTGTCCAGGGAGACGAAGTGCTCCCCGGTGCCGCGCAGCGCGAAGCGGGCCGCGGTGATCGCCTTCACGGCGGCCATCGCATTGCGCTCGATGCAGGGGATCTGCACGAGTCCGCCGATCGGATCGCAGGTCAGACCGAGATTGTGCTCCATCGCGATCTCAGCGGCGTTCTCGACCTGCGGGGGCTTGCCGCCCATCACCTCCGCGAGGCCCGCGGCCGCCATCGAGCAGGCCGAGCCGACCTCCCCCTGACAGCCGACCTCGGCCCCGGAGATGGAGGCGTGCTCCTTGAACAGGGAGCCGACCGCCGCCGCGGCCAGCAGGAAGCGGACCGCGACCTCCTCGGGATCGACATCGGCCAGGTAGGTCGTCGCGAAGTGCAGCACGGCCGGGATGATGCCGGCGGCGCCGTTGGTCGGAGCGGTGACCACGCGCCCTCCGGCCGCGTTCTCCTCGTTCACGGCGAGCGCCGCGAGCGAGACCCATTCGAAGGCGTTCATCGCGAGCCTGTCCGGGTCCTCGACCTGCAGGCTCTCGTACCACGGGGCGGCGCGCCGCGCGACCCCGAGGCCGCCCGGGAGCGTGCCGTGGGTCCGCACGCCCCGCTCGATGCAGTCGCTCATGGCCCGCCAGATCCGCAGCGCGCCACGGCGGATCTCCTCGTCGCTGCGCCACTGCCGCTCGCGCTCGAGCATCGCCTCGGACACGGAGATGCCGCGCTCCGCGCACACGCGCAGCAGCTCCGCGCCGGAGGTGAAGACCTGCGAGCCGCCGCTCTCCTCGGCGACGACCGCGGCGATCGGCCGGCTCATGTCCTCCGCGTCGACGACGAAGCCTCCGCCGATCGAGAACATCGGCCGGCGCACCAGCTCATGGCCCGCGGCGTCCAGGGCGATGAAGATCATGCCGTTGGAGTGCTGGGGGAGGAAGGTCAGCGGATGCAGGACGATGTCCTCGGGGCGCAGGGACACCTCGCGCCGGCCGTCCAGCAGGAGGCCGCCGTGCTCAGCGATCCGGGCGACGCGCTCCCGTCCCCCGATCGGGTCGACCGTCTCGGGGTCCGCGCCCTCGAGGCCCATGACGATCGCGTCCAGGGTGCCGTGGCCGTGTCCGGTCGCGGCGAGGGAGCCGTACAGGTGGACCTGCACGTCGGCGACCTGCGCGCCGATCCCGGGGGTGTCCAGCACCTCCTGCGCGAAGCCTGCGGCGGCGCGCATCGGTCCCACCGTGTGGGAGCTGGACGGTCCGATGCCGATCTTGAACAGATCGAACAGGCTCACGCTCACCGGGAGCCTCCCCGGCGCGGCGGCCGCCCGCCGGCCCGGGGGCGGCCGCCGCGGCCCGAGGAGGAGCCGGCCCGCGAGGCCTTGGCGCCGGGCCGTCCGGAGGTCTCCTCCCAGGACGCACGCCGCTCCTCGTTCATGCGCCGGGTCTCGGCGAGCTCGCGGCTCGCCCCGCCGCGACGTCCGAAGTCGAGCTTGCGCGGCGCGCCCTTGTGCTTGATGCGGGCCGGGTCCGGGACGGCCTCGCCCGAGGGCCGGCGCCCGCCCAGGTCCACGAGCGCCTGCGCCGCGGCGTCGGCGGCCTCCGCCTCGATCGGCACGACATCCGCCGTCTGCACGATGTCGCGGGTGGAGCCCAGCTGATGGGGCAGCGCGAGGGTGACGACGGTGCCGCTGGCCCCCGCGCGGGCGGTGCGCCCGGAGCGGTGCACGTACTCCTTCACGTCGGTCGCGGGATCGACGTGCACGACCATCGAGACGTCGTCGATGTGCAGGCCGCGGGCGGCGACATCGGTCGCCACAAGCACGGGGAAGGCGCCTTCGCGGAAGCCCGCGAGGACGTTGGTGCGCAGTCCCTGCTGCTTGTTCCCGTGCAGGGCGGCGGCGCCCACGCCGACCTCGATCAGCTCCTGGGCGACGCGCTCCGCGCCCAGCTGGGTGCGCGTGAACATGAGGGTCCGGCCGCGGCGGGCGCCGAGCTGCGCGGTGATCTGCCGCTTCTGCTTGGGATTGATGGCGAGCACGTGGTGCGTCATCGTCTTCACCGCCGCGCTGACCGGAGTGGTCTCATGCGAGACGGGATCGATGAGGAAGCGGTCGATGATCTGCTCCACCTGCCCGTCGAGCGTCGCGGAGAAGAGCATCTTCTGCGATCCCATCGGCGTCGCGGCGAGGATCCGGGTGACGTCCTCGAGGAAGCCGAGATCGGCCATGTGATCGGCCTCGTCGATGACGGTGGTCTCCACGCGGTCGAGGAACAGGGCCTCCCGGGCGGCGAGGTCCAGCAGCCGGCCCGGTGTGGCCACGACGATCTCGACCCCGCGGGCCAGGGCCTCGGCCTGCTTGTCGATGTTCATGCCGCCGGCGACCAGCTGGGCACGGATCCTCACGGCCCGGGCGAAGGGGTGGATGGTGTCCACCACCTGCACGGCGAGCTCGCGGGTGGGCACCAGGACCACGCCCAGCGGGCGACGGCGGTGCACCTTGCGACCCCGGAAGCGGGCGGTCATCGACAGGGCGAAGGCGAGGGTCTTGCCGCTGCCGGTCTCCGCGCGGGCGAGCACGTCGCGGCCCGCGAGGGCATCGGGCAGGATCGCCTCCTGGATCTCGAAGGCGCGGTCGAGGCCCTGCTGGGCGAGGACGGCCAGCAGCTCCTCGGGAAGCGCCATGTCTTCGAACCGCTCGCTGCGGTGAGCGGAGCGGCGACGGGCCTTGGGCATGGTGATCCTCCTGACGATGCGGACCCGTCCATCATCGCGCATGGAAGACTGGAGCCACGATGATGCGCACACTCATGTCCTCGAAGATCCACCGCGGGACGGTCACGCAGGCCGATCTGCACTACGTCGGCTCGATCACGATCGACGCCGACCTGCTCGATGCTGCCGGAATCCTGGAGAACGAGCAGGTCACGGTCGTGGACATCGACAACGGATCGCGGCTGGTGACCTATGCGATCGCGGGCGAGCGCGGCAGCGGTGTGATCGGCATCAACGGTGCCGCAGCTCACCTCGTGGCTCCCGGGCACCTCGTGATCATCATGGCCTACGGCCTGTTCACCGAGGCGGAGGCCCGCGCGCACCGTCCTCAGGTCGTGCACGTCGACGCCCGCAACCGGATCGTGGCCCTCGGCAGCGACGGCGCCGCACCGGTCCCCGGCGACGCCTCCCAGATCTCCGGCCGAGAGAGCGCCGGGGTCCGATGACCCTCGCGCGCCTCCTCCCCCTGGTCCCGGACCGCGGCGAGGGAGGCGGCGCCGCATGATGGGCGTTCTGTCCGGATTCTTCATCGTCTGGGCCCTCATCGCGATCGGCTGGGGCATCGGCCGCACCGGCGTCCTCGGCGACCAGGCGCGCTTCGTCCTGAACCGGGTCACGTTCTTCCTCGCCTCCCCCGCCCTGGTCCTCACCGCGCTGCTGACCTCGGACCTGCGACAGGTCCTCTCGGCGCCGATGCTCGTGGCCGGGGCCTCGGGGCTGCTGACCGGAGGCCTGCTCGTGGTGGGGCTGCGGCTGCTGACCTCCCGGCGAGGACCCGATCTGATCATCGCGGCCGTCAGCGGCTCGGTCGTCAACGGCGCGAACATGGGCTTCCCCATCGCGCTGTACGTGCTGGGCGACATCTCCCACGCCCTGCCCGTGATCCTGTTCCAGCAGGCCGTGTACACGCCGCTGTACCTCTTCCTGCTGCATGCGGCGACGCAGGACGGGAAGGCCGGGCTCGGCGGGGTGCTGCGGAACATCGGCGCGAACCCGACGATCCTCATGGCGGTCCTCGGGCTGGTCCTGGTCAGCGCGGGCGTCACCCTCCCCCCGGTGGTCCTCGAGCCCTTCGAGGCGCTCGCGGACATGGCGATCCCCGGCATGCTGCTGGCCTACGGCATCTCGCTGATCGGCTCGGCCCCGTATGCGAAGGGCGCCGGCTACCGCGGGCTCATCATGGTCTCCTCCCTCGCGAAGCTCGTGCTCATGCCGCTGATCGCTCTCGGCATCGGCGCGGCGATCGGGATGCGCGGCCATGACCTGTACGCCGTCGTGGTGATGGCGGCGCTCCCCACGGCGCAGAACGTGTACGTCGCGGCGTCCCGCTATGAGGCCTCGGAGGAGCTGGCCCGGGACACGGTGCTGACCACGACGGTCGGCACGGTCGTGGTCCTGCTGGCCCTGTCGGCGGTCCTCGGGATGTAGCCCGCGGCGCACCAGGTTGGCCGGGCGGGGGCCGCGGCGTAGACTGAGCCCGTGGCTCGTCGTCTTCAGCTTCCGTAGCCGCGTCGTACCCAGGCCGCTCGCCGTCGCTCCCCGCGGAGCGCCCGGCCCCGCGGCACCGACGCGGCTCCCCTCGTGCGCACGAGGGTTTTTTCATGTCGGGACGACGACACCCCCATCCACACGCAGGAGCGAGGAACACCCATGACCGAGGCGCCGTACCGCTACACGGCTCAGATGGCCGACGAGATCGAGAACCGCTGGCAGGCGACCTGGGAGGAGAGGGGCACCTTCCACGCGACCAACCCCGTGGGACCGCTCGCAGGCTCCGGCGCGCTGCCCGCGGAGAAGTCCTTCATCATGGACATGTTCCCCTACCCCTCCGGCTCCGGCCTGCACGTGGGGCATCCGCTGGGCTACATCGCCACCGACGTCGTGGCCCGTCATCAGCGCATGCTGGGCCGCAACGTCCTGTACACGATGGGCTACGACGCCTTCGGGCTGCCCGCCGAGCAGTACGCGATCCAGACCGGGACCCACCCGCGCGTGACGACCGAGGCGAACATCGCCACGATGCGCCGTCAGCTGTTCCGTCTGGGCCTGTCCCATGACCGGCGCCGCGAGCTGGCCACGACCGACGATGACTTCGTGCGCTGGACCCAGTGGATCTTCCTGCAGCTGTTCGACTCCTGGTACGACCCGGACGCGCCGAACGCCGACGGGGTCGTGGGCCGGGCCCGCCCGATCTCCGAGCTGAAGGGCGCGATCCAGGATCGCGAGGTCGACCCGTGGGACCTGGCCGAGCGCCAGGGCATCGAGCTGCCCGAGTACTGGCGCTCCCGCAAGCCGGCGCCCGAGCACTGGGACGCGGGCACGAAGATCCCCTTCGACTTCCTGGTCCAGTACGAGCCCTCGCACATGCAGGAGCTGGTGGACGCGTTCCGCCTGGCCTACGTCTCCGACACCCCGGTGAACTGGAGCCCGGGCCTGGGCACGGTGCTGGCCAACGAGGAGGTCACCCCCGACGGCCGCTCCGAGCGCGGCAACTTCCCCGTCTTCCGCCGCCGCCTGCGGCAGTGGAACATGCGCATCACCGCCTATGCGGATCGCCTGGTCGACGACCTGGACCGCGTGGACTGGCCGGAGTCGGTGCGCTCGATGCAGCGCAACTGGATCGGCCGCTCCCGCGGCGCGGAGATCACCTTCGCGATCGAGGGCGACGCGGGCACCGCCGCCCGTTCGTTCGACGTGTTCACGACCCGTCCGGACACGCTGTTCGGGGCGACGTTCACGGTGCTGGCGCCCGAGCATGCCCTGCTGGCGGACCTCGAGACGCTGCCGGAGGCATGGCCGGAGGGAACGCGCGAGGCATGGACCGGCGGCGCCGCGGGCCCGCGCGAGGCCGTCGCCGCCTACCGGGCGCGCGCGGCCGCGGCATCGGCCGAGGACCGGACCGCGGAGGACCGCGAGAAGACCGGTGTGTTCACGGGCCTGTTCGCCGTGAACCCGATGGACGAGCGACGCGTCCCCGTGTTTACCGCGGACTACGTCCTGACCGGCTACGGCACGGGCGCGATCATGGCCGTCCCCGCGGAGGATCAGCGCGACTACGACTTCGCCTCCCGCTTCGAGCTTCCCGTGATCCGCACGGTGCAGGTCCCGGAGGACTTCGAGGAGGGCCGGGCGTACACGGGCCCGGGCGCGAAAATCAACTCCGCCCACGGGGAGCTGGACCTGAACGGGATGGAGATCGACGAGGCGAAGGCGGCGGCCATCGAGTTCGCCCTCGCGAAGGGCTTCGGCCGATCCCGGACGACCTACCGCCTGCGCGACTGGCTGTTCTCCCGCCAGCGCTACTGGGGCGAGCCGTTCCCCATCGTGTACGCCGAGGACGACCCGGACACGCCGATCGCGCTGCCGCTGGATCAGCTGCCGGTCCCGCTGCCGGAGCTGGAGGACTTCTCCCCGCGGACCTTCGATCCGGAGGACGCGGACACGGAGCCGCAGACCCCGCTGTCCCGGAACGAGGACTGGGTCCACGTGACGCTGGACCTGGGCGACGGTCCCCGGCGATACCGCCGGGAGACCAACACGATGCCCAACTGGGCGGGCTCCTCCTGGTACGCGCTGCGCTACATCGACCCCTCCGACCCGGCCTCGCTCGTGGATCCCACCAACGAGGAGTACTGGCTGGGGCCCAAGGCGCCGGGCGAGGTGGGCGGCGTGGACCTGTACGTGGGCGGCGTGGAGCACGCCGTGCTGCACCTGCTGTACGCGCGGTTCTGGCACAAGGTGCTGTTCGACCGCGGATTCATCGCGAGCCAGGAGCCCTTCCACAAGCTGTTCAACCAGGGCTACATCCAGGCCTTCGCCTACACGGACGAGCGCGGCTTCTACGTGCCCGCCGCGGAGGTGCGCGAGGAGGCCGACGGCACCTTCACCCATGAGGGCAAGCCGGTCGCCCAGGAGTACGGCAAGATGGGCAAGTCGCTGAAGAACAGCGTCTCCCCCGACGAGATGTACGCCGAGTACGGCGCGGACACCCTGCGCGTGTACGAGATGTCGATGGGCCCGCTGGATCTGTCCCGTCCCTGGGAGACCCGCGCCGTCGTCGGCTCCCAGCGCTTCCTGCAGCGCCTGTGGCGCCTGGTCGTGGACGAGGAGTCCGGGGCGCTCGTGGTCACCGACGAGGAGGCGGACCTGCCGACCCGGCAGGCCCTGCACCGCACGATCGACGTGGTGCGCCGCGAGATGGACCAGATGCAGTTCAACACGGTGATCGCGAAGCTCATCGAGCTGGTGAACCACCTGACCAAGGCCGGCGTCAGCCCGCGCGAGGTCGTCGAGCCGCTGGTGCTCATGGCCTCGCCCTTCGCTCCGCACATGGCCGAGGAGCTGTGGAGCCGTCTGGGGCACGCCGACTCGCTGGCCCGCGCCCCGTACCCCGTCGCGGACCCGGCGCTCGTGAAGGCGGACACCGTCACCTGCGTCGTGCAGGTGCGGGGCAAGGTCCGTCACCGCGTGGACGTCGACGCGGAGATCTCCGAGGCCGAGCTGGAGGCCCTGGTGCTCGCCGAGCCGCGGGTGGTCGAGCTGCTCGAGGGACAGAGCATCCGCAAGGTCATCGTGCGGGCGCCGAAGCTCGTCAACATCGTGGTCTGAGGTTCCCGCCGCGCCGAGGAGCCGTCGCCGGTCCTGCTCCCTCCCCGCAGGACCGCGGCGGCTCCTCGGCGTCGACGACGGGAAGAGGCCCCGGCGCATGTCCTCCCCATCGGGGTTGTCCACAATCCGAGGCCGGCCCGCGCGGCAGGTCCCCCTCCTCGCCTACGGTCCCGGCATGGACGAATTCTTCGGGTGCATCCCCGAGCAGATGCGCGATATGGACGAGCGGATCCGGGACGGCGCGGAGCGTCTGCGCGAGCTGTGGGAGGGGCTCCGCAGGCACTCCACGTCGCTGGCCTGGGCGGGAGCCGATGCGGACTCCTTCCGGGACGCGGCCCGGGCACTCGTGCAGCAGGGCTCCGTGATCGCGTCCCGGCTCGAGGAGCTGGGCACCGAGCTGGATCAGCAGGCCGCCGACCAGGACGCGGCCAGCGCTCCGGACGGCGGCTCCGGCTCCTGGATGCCGGAGATCCTCATGACCCCGCCGCTTCCCGGCACGGGCCCCGGGCTGCTCGGCGGTCCGATGATGCCGCTCCCCGGGCAGATGTCCCGGATCCGCAGGACGGCGGACGGCGTCCGGGACCGGATCCATGACGTGCTCCGCGCCCCCTCACCGGTCGATCCCGCCTCACTGCGCCATGAGCCGGCCCTCGAGTACCGGCAGTCCCATCTGGACACCGCCGGCACGATCCGCAGCGAGGCGATCGGGCTGGTCCCCGGAGCGGGTGCGGTGCAGAGCCTCATGGAGCTGCAGGCCTCGTCCGAGGACCTCTTCGACCGCGGGGAGAGCTGGCTGGTCGAGCACGGGCACGGCGAGCTCGTCCCCGCCCTGCGCGTGCTCCGCACCCCGGTGGACACCACCGGCGCCGTCCTCGGCGAGGACTCCGTGCTGGGACAGACGGCACGAGGCCTCGATCAGAGCATCGCCAACCTCTCGCAGACCACGGCGGACGTCGGAGGCTCCCTGGTGGACGGTGATCTCGCCGGGGCCGCCCGGGAGCTCGAGTACGGTGCTCTGCGCGACTGGGAGAACCGGAGCCTGCTGATGGTCCCCGACGTGGTCGACCCCTGGCTCGGTGCGGGGGAATCGGTCCTGGAGACCGGGATCGGCGTCTCCGATCAGCTCGGCATCGACCCCGTGACCGATGCGCTCACCGGCGCCCACGAGGGCCTCGGCGCGATGCGCGAGGGGATCCAGGACACACGGGACTCCCTCACCGATCCGCAGGTGCTCCTGCGGGCGCGGCGGCGGTACGCCCCCGCGCCCTGGGATCCGTCACCGTCGGCGGGATCGTGAGGGGCTCGCCGCCGGATCCCCATCCGACGGCGAGCCCCGGGAGCGGCGCGGCGCGCGCCCTCCGCTCCTCCGGCGGCCGGGGTCAGCCCTCCTCGCGAGGCTGATCGGCCACGTCGGCGCCCTCCGCGATCGGGGCCTCCGGGATCGCGGTGAGCCGCAGTCCGTCCTCGTTCCCGTCCCGGTCAACGCGGACGGTCTCGCCGTCCGCGACCTCTCCGCGCAGGATCATGCGGGCCAGCGCGTCCCCGATCTCCTTCTGGACGAGCCGCTTGAGCGGGCGCGCCCCGTAGGCGGGGTCCCAGCCCTCGTCCGCGAGCCAGGCGATCGCGGCATCGGACACGTCGAGCGCGATGCGCCGATCGGCGAGACGATCCCCGACGGAGGCGACCTGCAGGGCGACGATCCTCGCCAGCTGCTCCCGACTGAGCCGCTCGAACATGACGACGTCGTCGAGGCGGTTGAGGAACTCGGGCTTGAAGGAGGCCCGCACGACGTTCATGACCGCGCTCTCGCGTCCCTTCTCGTCGAGCCCCTCGTCCAGCAGGAACTGCGAACCCAGGTTCGAGGTGAGGATGAGGATCGTGCTGCGGAAGTCGACCGTGCGGCCCTGGCCGTCGGTCAGCCGCCCGTCGTCGAGGACCTGGAGCAGGATGTCGAAGACATCGGGGTGCGCCTTCTCGATCTCGTCGAGCAGCACGACCGAGTAGGGCCGTCGGCGCACGGCCTCGGTCAGCTGACCGCCCTCGTCGTAGCCGACGTAGCCGGGAGGCGCACCGACCAGCCGCGAGACCGTGTGCTTCTCCCCGTACTCGGACATGTCGATGCGGACCATGGCCCGCTCGTCGTCGAAGAGGAACTCCGCGAGCGACTTGGCGAGCTCGGTCTTGCCCACGCCCGTGGGGCCCAGGAACAGGAACGAGCCGGTGGGCCGGTTCGGATCCGCGATCCCGGCGCGGGCGCGCCGCACCGCGTCGGAGACCTCGGCGACGGCGCGCCGCTGGCCGATCAGCCGCCGGCCGATGATGTCCTCCATCTCGAGCAGCTTCTGCGTCTCGGACTGGAGGAGCCGCCCGGCGGGGATGCCCGTCCACGAGCCCACGACCTCGGCGATGTCATCGGGACCGACCCGCTCGGAGACCAGCGGACGCTCGGACTCGATCTGTCCGACGGCCTCCTGCTCCTCCGCGGCCTGCAGCTCCCGCTTCAGCTGCGGGATGTCGCCGTAGAGGATCTTCGAGGCGGCGGTCAGATCGCCCTCGCGCTGGGCACGGTCGGCCTGCATGCGCAGCTGCTCGAGCTGTGCCTTGAGGTCGCCGACCAGGTTGAGACCGGCCTTCTCGCGCTCCCAGCGCGCGGCGAGCGCATCGCGGCGCTCGGTGCGGTCGGCGAGCTGCGAGCGCACCGACTCGAGCTGGACCTGGCTGCCCGGATCGTCGGAGCCGGCGAG
The DNA here is from genome assembly GCF_042434575.1 of Brachybacterium hainanense. Lineage (NCBI taxonomy): Bacteria > Bacillati > Actinomycetota > Actinomycetes > Micrococcales > Dermabacteraceae > Brachybacterium > Brachybacterium hainanense. Next base: position 58,653 of record NZ_JBHLSV010000009.1, read on the forward strand.
CGCGAGCTCCTCCATCTTCAGCCGGTCCACCTGGCGACGCAGGATGTCCAGCTCCACCGGGGAGGAGTCCAGCTCCATGCGCTGGCGCGAGGCCGCCTCGTCGACCAGGTCGATGGCCTTGTCCGGCAGCTGGCGACCGCTGATGTAGCGGTCCGAGAGCGTCGCAGCGGCCACGAGCGCCGAGTCGGTGATCGAGACCTTGTGGTGGGCCTCGTACTTGTCCTTGAGGCCGCGCAGGATCGTGATCGTGTCCTCGACGCTGGGCTCGCCGACGAACACCTGCTGGAAGCGCCGCTCGAGGGCCGGGTCCTTCTCGATGTTCTCCCGGTACTCGTCGAGGGTGGTCGCGCCGACCATACGCAGCTCGCCGCGGGCGAGCATCGGCTTGAGCATGTTCCCCGCGTCCATGGCGCCCTCGGAGCCGCCGCCTGCGCCGACGACCGTATGCAGCTCGTCGATGAAGGTGATGATCTGCCCGTCGCTGGTGCGGATCTCGTCGAGGACCGCCTTCATCCGCTCCTCGAACTCGCCGCGGTACTTCGAGCCGGCGACCATCGAGGACAGGTCCAGGGAGATGAGGCGCTTGCCCCGCAGCGACTCCGGCACGTCGCCGGCGACGATGCGCTGGGCGAGGCCCTCGACGACGGCGGTCTTGCCGACGCCGGGCTCCCCGATCAGCACGGGGTTGTTCTTGGTGCGGCGCGAGAGCACCTGCACGACGCGCCGGATCTCGCCGTCGCGGCCGATCACCGGGTCCAGGCGTCCCTCCCGGGCCTGCTCGGTCAGGTCGATGCCGAACTTCTCCAGGCTCTGGAAGGATCCTTCGGGGTTCTGGGTGTCCATCTGTGCTCCTTTCGAGCTGAGCTGTTCCGCGGCGTCACGAAGCACGGCCGGACTCGCTCCCGCGGAGGTGAGCAGGCGCGCGGCGTCGTCCTTCCCGAGCGCGATGCCGATCAGCAGCTGCTCGGTGGACAGGTAGGTGCGTCCCTGGGCGTCGGCTTCCGTGCGGGCCGCTTCCAGGGCGTCGAAGCCGGAGCCGACGAAGGTCGGGTGCTCCGGGGTGCCGCCGCCGCTGACGGAGGGCAGAGCCGCGATCGCGGCATCGGCACGGGCGAGGACGTCATCGGGGTCCACGCCCACCTGGGACAGGAGCGCGCGGGCGATGCCATCGGACTGGGCGGCGAGAGCCCACAGGAGGTGGACGGCGAGGACCTGGGGGTTGCCGAGCTCCGCCGCCCGCTGGGCGGCGGCGCTCACGGCATCCTGCGAGCGGGTGGTGAAGCGGAACTCCACGGCTTTCCTTTCGGACGGGACGGGCGGGAGGCGAGAGCCGGAGCATCTCCCCTGCCGCCGGGGACATCCTCTGCAACGACCTCCAGGTTGAGTCTATTCCGCTCAACTTTGGAGATTCTGTGCGCAGCCCGCCCGCGGAGCCGGGCGCGGGCATCGGCTGGGCGCCCGGCGGCGCCACCGCTACTATCGCAGGACATGGCGGTCCTCACACCGCCCCTTCTCCCCTCTCCGACCCGAGGTCTCTCATGTCTCTTCCCCCCGGTCCGCCCCCGCAGCAGGGGCAGCCGCGGCCCCGCCCGGGCGCCGCGCCGCATCCGCAGGGCGCCCCCGGCTTCCAGTCCACCCCGCAGTACGTCGACTACGGGCTCCCCCGCCTGTACGACACGTCCGTGCGACCTGCCGGCGGGCTCACCGCCGCGCGATTCGCCCCCGCGCCGCTGCATGCTCCCCAGCAGGCCCAGCCGCAGTCCGCCTGGGCGACCCAGACCCGCCAGGTGCAGCAGCTGAGCCGATCCGCCCCCTCGTACGTCCCGGTCTCGCAGGTCCTGATCTGGGTGGTCGCCGCTCTCCTGGGCATGGCGCTGCTGGTCGTGCTCGCCTACTTCTTCATCGAGTACGCGCTGACCACGACCTCGAACCCGCTGTGGTGGCTGGGCTACGCCATCCTCGCGAGCGGATCGCTCCTGGTGATCGCCGGGGTCATCCTCCTCGCCGACCGATGGGACCCGCAGCCGATCGGCCTGCTCCTCAGCGCGGTGCTCTGGGGCGCCGCGATCGCGGTCGGCATCAGCTACGTCGTCAACACCGCGGTCTCGCTGCTCGCCTACGTCATCTCGGGCAGCGAGGGCTTCGCGAGCGTCGTCGGCGCCGTCGTCAGCGCCCCGATCACGGAGGAGACCTCGAAGGGACTGGGCCTGGTGCTCCTGTTCCTCATCGCCCGGCGCTACTTCAACGGGCCCCTGGACGGCCTGCTGTACGGGGCGCTGATCGGCGGCGGCTTCGCCTTCACCGAGAACATCCTCTACTACGGCAACGCCCTCGACAGCGGCGGCGTCACCGGGCTTGTCGTCAACGGCTTCATCCGCGGCGTCATCGGCATCTTCGGCCACGCCGTCTACACCTCGCTGACCGGTGTGATCATGGGCCTCGTCGCCCGGAAGTGGGGTACCCTCCCCGGCGTCCTGGTGTTCCTCGTCGCGACCTGGCCCGGCATCGCCCTGCACGCTCTGTGGAACGGAAGCTCCTTCCTCTTCCCGAGCTTCGCCGGCCTGGTGGTCATGCTCCTGGTGGAGATGGCCCTGTCGTTCGTGTGGCTGGTGCTGATCGGCGTGCTGGTCTGGGACGAGGCCCGGCTGACCCGCGTGCGGCTGGGCGACTACGCCAACCGCGGCTGGCTCACCCACGAGGAGGTGACGATGCTCGCGACCTGGTCGGGCCGCCGGGAGGGCAGGCGCTGGGCACGGCAGATCGGTGCGCTTCCCGTCATGAAGAAGTTCATCCGCGACAGCGCGGATCTCGCCTCGGTGCGCCAGCGGCTCATGGCCGACGGCGCGAATCCGAAGGCCGTCGAGCACGAGCGGCAGTTGCTGGGGAAGCTCACCGCGAACCGCGCCCAGCTCCTCGGCGCGAGCGGCGGAGCCTGACTCGCGCCGCCCCGTCTCAGGGCCGCCGCGTCCCGGCGTCCCCGTCCCGGCCCAGCAGGCGATCCATCTCCCGGCGGTCCTTCTTCGTGGGCCGGCCGGTGCCGCGATCCCGCCGGGGCGGGGCTGCCATCAGCTGGGGCGGAGGCTCCGGGGAGCGGTCCTCGTAGCAGCGCCGTGCCATCGGCGCCCCCACGCGCCTGCGCAGGATCCCGGCGACCACCAGGATCCGCTCGCGCCCGGGGAAGCGGACGCGCAGCTCATCGCCGACGGAGATCTGCTGCGCCGCCTTCGCCGGCTCCCCGCCCCGGCGCACATGTCCGCCGCGGCAGGCGGCCGTGGCCGCGGAGCGGGTCGGGAAGATCCTCGCCGACCACAGCCAGACGTCCAGACGCACGGTCCCCTCGACCTGCAGCGGCGGCGCCGAGGTCTCCCCCGGACCGTCCTCGCGTCCGCCGCTCATGCCGCGGGCCGCCGGATGAGCGGCCACGGGTCCGCGGCCTCGAGCTGCGCCGCCAGGGCGAGGACGCGCAGATCGTCCGCGGCGCGGACCGCCCCCAGCTGCACAGCGAACGGCAGCTCCGTGCCCTCGACGTCCTCGCGATGCAGCGGGACGGAGATCGCGGCCCGCCCGGTCATGTTCCAGGTGCTCGTCCACGGGGTGAAGGCGCACTGCGCCTCGAAGTCCGCTGCCGGGTCCTCGAGCTGCAGCTGCCGGGGATGCGCGGGCGGCCCGCTCAGGGAGGGGGTGAGGACCACCTCGACGTGGTCGAACGCCTCCCCCACGCACCGGGCGAGCCTCTGCATCCCGCCCAGCGCCTCCGACACGGCCACCCCGTCCTGCCGCCGCCCCTGAGCGCGCAGCCAGCGGGTCAGCGGCATGAGCCGCGCCTCGGCCTCCAGAGGAAGCGGGACCGAGGCGGCACCGATCGTCCACAGGGGCATGAAGGTGCGCCACTGCTGCGGGGTGAACGGTGCCGGGATCTCCACGAGCGTGTGCCCGGCCGCGGCGAGGATCTCCCGGGCCCGCTCCACGCCGCGCAGGGCGGCCGGATGGACCTCGGCGGCCGCGGCGAGCGGCTCGAGCAGCACTCCGATCCGCAGCGGCTCGCTGCCCAGGGCCTCGAGCGCGGCCTCGAGACCGGCCAGGAAGCCCCCGGCCGGCGGAGGGGACGGGGCGGCATCCCCGGGGCGGGGCCCCGCGATCACGTCCAGACCCGCCGCCGTGTCGCGGACGGTGCGCGCGAGGATGCCGTCGGTCACCAGACCGGGGCCCTCGACGCCGTGCGGCCCCGGGGAGACGAGCCCGCGCGAGGGCTTCATCCCGAGGACCCCGCAGCAGGCGGCCGGGATCCGGATCGAGCCGCCGCCGTCCGAGCCGTGCGCGAGCGGCACGATCCCGCTCGCGACCGCGGCCGCGGCTCCGCCGCTCGAGCCGCCCGCCGTGCGGGAGAGGTCCCAGGGGGTGCGGGCCGGGGCCCCCGTCGCGGGCTCGGTGTAGCAGGGGAGGCCGAACTCGGGGGTGGTGGTCTTCCCGATCGTCACGGTGCCCGCCTCCTCGAGGAGCGCGGGCACCCCGTCGGTGAGCTCGGCCCGGGTGCCGCGCAGGACGAGGCTGCCCGCCTCGAAGGGCTCCCCCGCGATCCTGCTGAGGTCCTTGACGGGCACCGGCACGCCCAGCAGCGGCCGATGGGAGGCGAGCACCGCGCGGCCCGCGGAGCCGGCACGCGATGCGGCGGCGAGCTGGTCGGCCGCCTGCTCCGCCTGCCGACGGGAGCGCTCGGGCAGCAGGTGGGCGAAAGCGCCGACGCGTGGACCGTCCTCCGCGGCCGCGGCCAGCACCTCCTCGGTGTGCGCGCGCACGTCGACCTCGCCGCGGCGCAGGGCGGAGGCGAGGTCGAGGGCGCTCCGCATCCGGGCATCGTCATCCATGGGTCTCCTCCGAGGCGTCGAGGACGGGGGCTCAGCGCCGGCGCGCCGCGAGCTGGTCGCGGACATGGGCCAGGACGCCGTCGGCCGCCGCGTCGATGAGGGCGAAGCAGGCGCGGAAGTCCTCCTCGCCGCCGTACCAGGGATCGCGGATCCCCTGTGCGGGACCGGCCGCCGGATCGAAGGCGCGCAGCAGATGCACGCGCCCGGTGATCGTGGGGCCGCCGGTCTCCTGGATCGGAGCCAGGTGATCGCGGTCCATCGCGAGGATCAGATCGGCGTCCTGCAGGGCGCGCCGCGTCATCGGGCGGGCGCGGTGGCCGTCCGCGACGATGCCGTGGGCGGCGAGCACCGCACGGGCCCGATGATCGATGGGCTCGCCCTCCTCCCAGCTCGTGGTGCCGTAGGACTCGACGGCGACCTCGCCCTCCAGGCCCGCCTGTGCGAGGCGGTCGCGCAGGACGAGCTCGGCCATCGGGGATCGGCAGATGTTTCCGGTGCACACCGTGAGGATCCGGTAGGTCATGGCGCGGTCCCCTCATCCGGTCCCGGGCCCTCGTCCCCGGCTGTCGTCCCTGCGCTCGAGGCGAGCAGATCCGCGTACTCCTCGTGGCGGGCGATCCATCCGGCCGCGAACCAGCAGGTCGCGACGACGTGCAGACCGCTGGCGCGGATGTCGTCCAGGGCGAAGCGGACCAGGGCGGAGCCGAGCCCGTCTCCGGTGTGCTCCGGGTCCACGATCGTGGAGCGCAGGTCTCGGATACGGCGCGCCGGGGGCGGTCCGGGAGCCTCCTCGTCGACGTACCCCAGCACGGCGAGGACCTGCTGCCCGCGCAGGAGCTCGTAGCGGTCCCGGTCCGGGTCGTGGAGGAGCCGGTCGGCCTCCTGGCCTGCGCCGCCGCTCGTGGTACTCGACGTGGTCTCCATGGTCGATCACGGTACACTGCCGCTCATGCCCGCGCCCCTCATCTGGCACATCACCGACCTTGCCGCATGGGAGGACGCGGTTCCCCGCGGGGTCTACGAGCGCGCCACGCGCGGCCTGCCCCTGGCCGAGACCGGCTTCATCCACGCGACGCTGCCCGAGCAGATCTCCGTGGTCGCCAAGCGCCTGTACCCCGACCGTCCGGCGGACCTGGTGATCCTCGAGATCGACGTGAACCGGGTCGAGGAGGCCGGGGTGATGGTGAGCTTCGAGGAGGACGCCATCGGCACCAGCGGGGAGGCCTACCCGCACATCCACGGCCCCCTGCCGATCTCCGCGGTGCTGCGTCTGCGCCGCACGAAGTGGATCGGCCGCGAGTTCGTCGTGGTCGCCTGAGCGCAGGCCCTGACCGGTCAGGGCCTCCGGACGTACCATCGAGCATGGCCCGTTATCTCGACATCCATCCCGTGGATCCGCAGCCGCGCCTCATCGAGCAGGCCGTGCGGATCCTCCGTGAGGGCGGCCTGATCGCGTACCCCACGGACTCCTGCTATGCGCTGGGCTGCACGCTCGACAACGCGGACGGCCTCGAGCGGATCCGTCGGATCCGCCAGGTGGGGCAGAACCACGACTTCACCCTCGTCTGCGCGGACTTCGCGCAGCTGGGCCAGTTCGTGATCATCTCCAACCCGGTGTTCCGCCTGGTCAAGAACGCCACGCCCGGTCCCTACACGTTCATCCTGCCGGCGACCAAGGAGGTTCCCCGGCGCATGTCGCACCCCAAGAAGAAGACGGTGGGCGTGCGGATCCCCGAGCATCGGGTCGCGCACGCGCTGGTCGAGGCGCTCGGAGAGCCGATCGTCTCGTCCACGCTGCTGCTGCCGGGGCACGAGGAGCCGCCCAGCGAGGGATGGCAGGTGCAGGACCTGCTGGACCACCAGCTCGAGGCGATCATCGACTCGGGGGAGGTCGGCATCGACCCCACCAGCGTCGTGGACGTCTCCTCCGGCGCGGCCGAGGTCCGTCGGGAGGGCGCCGGGGACGTCGCGCACCTGCTGTGAGCGCGACGCCGTCCGCGCCCCGCGTGCTCGTCGTCGACGACGACGCCGTCCTGCGCTCGGTGCTGCGGGACTACTTCGAGGCCGACGGCTTCGAGGCCACGCCCGTGGGCGACGGACTCGCGGCCCTCGAGGGCGTGCGCTCCCTGGACCCGGATCTGGTCGTCCTGGATCTCTCCCTGCCGGGGATGGACGGTCTGGAGGTGTTCCGGCGCCTGCGGGTCGCCGGATGCGGCATCCCGGTGATCATGCTGACCGCCCGGGCGGAGCAGCCCGAGCGGATCCTCGGCCTGGAGATCGGGGCCGATGACTACGTCGCCAAGCCCTGCTCTCCCCGCGAGGTCGTCCTGCGGGCACGCTCCGTGCTGCGCCGCGGTGCGGCCGCGACGTCCTCCGCCCTCGCCGGACCGTCGGACGTGCTCCGCGACGGTGACCTGGAGCTGGATCCGCGGGCCGGGACGGCGACCCGCTCCGGTCAGCCGCTGCCGCTGACACCGCGGGAGTTCGCTCTGCTGGAGAGGTTCCTGGGCCGGCCCGGGGAGCTGCTGGAGCGCGACGAGATCCTGCGCAGCGTGTGGCACTGGGAGTACGGGGACCCCTCCACGGTGACGGTGCACGTGCGCCGGCTGCGGGAGAAGGTCGAAGAGGATCCGGCACGGCCGCGGCGGCTGGTGACGGTCTGGGGCCGCGGCTATCGCTGGGATCCCGCGCCGTGAGCGCCGCCCTGCTCACCGCGCTGACGGCGGCGGTGCTGACCGGTGGCGCGGGCGCGCTCGTGGCCGTGGTGCTCGCCCGCCGCCACCTCGCCTGGGCGGTCGTGGCGGCGCCGCTCGCCGCGGTCGCCGCGGTGGCGGCCGGCGTCCTCGCCGGCACCCGGCTGATGTTGTTCGGGCCCGAGCCCTCGCGCCAGCTCACCTCGATCGTCGTGGTCTCGGTCGCGGTCGCCGTGGCCGTCGGGGTGATGGTCTCCTGGCAGGTGGCCCGGGCCGAGCGCGCCCGCGAGGCGGAGCGCATGCGCCAGGAGCTGGTCAGCCATCTCTCCCATGACCTGCGCACCCCGCTGGCCGGGATCCGCGCCATGTCCCAGGCGCTCGAGGACGGCGTCGGATCGGAGCGCGAGGCGTACCCCCGTCGCATGCTCGCGCAGATCGACCAGGCGATCACCCTGGCCGACGACCTGCTGTCGCTGTCCACCTACCCGCTGCCCCGGCGCCCCCGGGAGGAGGTGCGCCTGCACGATCTCGTCTCCGACGCGGTCGCGGGGATGCGTGCCGAGGCCGACGCCGAGGGCGTGGAGATCCGCGGAGAGGTGCCCGCCCACCTGCAGGTCCCGGCCGATGCCCGAGAGCTGCTCCGCGCCGTGACGAATCTGCTGGTGAACGCGGTGCGCCACACCCCGTCCGGTGGCGAGGTGCTGGTGTCGGCGCGGGAGGAGTCCCGGGGTCGCGCGGTCCGGGTCCTCGTGCAGGACGCCTGCGGCGGCATCGACGAGGAGACGCGGCGGCGCATGTTCGATCCGCTGTGGCGGGGCGATGCGGCACGCAGCCCGCAGCGGCCCGGCGCCGGGCTGGGGCTGGCGATCGTGCGCTCGGTCGCGAGCGCGCACGGCGGCTCGGTCACCGCCCGCAGCGCTCAGGACGGCTGCGAGGTGTCCTTCACCCTCGCACGTCCACGCTGATGCGGTGGTACCCCTGCGACCCGTTCGGGGCAGGCGGGGCGACCTCGGCGCTCTGCAGCTCGCCGGAGGCATCGGCCGCCCGGACCGTCAGCAGGTGCTCGCCCGGAGCCAGCTCGAGGCGCACCACCCACTGGCGCCAGTAGTCGGCGCCCACGTCCTCGGACAGCTCGGCGTCGATCCATTCGCCGTCGTCGACCTGGAGCTGGACGGCGCCGACGCCCCGGTGCACGGCCCACGCCACGCCCGCCACCGCCACCCTGCCGTCGGCCCCGGGCTCGACGCGGCCGTCACCGCGCGGGGTGTCGATGCGTGCCGAGGTCTTCACCGGTCCCTTCGCGGACCAGCCGCGGCTGGTCCAGTAGGCGACCTGCTCGGCGTAGGTCCCGACGCTGAGCGTGGTCAGCCATTTGGTGGCCCCCACGTATCCGTACAGGCCCGGCGTGAACAGGCGGGCGGGCGCGCCGTGCTCCGGGCTGAGGGGCTCGCCGTTGATGGCCACGGCGATGAGGGCCTCGCGGTCGTCCGTGAGCGCCTCCAGCGGGGTCCCCGCGGTGAACCCGTCGACGGAGGTGGACAGCACCTGATCGGCGCCGCGCAGCGGGACCGCGCGCGCGAGCAGGTCCCGCACCCGCACCCCCTGGAACCGGATGGAGCCGATGAGATCGCCGCCCACCGGGTTGGACACGCACAGCATGGTCGCGTCGTGCTCGACCATGGGCATGGCCAGCAGCTCGGGCAGGGTGATCTCGTAGGGGTTCTCGACCATGCCCTCGATCCGCAGCCGCCAGGACTCGGGGTCGTACCCGGGCACCACCAGCGCGGTGTCGATGCGGTAGAGCTCATCGGCCGGGGTGCGCAGCGGGCTGACGCCCTCGACGTCCAGTCCCTCCGGCAGCTCCGGGGCCTGCACCTGCGGCTCCGGGACGGCCAGGAGCTCCGGGGCGACCTGCGGTGCGGGGCGCAGGGCACGGCCCACCAGCGGCGCGAGCGCGCCGAGCGCCCCGAGGCCCGCGCCGGTGGCCAGCAGGCGCCGGCGCGAGGCGCCGCCGATGGCCGCGGGATCCGCCTGCTCCTCCTGGGCCCGCAGCAGCAGGGTGCGCAGCAGATGGAGGGCGCCGATGCCGCCGGCGGCCAGGACCAGCCCCGCCACCAGGGAGGACGGCGCGACGGCGACCCGCAGCAGCGCAGCGAGGATCGCGATGGCGCCGACCGCTGCGATCCAGATCGAGGCCCAGCGGGCGGTGCGGACCAGCCCGGAGCCGATCACGGCGGTGATGGCGAGGGTCCCCGCGAGCACGCAGCCGATGAGGAAGGGCTTGTCCGCCATCCCCAGCAACCCGATCACCAGGTCCTTGACCGGCGGCGGCGTGAGATCGATGGTCACCGCCCCCACCAGGGACACCGGGGAGGTACGGGGCTGGACGAGGGCGGCGGCGAGCTCGGCGAGCCCCAGGCCCAGACCCGCCGCGACAGCCGTCGTCAGCGCTCCGGCCAGCCGTGCGCCCCGGGTCCGCGAGCTCGTGCTCATGCTCTGGTCACTCCCCGCCGTCCGTGCCGGTCATGTCCACGTCCTCGGTCATGGAGCCCTCGGAGCCCATGTCCTCGCCCTCCATCATCTCTCCTCCGCCGTCGGAGGACATCGGCTCCTCCATCATGTCCCCGCCGCCGTCGGAGGTCATGGGCTGCTCGGTCATCTGCTCCTCGGTCATCTCCTCGGAGGGGTTCTGCTCGCCGGCGCCGCAGGCGGCGAGGCCGAGGGCGGCGGCGGCGCCAAGGAGCGCGGCGCCGGTGCGCAGGAGGGTCGTGGAACGGGTGCGATACGTGGTGTCCATGGCTCCATGCTCCCCACCAGATGCGGAACAGGTGCTGACGGGGCCCTTACGGAATCCTTACGACTGCCCCGGGGCCCGAGCGGCGCGGGAGGCGCGCCGCGCACCCGGTCAGGACGGGACCGTCGCGCCGTGCCGCTCCTTCTTCCCCTCGAGGACCCCGGAGAAGACGAGGATCCCCGCCGCATACAGCGGCACGAGCCACAGGGCGTAGCGGAGCGTGAGCGCATCGGCGAGCGCGCCCACGAGCGGAGGGGTCAGGAAGAAGCCGAGGCGCGCGAGCCAGCCCACGACGGTGATGCCGACCCCCGGCGGCAGGCCCGGCAGCTCGTCGGCGGTGCGGAACGCGGCCGGGAACAGCGTCGCGACGCCCCAGCCCGCGGCGCCGAAGCCGATGACCGCGGTGACGGGGTGCGGCAGCATGAGCGCGATGCTCATGCCGACCCCGGCGATGAGCGCGCCCAGCCGGGCCGTGGTCCGGTCGCCGAGGCGGTCCACGATCCCGTCGCCGAGGAAGCGGCCCACGGTCTGCGCTCCCTGCAGCGCGACGAAGGCGAGCCCCGCCACGAAGGGTGCGGCCGCGAAGGTGCTCGTCATGAACAGGGCGCCCCAGGTGCCGCCCGCGTCCTCGGTCGACCCGGCGAAGATGAGCACCATGCCCAGGGCCAGCACGAGGCCCAGCGGGCGCAGGGCGAGACCGCGGATGCTGCGTCCCGGCGGGGACAGCGCCGGGACCTCCCCGGCGCCGGTGAGAGCGGGGCTCGCCCCGTGGACGGCGCCGTCCACGGGCGCGGGGGTGCGCTCGGTCGTGTCGGGGCCGCGCAGCATGAGGCGGCGCGACACGATCGCCGCGGCGCCGAAGCCGAGCAGACCCAGCACGCCCTGGAGCCACAGCGGAAGGGAGGCCTGTGCGCCGAGGGCGCCCAGCAGGCCGCCGCCGACGGCGCCGAGGGACCACCAGCCGTGGTAGCTGTTGATGATCGAGCGCCGGTACCGGCGCTCCACGCGCAGGCCGTGCGCGTTCATCGAGATGTCGGTGAGGGCATCGGCCGCCGTGGCCAGCAGCAGGGCACCGGTCAGCCACAGCCAGGAGGTGGAGGTGTAGACGAGCAGATGCGCGGTGCTCGCCACGACCTGGAAGCAGACGGCGACGTTCGCCGATCCGTGCCGGCTCATGAGCCGGGCCGCGAGCAGTCCGGCGAGGAGTCCGCCGACAGGGCCGATGCCGATCGCGAGCCCGAAGGCGGTGTTGCTGAGGCCCATCTGCTCGACGAGCTCCGGATAGCGGGGCAGGATCGCGCTGAAGGAAGCACCGTTCAGCGCGAACAGCAGGGAGACGGCCCACCGGGCACGACGGGCGTCAGGAGGCGGAGACGGAGCGCGGCGCGAGAAGGACACCGCTGGATCCTTTCACCCGCGGGCGCGCCGTGCCAGCTCGTCCGCGACGGCGCGGGGCCGGGCTCAGGTGAGGTACTTGGGGATCACCGAGAAGGTGATGAACAGCGAGACGATGCTCATGCCGAGACCGACCACGAACAGGTACCAGGCCACGGTGTAGAGGCTCATCACGTAGAAGCCGCCGGCGAACAGCACGAACAGGACGGTCGCGAGGATGATCGAGCTGATCAGGCCGTTGCCCTCGCTCGTGACGTGCGGCTCGCGCCGGCTCGCGGCAGGGCTCGCGACGGTGGTGCTGGGCTGCTCAGAGTTCATGCTTCCTCCCGGGACGGCGCAGATGATCTCATCGTACGCCAGCGCGGAGGGTGTCCGCGCCGGCGCCCGTGCGCGCCGCGGCGACGAAGTGATCGAACAGACCCGCGCCGCCGCCCAGCTCGGGATGCCACTGCACGGCGAGGACGGGGCTTCCCTCCTCCGCCTCGAGGGCCAGGACGAGGCCCGATCCGCTGTGGACGCCCACGGCGCGCAGGCCCGCGGGGACCTCGGCGACCGCCTGGTGATGGAACGCGGTCGCCGCGGGGCGGGTGCCGAGGGCGAGGGCGAGGTCGCTCGCGGCGCTCAGCTCGACCTCGACCGCGGTGGGGGCCTGGCCGGTGCCGGGGTAGGCGGGCACGTCGACGGGAAGGTGCTGGTGCAGGGTGCCGCCCTCGGCGACGGCGATGATCTGGAGGCCGCGGCAGATCCCCAGGACGGGGACGCCGGCGGCGCGCGCGGTCCGGTACAGCGCCGTCTCGAAGGCGTCGCGCTCGGGGTCGGGCGGCAGGTCGGTCTCGAGCGCACCGGCCCCGTAGGCGGCGGGATCGAGGTCGCGGCCGCCGGAGAGGACGAGGCCGTCGAGCTCGGCGAGCTCCTCCTGGCTCCACGGGTCCTGCGGGGCGAGGACGACGACGCGGGCGCCGGCCTCCCGCAGAGCGCGGACGTAGTGCTCGGTCAGCGTGATCGCCTCATGGCCCGCCCAGGCGCCGGACATCATGCGGGTGGTCCCTGCGGTGATGCCGATGAGCGGGCGACGAGTGCTGAGCCGTGCCATGACGTTCCTTTCCGCGAGGATCCTGCGTCCCCGGTCGGGGGCGCGCCGCGCATGCGACCTGCTCATTCCACGGCATCGGCGACGCGCATGCCATGTGCATGTCCGAATGTGACGCGCGGCGGGGCGCGCAGTGGTAGGAACGGGTCATGAACCCGCATGCCTCGGACTGCCTCGTGATCGACCTGTCCCCCGCCTCGGGCCCGGGGGCGCTGGCCCCCGTGCTGTCCCGGGCGGGTCTGCTCGTGCATCTGGTGCAGCCCGCCCGCGGCGACCAGATCCCCTCGGATCTGCTGCGGATGGAGGGGCTGGTCGTCCTCGGCGATGCGGCCGCCCCGCGGCAGGAGGAGCACGACGCCGCCATGCTCGAGGTGCGGGCGCTGCTGCGTCGAGCCCTCTCCCGCCATCTGCCGACCCTGGGGATCGGTCTGGGGGCGGTGCTCGCCGCCCACGCCCTCGAGGGGCGCGTGGCAGGGTCCGCGCACCCGGATGCCCCGGCCCGATGCGAGGCGCTGCTGCTGACGCCCTCGGGCCGCTCCGACGCGCTGCTGGCCGCGCTCGCCCCTCCCGACGGCGACGACGTGCCGGTGCTGCGCCGCCCGGCCGGCAGCTCGGTGATCGCGCTGCCGCCGGGGGCGCGCACGCTCGCCCACGACGCCCAGGGGGGCATCGCGGCCTTCCGGGTCGAGGAATCCCTGTGGGGGCTGCTGTTCCACCCCGAGGCGGATCCCGGCCCGCTCGGGGCGGACCCTCGCGACGGCGCAGCCTGGACCGCGCTGCTCGAGGCCTTCGCCCTCAGGGCGCTCGGCGACTGAGCTCCCGCGCCCCGATCGCCTCCGCGTAGTACCCGCGCAGCTGCTCGGCCAGGACCGGCCAGGTGCGCGCGTGCACGCTCGCGAGCGCGGCGGCGCCGAAGGCTTCCCGCTTCGCATCGTCGAACAGCAGGTCCACGGCGTGCTCCCGCAGCTCGTCGAGCATCCCCGGCGTGTACAGCCAGCCCGTCCGGCTGGGGGCGATGAGGTCGACGGGCCCTCCGCGACGAGGGGCGATCGCCGGCAGACCGGAGGCCATGGCCTCCTGGATGGTCTGGCAGAAGGTCTCCAGCTCTCCCGGATGGACGAAGAGGTCGGCGCTCGCGAGGTGCGCGGCGAGGTCGGCGCCGCCGCGGAAGCCGCGGAAGCGGGCCCGCGGCATCGCCCGGCGCAGCGTCTCCTCCTCGGGCCCCTCCCCCACCACGACGACCCGCACCCCGGGGAGGTCGTGGAGGATCCGCAGATCCTCGACCTGCTTCTCCGGGGCGAGGCGCCCCACGTACAGGACGATCCTCTCCCCCGGCTCCGCGAGCTCCGCCCGCAGGGCCTCGCTGCGCAGCGAGGGCGAGAAGCGGGCCGTGTCCACGCCGCGCCGCCACAGGCGGATGCGCTCGATCCCGTGCTCGCGCAGCTGGTCGCGGGTGAAGGTCGAGGGCGCCAGAGTGAGCGTCGCCCGGTTGTGGACGTCGCGCAGCAGCTGCCAGCTCGCCGCCTCGAGGAAGGGCAGCCCGTAGCGGGCCGTGTACCCGGGGATGTCCGTCTGGTACACGGCGACCGTGGGCAGCCCCAGCTGCTGGGCGGCGATCATCGCCCTGCCGCCCAGGATCGTCGGGGAGGCGAGATGGACGACATCGGGCTGGAAGTCCGCGATGCGGCGACGCAGGGACGCCGCGCTGGTGGTGGCGATGCGCACGTCCCCGTAGCCCAGCATCGGCACCGACGTGATGCGGCGGACGCGGATCTTCCGACCGCAGGACGTGCGCAGGAACCTCTCGGCGCCGGGCTGGCGGGGCGCGATGATCGCGAGGTCGTCGCCGCGGGCCGCGAACTGGTCGACGACCTGGAGCACGGAGCCGGTGACGCCGTTCATATGGGGCAGGAACGATTCGGACACGAACAGGATCCTCACGCGAGGAAGGATGCTCCCCTGCGGTGAGATCCGACCCCGCGGACCGTGACGTGTCCGTGACGTCTGCGTGAACGTCTCCGGCGCCCCGCGCCGCTCAGAACCGGCGCGAGGCGATCTCCGCTCCGGCGACCAGCGCCTCGAGCTTCGCCCAGGCGATGTCGGGATGCACCCGGCCGCCCAGCCCGCAGTCGGTCGAGGCGATGACCCTCTCGGCGCCCACGCGCTTCGCGTAGCGGCCGATGCGCTGCGCGACGAGCTCGGGATGCTCGACGACGTTGGTGGAGTGCGTGACCACGCCGGGGACGATGATCTTGTCCTCGGGCAGCTCCACCTCGTCCCAGACCACGTGCTCGTGCTCGTGGCGGGCGTTGGCGCCCTCGAAGGAGTAGTAGGTGACGTCGATGTCGAGCATGAGGTCCACCAGATGGCGCAGCTCGATGTCCGTCGTGTGCGGGCCGTGCCAGGAGCCCCAGCACAGGTGGAACCGCAGCAGCTCGCGGGGCAGGCCCCGCAGCGCATGGTTGAGGGCCTCGACGCGCTTGGCGGTGAAGCGCAGGTAGTCCTCGATGCTCGGCTCGGGGTCGATCTGGTCGAAGTTCTCGGCGATCGAGGGGTCGTCGACCTGGACGATCAGCCCCGCGTCCGTGATCGCCCGATACTCCTCGTGCAGGGCATCGGCCCAGGCCTCGAGGAAGGCGTCCTCGGAGCCGTAGCGGCGGTCCTGGATGCGGGCGCCGGAACCGGGCGAGAGCGAGGTGAGGAAGCCCTGCTCGTAGCCCTGGGCCCGCAGGGCGCGGGAGAAGTTCGCGACGTCGGAGCCGATGAGCTCCTGGCCGGTGTACGCGAGGGTCCCCGAGGCGACCGGGAACAGGGGCGCGGCCCCGTCGGGCGTCGCCTTGTTGACCTCGGCATCGGTCGCGTACACGTCGGGGAAGCGCTGGCGGTCGCGGCGGTTGCCGAAGGCGGTCAGGGTGAGGCCCTCGGCGTTCGGCGCCGTCGGGGACGCGGAGAAGAAGGTGTCCTCGGGCACGACCTCGAGGCCCGCGGTGCGGTGGAAGATGTAGCTCCACCAGGCACCGTAGTTGAAGGTCGTGGTCATGGCCTTGCCGTACTCGCCGTCGCCGGGCACCGTGATGCCGATCTGCTTCTGGCGGGCGACCACGGAGTCGACGGCCGCGGCCAGGGCCGCATCGAACTCGGCCGAGGGCAGCGGGGTGAGGCCGTCCTCGGCGAAGGTGCGGGCGGCGTTGGCGGCGAGCAGCTCCGGCGTCCGGGGGAGGGAGCCGGCGGTCGTGGTGAGGATCTGGGTCATGACCTGAGGTTACGGTGCGCGGCGCCGTGTGGCGCAAGGCGGCCGTCATCTCCGTTCACGCCCGCTCGCGGCATGCGGCGGGCGTGAACGGACAGGGGCGGCTCAGGACTCGTAGGCCTCGAGCGGAGGACAGGTGCACACGAGGTTGCGATCGCCGTAGGCCTGGTCGATGCGGCGCACCGGCGGCCAGTACTTCGCCTGGATCCGCATCTGCTCGCTCATGTGGTAGCCGCCGAGGTCGAGGCCCCGCGCGGCGTGCACGCCCGGGTACACCGCGATCTCCCGCGAATACGGGTGGTCCCAGTCGGCACGCGCGATCGCCTCGGCGGTGTGGGGCGCGTTCACGAGAGGGTTGTCGTCCTTCGGCCAGGCGCCGGAGGCCACCTGCTCGGCCTCCTCCGCGATCATGAGCATCGCGGAGATGAAGCGCTCGAGCTCGGGGAGGTCCTCGGACTCCGTCGGCTCGACCATGAGCGTCCCGGCGACGGGGAAGGACATGGTCGGGGCGTGGAAGCCGTAGTCGATCAGCCGCTTGGCCACGTCGTCGACGGTGATGCCGGTGCGTGCGGTGAAGGGCCGCAGGTCCAGGATGCACTCATGGGCGACATGCCCGCTGCGGCCCCGGTAGAGGGTCTCGAAGGTGCCCTCGAGCCGCTTCGCGATGTAGTTCGCCGCGAGCACCGCGGAGGCCGTGGCGTGGCGCAGGCCCTGGGCACCCATGAGGCGGATGTACGCCCAGGGGATCGGGAGGATCGACGGCGAGCCGTAGGGCGCCTGCGAGACGGGCGCCCCGCCATGGGCGACGGGCGCGCTGCCCGCGACCGCATGCTCGGCGCGCTGGGCGAGCGGGTGCCCCGGCAGGAACGGCGCGAGATGGGCCTTCGCCGCGACCGGGCCGACGCCCGGGCCGCCGCCGCCGTGCGGGATGCAGAAGGTCTTGTGCAGGTTCAGGTGGGACACGTCGCCGCCGAACTCGCCGGGCCGGGCGACCTCGAGCAGGGCGTTGAGGTTCGCGCCGTCGACGTAGACCTGGCCCCCCGCGTCGTGGACCAGCTGGCAGACGGTCCGGACCTCCTCCTCGTACACGCCGTGCGTGGACGGGTAGGTGATCATGATGGCGGCGAGGTCCTCGGCGTGATCCTTGATCTTCTGCTTCAGGTCGTCGAGGTCGACGTTGCCCTCCGCATCGGAGGCGACCACGACGACGCGCAGGCCCGCGAGCACGGCCGATGCCGCGTTGGTGCCGTGCGCGCTCGAGGGCACGAGGCACACGGTGCGCTGCGCCTCGCCGCGCGAGCGGTGGTAGGCGCTGATCGCGAGCAGCCCCGCGTACTCGCCCTGGCTTCCGGCGTTCGGCTGCAGGGACACGGTGTCGTAGCCCGTCACCGAGGCGAGCCACCGCTCCAGCTGGTCGATCAGCTCCAGGTAGCCCTCGACGTCCTCCGCGGGTGCGAAGGGATGAGGGCCCGCGAACTCGGGCCAGGTGACCGCGGTCATCTCCGCGGCGGCGTTGAGCTTCATCGTGCACGAGCCCAGCGGGATCATGCCCCGGTCCAGGGCGTAGTCCTTGTCCGCGAGACGGCGCAGGTAGCGCATCATCGCGGTCTCGCTGTGGAAGGACGAGAAGACCGCGTCCTGCAGGAACGGGGTGGTGCGGACGATGCCGCCCGGCCACGCGGCGCCGACCTCGCCGCCGGCCGGGGCGTCCTCGGCGCTGCCCGTCCGGGGCGAGAACTGCTCGAAGAGCACGGCGATCGCGTCGAGCGCCTCCGCGTCGATCGTCTCGTCCAGGCTCAGGCGCACCCGGTCGGCATCCAGCACGCGCAGCAGGTAGCCGGCCTCGCGGAAGGTCTCCTCGACCTGTCCCGCCCTCCCGGGCACCTCGACCACGAGGGTGTCGAAGACGGAGCCGTGGGCGAGGCGGAAGCCCTCGGCCCGCAGATGCGCGGCGAGGTCCGCGGTGCGGGCCGCGACCTGGCGGGCGATCGCGGTGAGCCCCGCGGGCCCGTGGTAGACGGCGTACATCGAGGCCATCACAGCCAGCAGCACCTGCGCCGTGCAGATGTTGCTGGTCGCCCTCTCGCGGCGGATGTGCTGCTCGCGGGTCTGCAGGGCGAGGCGGTAGGCGGGGGCGCCCGCCGCATCCACGGACACGCCGACGAGACGGCCCGGCAGCTGCCGCTCGAGCCCCGCCTGCACGCTCATGAAGCCGGCGTGCGGGCCTCCGAAGCCCAGCGGCACGCCGAAGCGCTGCGAGGAGCCGACGGCCACATCGGCCCCCAGGTCGCCCGGGGAGGTCAGCAGCGTCAGGGCGAGCAGATCGCTCGCGGCGATCGCGAGGCCGCCCGCGGCGTGCACCTTCGCGAACAGCTCCCGCGGGTCCCAGACGCGCCCGGAGGCCGCGGGATACTGCACGAGCGCGCCGAAGACGCCGTCCTCGAGCGCGGCATCGGCCGCCGCGGGGTCCTGCAGGTCGGCGACGACGAGCTCGATGCCGACGGCCTCGGCCCGTCCCCGCACGACCGCGAGGGTCGCCTCGAACACGTCCTGGTCCACGAGGAAGCGGGTCGTCCGCGCGCGGGACTTCCGGCGCGCCAGGAGCATCGCCTCCGCGGCGGCGGTCGCCTCGTCGAGCATGGAGGAGTTCGCGATCGCCAGGCCCGTGAGCTCCGAGACCATCGTCTGGTAGTTCAGCAGCGCCTCGAGGCGGCCCTGGGAGATCTCCGGCTGGTACGGGGTGTAGGCCGTGTACCAGGCCGGGTTCTCGAGGACGCCCCGCTGGATCACCGGCGGGGTCAGGGTCCCGTAGTAGCCCTCGCCGAGCAGCGAGGTGCGCACGGTGTTGCGGGAGGCGAGGCCGCGCAGCTCGGCGAGGACCTCCGCCTCGCCCGCGCCGTCGCCGAGGGCGTCGTCGGTCCGGGGATCCAGCAGGATCGTGCCCGGGACGGCGGCCTCGAGCAGCGCGTCCAGGCTCGGGAGTCCGAGGGTCTCGAGCATGTGCTGCTGTGCGGCCTCGTCGGTGCCGACGTGCCGGCCGACGAACGGTCCGAGCTCGCGGCGGGGTGCGGAGGAGGCGGTGGTCATCGCGTGCTGTCCCGCTCCCGCTCAGGCGCCGGTGAGCGCGGCGTACTGCTCGGCCGTGAGCAGGTCCTCGGGCAGGGCCTCGAAGCTCGCCCTGATCAGCCAGCCCTCCTCGAAGGGAGAGGCGTTGACGAGCTCCGGCGAGTCCACGACGGACTGGTTGACCGCGGTGACGGTCCCGTCGATCGGGGAGAACAGGTCGGAGACCGACTTGGTCGACTCGATCTCGCCCATCTCGCCGCCCGCGGTGAGGGCGTCGCCCTCCTCGGGGAGGTCGACGTAGACGACGTCGCCCAGCTGTCCGGCGGCGAAGTCGGTCACGCCGATGACGGCGACGCCGTCGGACTCGACGCGGACCCACTCGTGGTCCTTGCTGTAGAGCAGTTCGGTGGTCATGGGGAGGTCCTTTCCTCGGGGCGCGGGGTGGGGGTGAGGCTCGTGCACCGGGATCAGGCGCGCGAGTAGAACGGGAGGGAGACGACGCGGGCGGGCAGGTCCTTGCCGCGCACGTCGATCACCAGCTCGGTCCCGACCTCGGTGGAGGCGGGGTCGAGGTAGGCCAGGGCGATCGGATGGCCCAGGGTCGGCGAGAGGACCCCGGAGGTCACCTCGCCGATGATCCGGCCGGTGAGGTCCCGGACGGCGCTGCCCGCGCGGGCGGCGCGGCGTCCCTCGGCGACCAGGCCCGCGAGCACACGGGATCCGGAGAGGTCGGCGGACTCCACGGCGGCCCGGCCGATGAAGTCGCCCTTGGTCCGCAGCGCCACGACCCGGCCGAGCCCTGCCTGTGCCGGCAGGGTGTCGCGGCTCAGCTCGTGGCCGTACAGGGGCATTCCCGCCTCGAGCCGGAGGGTGTCGCGCGAGGCGAGGCCGCAGGGCACCAGGTCCTCGCCGCCGTGCGCGGCCAGCAGCTCCCACAGCTCGACGGCCCGGGCAGCCGGGACGTACAGCTCGAACCCGTCCTCGCCGGTGTAGCCGGTGCGGGCCAGCAGCAGCTCGTGCCCGGCGAAGGTCCCCTGCAGGACGCGGTAGTAGCCCAGCGCGGCGACGTCCTCGGCGTCGATGCCGGAGGCCGGGGAGGCCGCATCGGTCAGCGCGCGGGTGACGATGTCCGCGCTGGCCGGCCCCTGCACCGCGATCAGCGCGATCGCGGCGGAGTCGTCGCGGACCTGCGTGTCGAAGCCGGCCGCGCGGTCCGCGAGCTCGCCCGCGACGACGGCGGCGTTCCCGGCGTTGGCGACCACCAGGAGCTCCTCCTCCCCCAGCCGGTAGACGATCACGTCGTCGATCACGCCGCCCTCCGGAGCGAGCATGAGGGAGTACTTCGCCCGACCCACGGCGAGGGTCGAGAGCTTCCCGGCGAGCGCATGGTCGAGGGCCTCCCCCGCACCCGAGCCGCTCAGGCGGATCTCCCCCATATGGCTGAGGTCGAAGATCCCGGCACCGGTGCGGACCGCGTGGTGCTCGGCGAGGTCGGAGGTGTAGCGCACCGGCATCTGCCAGCCCGCGAAGTCCGTGAACGTCGCGCCGAGCGACTCGTGGAGCGCATGCAGGGGCGTGGCGTTCAGGGCCGGTGCGGGCATCGTCTCTCCTGGTGGCGTGCGGGCGGAGCGGCGGATACAGCTCCCCTGTCCGGCTCTCCCTCGAGCCGTCCCGGACACTGTACCGCCCGCCGGCGGCCGCCGGTCCCGTACAGTGAAGGCGTGAATCGGGAAGGTACGCAGCAGTGGCCGATCAGGATCCGGGGGGACCGCATCCTGATCCGCGAGCCCGACGACCGGGACCGGGCAGAGATGATCCGCCTCATGACCGATCCGGTCACGCGCGAGTACCTGGGAGGCTCGGTCGACTACGCCTCGCGGCAGGCTCTCGAGCTCAGCCCTCTGGGCCTGAGCTGGGGTCGGTGGGCCGTGGCCCGCGCCGAGGACGACGCGATGCTCGGCTCGATCGTGCTGACCTACGACCGCGGCGAGCTCGAGCTGTCCTATGCGCTGCTGCCCGAGCACACCGGGCAGGGCTTCGCGGCCGAGGCCTGCCACGCCCTGCTCGGCTGGGCGCAGACCGCCCTCGAGGACGAGCACGTCATCGCGGTCACGCAGACCCGCAACAAGCGCAGCGTGACGCTGCTGCGCCGCCTGGGCTTCACCGTGCGCCGCGGTCTCGAGGAGTTCGGCACCCAGCAGCTGCTCATGGAGCGCTCGCTGCAGGCGCCGCTGCCCACGCGCGAGGAGCTCGCGCGGTCGCTGCGCGATGCTCCCCCGCGCCGCCTCTGAGGAGTACGAGGGCGCTCAGCCCCGCAGCACCGGGCAGGACATGCAGCGGGGGCCTCCGCGTCCTCGTCCGAGCTCGCTCCCGGGGATCTCGAGCACCTCGATCCCGCAGGAGCGCAGATGGTCGTTGGTCGCCCGCACACGCTCGTAGGCGACGACCCGTCCCGGTCCGAGGGCGAGCACGTTGCAGCCGTCGTCCCACTGCTCGCGCGCCGCCGCATAGCGGTCGAGCTGGGGGCTCAGCACCCGCAGGCGCGGGATCCCGAGGGCCCGCGCGAGGACGACGTCCATCTCCGACCCCGGATGCGCCCGGGTCACCAGGCGCCCCTCGCGGCGGCGGATCTCGTAGCTCTCCAGTCCCGGCAGAGGGCCGTATCGCACCACGGACTCGCGATCCACCTGCGTCATCACGGTGTCCAGGTGCATCATCGAGCGCTCATGGGGCAGCGCGAGGGCGATCACCCGCTCCGCCCGCCCGGAGGCCAGCAGCGCCCCGGCGAGGTGCTCGACCCCGGCGGCGCTCGTCCGCTCCGACAGGCCGATCGCGATGCTCCCCTCCCCGAGGACGAGCACGTCCCCGCCCTCGACGACGCAGCGGGAGGCGTCAACCGATGCGCCCGCGAAGAGCGGGTGATGGCGGTAGATCATCTCCAGGTGCACCGACTCGCGCCGCCGGGCGCTGCGGCGCATGCCGGGGACGAAGGCGGCCGCCCCGATCCACACCGAGGAGTCCCGGGTGAACAGGTGGTTGGGCAGAGGGTCCAGCAGCAGCTCGTCCGGTGCGGTGCGCTGCACCGTGACCGAGCGGGGGCGCACGCCGAGGCCCTCGAGCTCCGCGCGCGTGATCCCGGCCAGGAGGAGCCCGGCCAGGCGGCCCGCGGGAAGACCCGAGAGCGCATCGCCCAGGTCCTGCGCCGCGATGTCGCCGAGCGTGGCCGGGTCCAGGGAGCGCTCGAGCACCTCCTGCCGGGCTTCGGGCACGGCCAGCAGCTCCTCGAGCAGCTCATGCACCAGCAGGACCTCGACCCCCTCCGCGCGCAGCAGGGCCGCGAAGGCGTCGTGCTCGGCGCGGGCGCGCTCGAGCCACAGCAGCTCGTCGAACAGGAAGCGGTCCCGGGTCTGCGGGGTCAGGCGCTCGAGCTCGGGTCCGGGCCGATGCAGGATCACCCGCCGCAGGGGCGAGACCTCGTCCGGGATCCCCCAGGCCGGGGCGCCGCCCGCTCCCCTGCGGTGCTCCATCGCCCGCTCCTCTCCCTCCGCTCCTTCGGCGGTTCCGCCTCCGGTGCTCTCGCGCACCCTGTCGTGAGCATAGGCCGGAGGCGCGGCCCCCGCGGGCTCCCATCCGTGGTTCGATGGAGGTGCCCGCATCCCCTGCATCGAGGAGGCCCCGCATGCCGAGGCTCGACATCCCCACCACGACCCTGGCCGACGGCTCTCCGATCCCGCTCATCGGCTTCGGCACCAGCTCGCTCAAGGGCGTCGAGGGCGCCGAGGCCGTGCGCAGCGCGCTCGAGAACGGCTACCGGCTCATCGACACGGCCGCCCAGTACGGCAACGAGGCCTGCGTCGGGCAGGCGCTGCGCAGCAGCGGGGTCGACCGGGAGGAGGTCCTCGTGACCACGAAGGTCGCCGGAGGCGACCAGGGGCGCGAGGCGACCCGGACCGGGGTGCTCGAGTCCCTGCGCCGGCTGGGTCTGGAGCGCGCGGACATCGTCCTCATCCACTGGCCCAATCCCTCCCGCGGCCTCGCCCTGGACACCTGGCGCACCCTGCTGGACCTGCGCGAGGAGGGTCTGATCACCCATGCGGGCGTCTCCAACTTCCGGCCCGAGCAGCTGCAGGAGCTGTTCGACGCGACCGGGGTGTGGCCGGCTCTGAACCAGATCCAGCTCTCCCCCGCCCTGCCGCGGCAGGAGTCGCTGGCCTTCCATGCGGAGCACGGGATCCTCACCGAGGCCTGGGGTCCCCTGGGCGGGCGCGAGGGCCTGCCCGAGCAGTTCGCGATCCGGCGGATCGCCGCGAAGCACGGCGTCACCCCGGCGCAGATCGCGCTGCGCTGGGCGGTCGACCAGGGCGTCGTCGTGATCCCGAAGTCGTCGACGCCGCAGCGTCAGCTCGCCAATGCCGACCTCGGCGGGGTGGCCCTCGACGATGCGGACCGCTCCCTGCTCGCGTCCCTGGACCTGGGCGAGGACGCCGCCTGGGACTCCCGCACGCACGAGGAGTGGTGAGCAGGGACTTCCGGCCCGCGCCCGAGCACCGGCGGATCGTCTTCCTCACCGGTGCCGGGCTCAGCGCCCGCACCGGGCTCGGGCAGTTCCGGGGGCCGGGCGGTCTCTGGCGCCTCGAGCCGGAGCTCGAGGCTGCGATGCACGGCTCCGCGCTGCCCGCGTCCCTCCCGCTGCTGTGGCGGGTGTGGGGGCGCATGGCGCGCATCGCGGCGGCGCACGGGCCGACCCCGGGACACCTCGCGATCGCCCGCCTGGGCGCCCCGGTGATCACGCAGAACATCGACGGCCTGCATCAGGCGGCCGGCAGCGCCGACGTCTCCGAGCTCCACGGCAGCGCCCTGCGCGCCGTCTGCCTGGACGGATGCTGCGACTGGAGCATTCCCCTCTCCCCGGGCGAAGGGGACCGAGCCGAGGACCACGGCGCTCCGGCGCAGTGCCCGGTGTGCGGCGCTCCGACCCGGCCGGACGTGGTGCTGTTCGACGAGCAGCTGCCCGGTGCCGCGATCGACCGGTCCCTGCGCCTGGCGCGGGAGGCGGAGCTGTTCGTCGTGGTGGGCACCAGCGGGGCGGTCCTCCCGGCCGCCCGCCTCGCCCCGCTGGCCCGTGAGGCGGGGGCGAGGACGGTGCTCATCGACATCGACCCGCCGCCCGCCGCCGGCCTGCGCGGAGTCTTCGACGAGGTGATCCGGGCGGACTGCCACGACGTGCTCCCGAGCTGGGAGCGGGCGCGTCGCGGGGTGGCGGACAACCCGTTCCTGCACCCCTTCTGAGGGCGCGGGCCCGCTCAGATCCAGATCGCGGGGTCCACGTTCTCCTCGGGATGCGCCGCGCCGCCGCGGACGCGGGCAGGGACGCCGACGGCGGTCGCTCCCGCGGGGACGTCGCGGACGACTACGGCGTTCGCCCCGATCTGCGAGCGCTCGCCGAGGACCACGGGCCCCAGGACGCGGGCGCCGGCGCCGATGGTGACCCCGTCGCCGACCGTCGGATGGCGCTTGACGCGCCGCATGGAGCGTCCCCCGAGCGTCACCCCGTGATAGAGCATGACGTCGTCGCCGACCTCCGCGGTCTCCCCGATCACCACGCCCATGCCGTGGTCGATGAAGAAGCGTCGGCCGATCTGCGCCCCCGGGTGGATCTCGATGCCGGTGGCCGAGCGCATGCCCTGGGCGAGCAGGAGCGCGGGCAGCCGGGCCCGCGGGCGGCGCCACAGGGCGTGCGCCGCCCGGTGCGCCCAGATCGCGTGCAGGCCCGGGGACGTCAGCACGAGCTGGAGGTCGCCAGTGGCGGCGGGATCGCGGCGGCGCGCCGCGGCCACGTCCTCGCGGACCGCGGCCACGGCGTCCATCGCGCGGGAGAGGAGTCCCAATCCGGGCTCAGTCCATGTACTCGGCGTAGAGCGGGGTGGAGAGGTAGCGCTCACCGAAGGACGGGATGATCACGACGATCGTCTTCCCCTCGAGCTCGGGCCGGGAGCCGACGCGGGCCGCCGCCTCGATCGCCGCACCCGCCGAGATGCCGACGAGGAGCCCCTCGGTGCGGGCGATGCCGCGGGCCCGCTCCATCGCCGTCGGAGCGTCGATGTCGAGGACCTCGTCGTAGATCTCGCGGTCCAGGACGGAGGGCACGAAGTTCGCGCCGATGCCCTGGATCTTGTGGGGGCCGGGGGCTCCGCCGTTGAGGATCGGGGACTCCGCCGGCTCGACGGCGAAGATCTTCACCGCGGGGTTCTGCTCGCGCAGGTAGGCGCCCGCGCCGGAGATGGTGCCGCCCGTGCCGATGCCGGAGACGAGGGCGTCGACGACGCCCTCCGTGTCCGCCCAGATCTCCGGACCGGTGGTCGCGTAGTGCGCTGCGCGGTTCGCCTGGTTGTCGAACTGGCGCACCTGCACGCCCCCGGTCTCGGCGGCGATCTGCGCAGCCTTCTCGACCGCGCCCTTCATCCCGCCCGCGGCCTCGGTCAGGACGAGCTCCGCGCCGAAGGCACGCAGCAGGCCGCGGCGCTCCTTGGAGGCGGACTCCGGCATCGTGAGCACGACCCGGTAGCCGCGCGAGGTGCCGATCATCGCCAGGGCGATGCCGGTGTTGCCGCTGGTCGCCTCGACGATCGTGCCTCCGGGGGCGAGCTCGCCCGAGGCCTCTGCGGCATCGATCATGGCCACGCCGATGCGGTCCTTGACGGAGCTCGCGGGATTGTAGAACTCGAGCTTGGCGAGCACGGTGGCCCGGACCTCGTCGCCCAGCTTGTTCAGCCGGACCAGGGGTGTGCGCCCCACCAGCTCGGAGACGTCGTTGTAGACGGGCATCGGTGCTCCTCTGTCGTCCTGTCAGCGTGCAAAGCATTCCTTCGAACCAGTATAAGCAGCGAGGGTCGGACGCCCTGCGGCGTCCGACCCTCGGATCCTGCGGGAACCGGGCTCAGTAGCTCATGCCCATGGCCTCACGGACCTGCGCGAGGGTCTGCTCCGCGACCTCGCCCGCGCGGGCGTTCCCGGCGCGCAGGATCTCCCACAGCCGGTCCGGATCCCGCTCGATCTCGGCGCGGCGGGCGCGGATCGGGGCCAGGTGCTCGTTGAGAGCCTCGGCGGTGAGCATCTTGAGGGTCCCGGCGCCCTTGTCGCCGATCTCCTCGGCGATCTCCTCGGGCGCGCGCCCGGTCGACAGCCCCGCAATCATGAGGAGGTTCGCGACCTCGGGGCGCGCCTCGGGATCGAAGGTGATGCGCCGCTCGGAGTCGGTCTTCGCCTTCTTGATCTTCGTGACCGTCTCGTCCGCGCTCATGCGCAGCATGACGGTGTTGCCCAGCGACTTGCTCATCTTGCGCGAGCCGTCGAGCCCCAGGATGGTCGGCGCCTCGGAGAGGAGGGCATCGGGCTCGGCGAAGATCTGCTCGCCGCCGGCGTAGCGCTCGTTGAAGCGGCGCGCGACCACCCGGGTCTGCTCGATGTGCGGCAGCTGGTCCTTCCCGACCGGGACGAGGTTGCCGTGGCAGAACAGGATGTCCGCGGCCTGATGCACGGGATAGGTGAGCATGAGCCCGCCCATCGCGGACTTCCCGGCCGCGGCGAGCTCCGCCTTGACGGTCGGGTTGCGCTCGAGCTCCGGCTGGGTGACCAGCGACAGGAACGGGAGCATGAGCTGGTTCAGCGCCGGCACGGCGGAATGGGTGAAGATGGTGGCCCGCTCGGGGTCGATGCCGACGGCGAGATAGTCGGTGAGCAGCTCGCGCACGGAGCCCTTGATGTCGCCGAGCACCTCGCGGTCGGTGATCACCTGGTAGTCCGCGATGATCAGCCAGGTCTCGACGCCGGCCTCCTGCAGTCGCACCCGGTTCTGCAGCGAGCCGAAGTAGTGGCCGATGTGCAGGGCGCCCGTGGGGCGGTCGCCGGTGAGCATGCGCAGACCCGAGGGGTCCTGCGCGATCTGCTGCCAGATCTGGTCGCTGCGCCTGCGCGCGGTGTCGTAGCTGCTGGCGGAGATGCCGGGGTCGGAGGCGGTGTCGGTGGTGGTCACCCGGCCCATGCTATCGGGATCGCCCGGGGGCCGCCCCGGTGGATCCGCGCACGATCAGCTGGGGGCGGATCGCGAGCTCGGTGCGGGTGGGGCGCCGGCTGCCCTGGCCTCCGGCCAGCACCGTCCGCACCGCGGAGCGGGCCATGAGCGAGACACTCTGACGGATGGTCGTCAGCGGCGGGGTGGTCAGGCCCGCCCAGGAGACGTCGTCGTAGCCGAGCACGGATACGTCCTCCGGGGTGCTCAGGCCGATCGAGCGCAGCCCTTCGAGGGCGCCGGAGGCCATCACGTCGCTCCCGCAGACGATCGCGGTCACGCCGCGCCCGGCGAGGTCGCGGGCGGCCTCGTAGCCGCCGGCGTAGGAGAAGTCGGTGTAGGCGATCGGCGCCCCGGGCTCTCCCGCCGCCCGCCGGGCGGCCTCGAAGGCCTGGACCTTGGTGCGCACCGGCCAGGTGTGCTCGTCGCCCACGGCGAGGCCGATCCGCCGGTGCCCGAGCTCCTCGAGATGGGCGAGGGACAGCTCGATGGCGTGCACGTCGTCGGAGGAGATGAAGGCCGCGTCGAGGTCGTGCCGCTCGCCGTTGACCATCACCAGCGGGACCCCGGCGTCGGTCACCTCGCGGTAGTGGTCCAGGGGGCTGGACTGCTGGGCATGGAAGCCGGAGACGACGATGATCCCGCTCGCGCCGGCGCGGAGGAAGCGCTGAAGGTGCTCGCGCTCGCGCTCGACGGTGCGGGCGCGCACGCCGACGAGGGAGGAGACGCCGCGCTCGAACAGCTCCGCCTCGAGCCGTTCGACCCAGGCGGCGAAGATCTGGTTCTCGAGGTCCGGCACGAGGAGGCCGATCATGCGGGGCAGCTCCTCGGGAACGGGCATGATCTGCCGCCCGAGCCGACGCGCGGCCTGCAGGACCAGCTGCCGGGTCTCCTCGTTGACCCCCGGCCGGTCGTTGAGGACCCGCGAGACGGTCGCCTCGCTCACATCGGCCTCGCGGGCGATGTCGATCAGTCGTGCTTTCACGGTGCATACCTCCTGGTGACAGCAGTGTCCCCGATCGGAGGTCACAGTCCGATCACATCCGGGTTGAAAGTTCTTGCGTATTCTTGCACGACCCTTCGGCCCGCGGCTACAGTCATCCCCGCAGGGTGAGCATGGAAGCTCCCCTCCCCCACGCTGAATCGAAGGAGATCGCTGTGCAGATCCGTCGCAAGTCTTTCCTCGCCCTGGGTGCCGCGGGCGCCGCCACCGCGCTCCTGGCCGCCTGCGGCGGAGAGTCCTCCCCGGACACCGCCGCCACGGAACCTGCCCCGGCCTCCGACGGCGGCGGCGAGGCGGATCCCTCCGCCGCCCCCGCCCGCGCCGATGCCGACCTCGTGATCTGGGCCGATGAGAAGAAGGCGGCATCCCTCCAGGAGCCGATCGCCGCCTGGGCCCAGACCCAGGGCATCACGGCCGCCGTCCAGACCATCTCCAACGACCCGCAGGCCGCCTTCGTGACCGCGAACCAGGCGGGCAACGGGCCGGACGTGATGCTCGGCGCCCATGACTGGATCGGCAACCTCGTCCAGAACGCCGCGATCGTGCCGGTGCAGCTGCCCTCCGACGCCGCCGACAAGCTCGCGCCGATCGGCATGACCGCGGTCCAGTTCGAGGGCCAGACCTACGGCGTCCCGTACGCGGTCGAGACCCTCGCCCTGTTCGCGAACAACGCCCTCACCGCCGCCCCGGAGCCCACGAGCATCGAGGAGCTCGTGGCCGCAGGCACCGAGGGAGGAGCCGAGAACGTCCTGTCCCTGCCCGTCGGCGAGCAGGGCGACGCCTATCACATGCAGCCCCTGTACTCCTCCGGCGGCGGCTACCTGTTCGGCGCCGACGCCTCCGGCAACCTCGACCCGAAGGATCTGGGCGTGGGCAAGGAGGGCTCGATCGCCGCCGGCGAGAAGATCAAGGCCCTCGGCGAGCAGGGCGTGCTCAAGACCTCGATCTCCGGGGACAACGCGATCTCCCTGTTCACCGACGGCAAGGCCGCCTACCTCGTCTCGGGCCCCTGGGCGCTCGCCGACATCGCGAAGTCCGGCCTCGACGTCACCATGAGCGCCGTCCCGGGCTTCGAGGGCATGGAACCGGCCAAGCCCTTCGCCGGCGTCAACGCCTTCTACGTCGCCTCCTCCGGCAAGAACCAGGGCTTCGCCCAGCAGCTGCTCTCCGACGTCGCCTCCAGCCCCGATATCGCCCGCGCCATGTTCGCGAGCAACCAGCTCCCACCGGTCTCCCTCGACCTCCAGACCGAGCTCGCCGCCGACAACCCGGAGATGGTGAGGATCGCGGAGCTCGCCGAGAGCACCGACCCGATGCCCTCCATCCCCGCCATGTCCGAGATCTGGGCGCCGCTGGGCCAGGCGCAGGCGAACATCGTCGGCGGCGCGGACCCGAGTGAGGTCATGACCTCCGCGGGCGAGCAGATCGCCGGGAAGATCGGCGCCTGAGCCCCCGGAGGGCGGGCGCCCGGACTCCCCGGCGCCCGCCCTCCGCCCCCGACCGCAGACCTCGAGAAAGGCCTCGACCGATGACCCCGACGCACGCCCCCGGGCGCCGCGCACCCCGTGAGCGCAGCAGAGGCCTCCTCTGCCAGGCCGCGCGCATCCTCCTGCTGGGAGCCGTGCTCGCGGTGACGATCTGGATCGTCCCGGTGATGATCGGCCAGCAGTCGTGGCTCTGGCTGTCCGTCGTCCTCGCCGCCGCGATCGGCATCTTCGTCCTCTACGGCACGAAACGGTTCGTGCCCGCGAAGTACATCTTCCCCGGGACCTTCTTCCTCGCCGTCTTCCTGATCGTCCCGATCGTCGTGACCATCGGCTACTCCTTCACCAACTACGGCGACGGCAGCCGCGGGACCAAGGAGCAGGCGATCGCCGCGATCACCGGGAACTCGGTGCAGCAGAGCGCGGACGCCCCCCGCTACGCGCTCGCCGTGGCGGCTGAGGACGGCGCCGACGAGGGCGCCTACGTCTTCTATCTCGTGAACCCCGCGGACGGGTCCGTCAGCCGGGGCAGCGCGACCGAGCCCCTCGAGCCCGTGCCCGCCGGAGAGGCGACCGTCACCGATGGCCGCGTCACCGCCGTGGACGGGGCGAGGCTGCTGACCCCTCAGGAGATCAACGAGCACTACGCCGAGCTGCAGGAGATCGCGGTCGAGGTCGACCAGGACACCGCGGTCCGCCTCCTCGGCGTGAACCAGGCCTTCGAGGGCACCAAGGTGCTGCAGTACGACGAGGCCGCCGACACGATCACCCATACGCAGACCGGCGAGGTCTACACGGTGCAGAAGGTCGGGGACAGCGAGTACTTCGTCTCCGAGAGCGGCGAGCGCATGTCGCAGTCCTGGGTGCAGAACGTGGGCTGGGCCAACTACGCACGCCTGTTCACCGACGGCAAGCTCGCCGGCCAGTTCGTCGACGCCTTCGTATGGACCCTCGTCTTCGCCGCCGGGAGCGTCGGGCTCACCTTCGTGGTCGGCTTCGTCCTCGCCCTCGTCCTCGACGACGAGCGCCTGCGCGGACGCCGCCTGTACCGCTCGATCCTGCTCATGCCCTACGCGGTGCCCGGCTTCATCGCCCTGCTGGTCTGGTCGAACTTCTACAACCGCGACTTCGGCCTCATCAACCAGACGCTCGGGCTGCACCTGAACTGGTTCGGCGACCCCTACCTCGCCAAGGCCGCCGTGCTGCTGACGAACCTGTGGATGGGCTTCCCGTACATGTTCATCGTCTGCACCGGCGCGCTCCAGGCGATCCCCCGGGACATGCTCGAGGCGGCGCGCATCGACGGCGCGAGCCGCTTCCAGATCACCTGGCGCGTGCTCGCCCCGCTGCTGCTGGTCGCGGTCGCCCCGCTGCTCGTGGCCTCCTTCGCCTTCAACTTCAACAACTTCAACGCGATCGAGCTGCTCACCGGCGGCGGGCCCTTCCCCGCCAACGAGTACACGCGCGGCGCGACCGACATCCTCATCTCGATGGTGTACCGGATCGCCTTCGGCGGGTCGGGAGCGGACTTCGGCTTCGCCGCCGCGGTCTCGGTGGCCCTGTTCGTCCTCACCGGCGCCCTCGCCGCGATCCAGTTCCGCTTCGCACGCGTCCTCGAAGACGTCAACTGAGCCCCGGAAGGACACGCCATGACACAGCACCCCGCCCCGGTCGCGGCTCCCGCGCCGCGCCGCATGCCCCGGTCCCGCTGGATGGCGGAGGTCGGCTGGCGCCACCTCGTCGGCATCGCCGCGATCGCCTTCGCCGTCTTCCCGATCCTCTTCGTCGTCTCCGCCTCGCTGAACCCCCTGGGGACGGTCTCCTCCTCGGGGATCCTCCCCCGGGACGTGAGCCTCACCCATTACGAGACCCTGCTGTCCGGGGCTCGCGGCGCCTTCGCGCGGTGGTACCTCAACACCGTCATCGTCTGCGTCGTCGTCGCCTCGGTGCAGGTGTTCCTGTCGGTGCTCGCCTCCTACGCCTTCAGCCGCATGCGCTTCCGCGGCCGCCGCGGGGGCATGCTCGCCCTGCTGCTGGTGATGATGTTCCCGGCGATCCTGTCGATGATCGCGATCTACTCGATGATCTCCGACCTCGGCGCCGCGGTCCCGATCCTGGGCCTGGACTCCCTGCCCGGGTACATCATCGTGCTGCTGGGCGGGTCGCTCGGCCAGGTCTGGCTGATCAAGGGCTTCTTCGACACGGTGCCCCGGGAGCTCGACGAGGCCGCGACCATCGACGGCGCGGACCACTGGCAGGTCTTCTCCCTCATCCTGCTGCCGGCCCTGGTCCCGATCCTCGCGACCACGCTGCTGCTGAGCCTGGTCGGCGTCATGAGCGACTTCCTGCTCGGCTCGATCTTCCTCACGAGCGATGAGAACAAGACCCTCGCAGTGGGCCTGTACGGCATGCTCGCCGGCGACCGCTCCAACAACCTGGGCCTGTTCGCGGCCGGCTCCGTGATGATCATGGTCCCGGTGATCGTGCTGTACCAGTTCCTGCAGCGCTTCATCGTGGGCGGCTCGACCGCCGGGGCGGTGAAGGGATGACCGCGCCGCTGCCGCTGCCGCCGCTGCATCGACGCCCCCTCCACGACTCCGGCCCCCTGTTCTCGCCCCGGCCCCCGCGGCGCCTGGGCGAGAGCGCCCTCCTGCGCGTCCGCGTCCCCGCGAGCTACCCCGTCGACGTGGTCGCCCTGCGCGCCGTGATCGACGGAGAGATCCGCACCTCCCGTCTGCGGTGCGTCGACGAGGACCCCACGGGCGCCTGGTGGGAGACCGAGCTGCGCGCGGAGAACCCCGTGGTCCGCTATCGCTTCTGCCTGCTGGGTCCGGGATCGGAGGACGTCCCCGCCTATGCCTGGCTCACGGCCGCCGGGCTCGTCCCCTGGGACGTGTCCGATGCGACGGACTTCCGTCTCGTCGTCCACGAGAGCGCCCCCGACTGGGTCGCCGATGCGATCGTCTACCAGGTCTTCCCCGATCGCTTCGCCCGCTCGGCCTCCTCCCCCGCGGACTCCGAGGGCCGCCCCGCCCCCGCCGACCTCCCCGGCTGGGCGGTGCCGATGCGCTGGGACGAGGAGCCCGCCGTGCAGGGCGAGCTCACCGCGCGCCAGCTCTTCGGCGGGGACCTCGACGGGGTGATCGAGCACCTCGACCATGTGGCCTCCCTCGGCGCGGACACGCTCTACCTCACCCCCGTCTTCCCCGCGGGCTCCGTGCACCGCTACGACGCCTCGACCTTCGACCGCGTCGACCCGCTGCTGGGCGGCGACGAGGCCCTCGTCCGGCTCTCCGCCGCGCTGCACGCGCGGGGCATGCGCCTGCTGCTGGACCTGACCACCAACCACACCGGCGACACGCACGAGTGGTTCCGCGCCGCCCAGGCGGATCCCGCCTCTCCCGAGGCCGGCTTCTACCTGTTCACCGACCACCCGAGCAGCTATCGCTCCTGGCTGGACGCCGTGCCCAGCCTGCCGAAGCTCGACCTGCGCTCGCCCGAGCTGCGGCGCCGCCTGGTCGAGGGCCCCGGCAGCGTGGTCGCCCGCTACCTGCGCGAGCCGCTGCGCGCGGACGGCTGGCGCATCGACGTCGCCAACATGACCGGTCGCCACGACGACGTCGATGTCGCCCATGACGTCGCGCGCAGCATCCGCGCCACCCTGCGGGCGCTCGATCAGGACGGCGAGCCCTCGCACTGGCTGCTGGCCGAGCACGGCCACGACGCGAGCGCCGACCTCGCCGGCGACGGCTGGCACGGCACCATGAACTACACCGGGTTCACCCGCCCGCTGTGGGCATGGCTCACCGACCCGGCCTCGGATCTGAACTGGCTGGGCCTGCCCACCACGATCCCCCGCCTTCCCGGGCAGGCGATCGCGCGCACCATCGTGGACTACGGGGCGCAGCTGAGCTGGTCGGCCCGTCAGCACTCGCAGAACCAGCTCGCGAGCCACGACACCCCGCGCACCCGCAGCGTCGTCGGCACCCGGGAACGGCAGATCGTCGCGGTCGCGGCGCTCGCCGCCCTCCCCGGCGTGCCCACGCTCTTCGCGGGCGACGAGCTGGGCGCCCGGGGCACGACCGGCGAGCACTCCCGCACCCCGATGCCCTGGGAGGCGATCGCCGCCGAGGACCCGGAGCGGATCGACACGGAGGTCCTGCGCGCGACCCGGGCGCTGCTGGGGCTGCGGCGACAGGAGGTCGCGCTGCGCCAGGGCGGGCTCGCGCTGCTGCACGCGGCCGACGACGTCCTCGTGCTCGCCCGCACCCACCCCGACGGCGACGTGGTCGTCGTCCTCGCCCGAGCGGCTCTGGACGGCCCGCTCGAGCTCGACCTCGACGTCCTCCCCGGCATCTCCGGGTTCGAGGACCTCCACGCCGAAGGCCCGCTCGAGGCCTCCTCCCGCGGCACCGTCCTGGTGCTCCGTGCCGACGGCCCCGGAGCCGTCCTCCTCCGCACCCGCCGCCCCTGACCATCGGCCCGTCCGGGCCGCCCTCCCCTCGGAAGGAAACCATCCCCGCATGTCCCCGCAGCACAGCCCGTGGTGGCGCGATGCCGTCGTCTACCAGGTCTACCCCCGCTCCTTCGCCGATGCGAACGGCGACGGCATGGGCGACCTCCCCGGCATCACCTCCCGCCTGCCCTACCTCGCGGGCCTCGGCGTCGACGCGATCTGGCTCTCGCCCTTCTACACCTCCCCGCAGCACGACGCCGGCTACGATGTCGCCGACTACACCGATGTCGACCCCCGCTTCGGCACCCTCGCCGACGCCGACGAGCTCATCGCCTGCGCCCACGAGCTGGGGCTGAGGATCATCGCGGACATCGTCCCCAACCACTCCTCGAGCGAGCATCCCCTGTTCCAGGAGGCCCTCGCCGCAGCCCCCGGATCCCCCGAGCGGGACATGTACATCTTCCGCGACGGCCGCGGCACTCGCGGCGAGCTGCCGCCGAACAACTGGACCTCGATCTTCCACGGCCCCGCCTGGACGCGCGTCACCGAGGCCGACGGCACCCCCGGCCAGTGGTACCTCCACATCTTCGACACCACCCAGCCCGACTGGAACTGGGAGAACCCGGCGGTCCACGCGCTGTTCGCCGACGTGCTCCGCTTCTGGCTGGACCGCGGCGTGGACGGATTCCGCGTGGACGTCGCCCACGGCATGGTCAAGCCCGACGGCCTGCCCGACGCCACCGTCACCGCGGAGGGACTGGTCGACATCCCCGAGGGAGAGGCCCCGATCTACTTCGACAACGACGGCGTGCTCGAGATCTACCGCGCATGGCGTCCGATCCTCGACTCCTACGACGGCGACCGGATGATGGTGCTCGAGGCCTGGATCCCCGAGAAGCGCCTGCCGCTGTACATCGGAGACGAGAAGGCGCACCAGTCCTTCAACTTCGGCTTCCTGCAGGCTCGCTGGGGCGTGGAGACGATGCGGGCCGCGATCGAGAAGCCGCTGGCGCTCGCCGACGCGGTGGGCGCCCCCACCACCTGGGTCCTGTCCAACCATGACGTGATCCGCCATGCGAGCCGCTACGGCTTCACCCCGGACCACCGCTTCGGCGAGGGCCTCGCCCGCGACGAGGTGCCCGATGCGGAGCTGGGGCTGCGCCGTGCCCGTGCCGCGAGCCTGCTCATGCTGGCCCTGCCGGGATCGGCCTACCTGTACCAGGGCGAGGAGCTGGGGCTCCCGGAGGTCCGCGACATCCCCGATGCGCTGCGCGAGGACCCCGCACATCATCGGGCCGGCGTGCCCGGCCGCGACGGCTGCCGCGTGCCCCTCCCGTGGGAGGCCGACGCCCCGGCGTACGGCTTCTCGCCCACCGGCGCGTCCTGGCTCCCCCAGCCCGCGGAGTTCGCGTCCCTCGCCGCGGACGTGCAGGCGGACGTCGACGGCTCGACCCTGGAGATGTACCGCTCCGCCCTGCGCCTGCGGCGCGAGCTGCGCCTGGGCCTGCCGGCCGAGGGCATCGCCGTCGTGGAGGGGATGCCGGACGGCGTCCTCGCGATCGATCACGGCGGCATCCGCGCGGCCGTGAACACCACGCAGCGCCCTGTTCCGCTGGAGGCCGTCGCCGGCCCCGGGGCGGAGCTGCTCATCGCCTCAGCCGCGGCCCCGGCGAAGGAGGGCATGATCCCCGCCGACGGCACCGTCTGGGTGCGCCGACCCTGAGCGCCGCACGTGTCCTGCGTCCCGGACTCCGGCCCGTTCGGCGGTGTCCGGGACGCTCGTCCCGCCGGGGTCGATAGGATCCGGAGCATGCCTGAGACCGCTTCCTCCCCCGCATCGGCCGCCGACTTCGACCTCGTCCTGGTCGGGTCGGGCCTCGGCGTCTACGCCTTCGCCCGTGCCTTCCACGAGCAGTACGGCACCGTCGCGACGGTCGTCACGAAGGTCGGCCTGGAGCCGATGCGCCGCTCGGTCGCCTGCGAGCTGATCGAGCTGGGCGCCGGGGCCGAGGACGCCGACATGATCGAGGCCCTCGTGGAGCTCGCCCGGTCCCGCGGCGGGGAGCGTCCGCAGCTGCTGCTGTGCAACGCCGACTCCGTCGTGCAGCTGCTGAGCGACCATCGCGGACAGCTCGAGGACCTCTACGAGATCCCGATCCTCGACGCGGAGACCCTCGACCGGGTCTCCGACAAAGCGGAGTTCGCGCAGCTGTGCGAGTCCGAAGGCGTCTCCGCGCCCCGCACCGAGATCGTCGATATGCGGGGGCTGGCCGATGCCGAGGCGGCCGCCGCGTGGACCCCGCCGACCTTCGACATCCCCTTCCCCCTGGTCATGAAGGCCGCCAAGACCGCGGACATGGCGGCGGTCCGCTTCCCGGAGAAGAAGAAGGTATGGTTCGTCCACTCCGCCGAGGAGCTCGACGCCCTCCTGCGCACGATCGCGCGCGCCGGCTACCGCGGTCGCCTCGTGGTCCAGGAGCTGATCCCGGGCGATGACACGGCCATGTGCTCGATCACCGCATATGTCGACCAGGCCGGACGGGTGACGCTGCTGACCTCCGCCCGGGTGCTGCTCGAGGAGCACACCCCGGATGCGCTGGGCCGCCCGGCCGCGATGATCACGACCCCGCTCCCCGAGGCCCTCGAGCAGGCCCGGCGCCTCCTCGCGGCGACGAGCTGGCGCGGCTTCGCCAACTTCGACGTGAAGGAGGACCCGCGCGACGGGGTCCTGAAGTTCTTCGAGGTGAACCCGCGCATCGGCCGGAACCTGCACTACAACACGGCCGCCGGGGCGAACGTGTCCCGCGTCGTCGTCGCCGATCGTATCGAGCATCGCGAGATCGAGCCGCTGACGAGCTACGACGAGATCCTCTACTCCCTGGTCCCGCTGCCGCTGCTGCTGCGCTACGTCACCGATCCGGCGCAGCGCCGCTGGGTGCGCACCGTCGCCCGCCGCGGCGCCGCGAACCCGTGGGCCTACCCGGCCGACGGCTCCTGGGCGAGGCGCTACGCCTGGCGGGTCGCCCTGGGCCATGTGCGCAAGTTCCTGCGCCACTACCCCCGCCCCACCGCCACCGGCTTCTGAGCCGGCGCCCGTCGGGGCCCCGGTTCCGTCCTCCGATCGGTGTGCGGGTTCGTGCCGCATGAACGGTCTTCAGGCGACCCGAATCCGCGCACGGATCTCACGCCGCCCGGCTCACCGAGCGTGCAGGTCATGAGAGGCGCTCGGTGGGGAGGACCAGCGTGACGTGCGGATGGCCTGTGCATTGGGGATGACCGACGTCCTCGTTTCCGGGGTCGTGACACATTCAGCTCATGGCACGCATCCCCCGGCCCCTCCCTGCTCCGCTCTCCTCTCGCGTCTTCACGCGTGCCGAGGCGCGAGAGCTGGGCGTCCCCCCGTCGCGTCTTCGACGGAAGGATCTGCGACGTCTCGGATCCGGCCTCTATGTCGCCGCCGGCTGCCGGGTCACCGAGCTCGAGATGGCGTCCGCGGTCACCTGGGGTCGTCCCGAGCTCGTGGTCTCCGGGGCGAGCGCCGCCCGGATCTGGGACTTCCCGCTCCCGGCCGAGCTCGAGGCGGGATCGGACGAGGACGCCGCCGCTCGACGGCTCGAGGTGACCGTTCCGCGCTCCGGTCTGCGCCCGACGACGTCCGGACTGCGCGTGCGCACCGCGTCCCTTCCCTCTGCGGCGGTGCGGTTCCTCGGAGACGTGCCGATCACGACTCGCACGCAGACCTGGGTGGACCTCGCCGGCCGCCTCACGGATCTCCAGCTCACGGCCATCGGCGATCATTTCGTACGTCGGCCGCGCCCCGGGCTCGAGGGAGGGCGCACCGGTCCGTGGGCGAGTCTCCAGGAGCTCAGGATGGTCGTGGAGCGGAACGCCGGCCGCCCGGGGATCGTCCAGATGCGCCGCGTGCTCGATCGGGTGCGCGTGGGGGCTGATTCCCCGATGGAGACGGAGCTGCGTCTGGCGCTCGAGGACGCCGGCCTTCCGGAGGCGCAGCTCAATCTCCCGCTGCTCGGCCCACGAGGGGAGTCACTCCATGAGCCTGACCTGCAGTGGCCGACCTGGCGCGTAGCCTGCGAGTACGAGGGTGCAGGTCACCGGACCGCCGCGCAGATGCGCCGCGACATCGACCGTGCCGAGCGCCTGCGCCGCATCGGCTGGATCGAGGTCCGCGTCATGATCGACCATATGCACCGCGGCGCCGAGATCGCGATCGACAGGGTCTCGAGAGCGCTCCGCGACCACGGCTGGCCGGGATGAGAACTACGACGTGCGAGTGGACGTTCTCTGTGCGGGTTCGTGCCGCATAAACGGTCTTCAGGCGACCCGAAATCCGCGCATCGATCGAGATCCGCGCTCGTGGGCCGTCTCCGGGCCCCTAGGCGAAGGCGGGCGTGAGGGGCTTGCCGGCGGCGAGGACGGTGGCGCGGGCGAGCTCTGTGAGGGAGTCGGTGAGTCGACGGTCCCCGCGCAGGCCCTGCTGGTCGTAGATGACCGACAGCTCCGTGCAGCCCAGCACCACGGTGCCGGCGCCGGCCTCGACGGCCGCGGCGACGCACTCCCCGAAGAGCGCGAGGTCCGCGGGGCGCCCGGCCT
The DNA here is from genome assembly GCF_042434575.1 of Brachybacterium hainanense. Taxonomy (NCBI): domain Bacteria; kingdom Bacillati; phylum Actinomycetota; class Actinomycetes; order Micrococcales; family Dermabacteraceae; genus Brachybacterium; species Brachybacterium hainanense. Next base: position 97,428 of record NZ_JBHLSV010000009.1, read on the forward strand.
TGACCTGGTCGTAGATGAGCGTGTTGATGCGGTCCTGGACGGCGCGCGTCGGGATCCATGCCTCCGCGCCCACCTGGTCGAGGGCATGCTGGTAGACCTCGGCGCGGATGTTCCCCTCCGTCGCGAACACCGCGACGGATCCCCCGTCGGCGTCCTCGACGCGGCGGGCGGCCGCGGCGGCCGTGAGGTCGACGATGCTGAGGAAGGGCACGGACGTCGCCGCCTCCGCCTGCTGCACGAAATGGTGCGCCGTGTTGCACGGCATGACCAGGAGCGTCGCCCCGGCGCGCTCGAGCATCCGCGCATCGCGGGCGATGACGATCCCCGGATCCGGCGCGGAGGGATCGAGGATGCGGGCGGTGCGATCCGGGGTGGTGGAGTGCTGGGAGACGAGGAGATCGAGGTGGTCCTGGTCGCTCGCGGCGGAGGTCGCGCGCACCAGCAGGTCGAGGAAGACCCCGGTGGCCGCGGGGCCCAGCCCGCCGAGGACGCCGACCACCTGCGAGGACCAGTGCGCGGGGTCGATCGCGCCGCCGGTCACCGGAAGTCCTCCGGGTGATAGTAGCGGCGGAACTTGCGGACGTAGTTCGCCATCGCCGCCGCGATCATCGCCCAGCGGCGGGGGTCCTTCTCGACGCCCCGGTACAGCAGCGGGTTGCGGACCCGCTTCGCGGCGATGACGCGTCGCAGCTGGTCCTTCGCGTCCGGGAGGGTCGTGTAGCGGCGCACGAGGGCGAGGGGGACGACGGTGTACAGCGCTTCCTCCTGCTCCTGGAGGATCTCCCCCGCCTCTTCGAGCCCGTCGCCGAGGTGCTCGCGCACGTACCAGGTCACGGGGTTGTGCCCGCCGGCGGTCACGTAGTAGTTGGAGCGGCCCAGGCGCGGGTTCAGCTCGAAGAACTTCGTGCGCCCGTCGCGCGCGTCGTGCTTGAGGTCGAAGTTCGCGTACCCGGTCCAGCCCAGCTCGGTGACGAGCTTCTGCGCCTGCGCGACGACGGCCTCGTCGACGGCGGTGATGATCGCCGCGGGGTTCCCGATCGCTCCGGGGCTGTGCTCCTCCAGGAGGGTGCGTCCGTAGGAGGCGAAGCGGATGCGCGAGTCGGCGTCGCAGTAGCAGGTGAGGATCCGCATGGACTGGTCATCTCCCGGGATCCGGTCCTGCACGATCACGGACTCGCGGTACCCCGCGGCGCGGATCCGCTGCAGGAGGGCGATGAGCTCGGGGCGGGAGGCGACCGTGTGCACCTTCTGCTTCCCCTCGAACTGCGCCTTCTTCCATTCGGAGACCTCGGCGGGTTTCGCGATCACGGGGTAGGTGAAGGGCACCTCGAGATCGGGGTCCACCTCGTGGGCGAGGTCGACGACGCGTGTGGCCGGATGGTCGACGCCGACCTTCTCGCACAGGGCCGTGAAGTTCTGCTTCTCGGTGCCGGCGCGGAAGGCGTCCATGCCGACGTAGGGGGCCCTCCAGCCCTCGGGCAGGCGCCCCAGCTGGTCGCGGAGGGCGATGATCGCCTTGACCGTCGCATCGGCCGAGCCCAGCAGGATCACGGGCGCTGTGGTCCTGCCGCGCGCGATCTCCTCGATCACGGGTGCCAGCTGGGCGGCGTCGAAGGGGTCGGCGCAGGTCACGTTCTCGATGATCGCCGAGCGATCCACGTGCCAGCCGCGCAGGCGGCTGATGACGATCGAGCGCACCCCGTAGGCCTCGTGGAAGGCGCGCGCCAGGGAGTAGGCGCCGATGTCGCCGCCCACGATCACAGGCTGGACGGGCGTGGAGGCAGGCGCGGGTGCGGCTTTCGACATGGTCAGCAGTCTAGGCGGCGATCCTCGACATGCGATGCGGACCTCCCTACCCTTGCCTCCATGAGCCCCGACACCGTGAGCCCCGACACCCGCTTCCGCCTCTCCTCGCAGGCGCTGCCCTCCGGCAGCGTCGTGGGCCCCCAGCAGCTCGTGCCGGAGCTGGGCGGCGAGAACCTCTCCCCGGACCTGGCCTGGGAGCTGGTCCCGGAGGACACGGCCTCCTTCGCCCTCACGTGCTACGACCCCGATGCCCCGACCGGTTCGGGATTCTGGCACTGGATCGCGTGGGACATCCCGGCCGATGCGCGATCCCTGCCGCTGGGCCTTCCTCGCGAGGATGCCGTCGTGAAGCAGGCGGCGAACGACTTCGGCCGCATCGGCTACGACGGTCCGCAGCCTCCGCCCGGGGCGCCGCACCGCTACATCTTCACGCTGCACGCCCTCCCCGTCGCGGAGCTCGGCGTGGATCCCTCGGCCCCGCACGTCCAGGCGCGTTTCGCGATCTTCTCCCAGCAGCTGGACGCCGCCTCCTTCACCGTCACCTACAAGGCGAGCTGACCCCTCCGCAGCCTCATACCAGGTGTCGGGCCGGGGCACCAGGGGGAAACACTCATCAACGTCCCCGGTCCTTCCCCTGTCGAGCGTCGCAGGTGCGGATTAGCCTCGGAGTATGCACGCAAGCACCCCAGGCCACCGCATCGGCGGAGCCGTCGATCGGGTCGCCGCTCCCGTCGCCGTCAGCCTCCGGGAGGGCGCAGGATCATCCCTCGGGCTGACACGCTCCCTCCGTCGGTCGGATCCCCGCGCGACGCCGGTCGGGGATGCTGAGGGCATGGCCGCTCGAGACATCTCCCCCGCGCTCAAGGTGCTGCTCACCACCGACTGGTGGGAGCCCGCCGTGAACGGCGTCGTCGCCTCCGTGTCGACGCTGCGCCGCCACCTCGAGATGCTGGGGTGCGAGGTCCGGGTCCTGACGCTCGCCCCGGGGCTGCGCTCGCGCCGCCGCGACGGGGTGTACGAGCTGGGCTCGGTGTCCGCCGCGCTGGTGTACGACCAGGCCCGCATCGGCATGCTCAGCCACCGGCGGATGCTGCGGGAGATCCTCGACTGGGCTCCGGACGTGGTCCACTCCCACTGCGAGTTCTCGACGCATGTCTGGGCCCGGCGGATCGCGCGTGATCTGGACGTCCCCCTGGTGCACACGTACCACACGATCTACGAGGACTACACGCACTACTACTCGCCGAGCCGCACGATGGGCCGCAAGGCCGTCGCCGCCTTCTCCCGCAAGCTGCTGCACAGCACCGACGCGGTGATCGCCCCGACGGCGAAGGTCGCCCGGCTGCTCGAGGGCTACCACGTGGAGCGCCCGGTGCACGTCATCCCGACGGGACTGGACCTGGAGCGTCTGCGTCCGGCCCGGACCGAGGCCGAACGGGCCGATGCCGCGGAGCTGCGCCGCAGGCTCCGCATCGGCCCCGGGGACACGGTGCTGCTGTCGGTGTGCCGCCTGGCGAAGGAGAAGAACGTCGACGAGGTGATCGATCACCTCGCCGCGGCGGATCGACCGGGCGCGGTCCTGGTGATCGTGGGCGATGGCCCCTACCGGGCGGAGCTCGAGGCGAAGGTGGCCCGGCTGGGCATCGGCGCGCAGGTCCGTTTCGTCGGCGTCGTCGATCCCGCGGAGGTCTCGCGCTGGTACCGGATCGGCGACGTGTTCGTCAGCGCCTCCCAGTCCGAGACCCAGGGGCTGACCTTCATCGAGGCGCTCGCCTGCGGCGTGCCGCTGCTGTGCCGCCGGGACCCGTCTCTGGACGCGGTCGTCGTCGAAGGGGTGACGGGCTTCTGCTTCGAGGATGCGGCGGGCTTCGCGGCGGGCCTGGACCGCCTGCTGTCCTCGAGCGCCCTGCGCGCGACCATGTCCGCGGGCGCCCTCGAGCATGCCCGGCGCACCTGCGGCGCCGATGCCTTCGCCCGCTCCGTGGAGGACGTGTACCGCGGGGTCATCGCCCGGCGCGCCGATGCCCGCTACATGAGCGCCGCCCTCACCGCGGTCGGAGCGATGGACCGTTCGCTGGCGATGAGCGCATGAGCCAGGCCCAGGACATGCTGCAGACGGTCCCGACGCTGCCGCGGCCCGTCCGCCCGGCGACCGCCCGGCCCCGTCCCCTGTCGCGCCCGCGCCGCGATCCGCTGCACCGGGCGACCCGTCTCGCGCCCGTTCTGGGCATGGCGCTGTGCGCGGCGCTCGTGGCCTGGGGGATGCAGTCGGGGGTGCTCCGCTCCCTCGAGGGCCTGCAGACCTTCATCGGCTCCCTCGGCGCATGGGGGCCGGTCGTGTTCCTCGCCCTGTCCTTCGCCACCACCGTGTTCCCTCTCATCCCGGGCGGCCTCCTGGTCCCCGCGGCACCGATCCTGTTCGGCCCGGTGGAGGGCACGCTCTACAGCTATCTCGCGATCTGCGCCGGGTCGATCGTCAACTTCGCGATCGCCCGGCAGATGGGGCTCGGGATGATCGAGCGGCGCTTCTCCCCGGCCGCGGTCGAGAAGTACCTCGGCTGGACCCGCCGCCCCGGATTCGCGCGCGCCTTCGCCGTGGCGATCGTGCTGCCGGTGGCGCCTGATGACCTGCTGTGCTACCTCGCCGGGACCACGAAGATGCGCTGGCGCACCTACCTGATGATCATCCTGGCCGGGAAGCCGTGGACGCTGCTGGCCTACGGCCTGGGCGTCTCCGCCGTGGTCACGGAGCTGCTGCCGTGGTGACGCGCACCAGCATCCATGCCTTCTCCAAGGCCGATTCCGTGCAGGGCCAGGGGGTCGGCTCCGCATACCTCGAACAGGTCGCGCTGATCACGGCCGAGCTCTCCGACGAGTTCGACATCGTCGATCGCGCCCGGCGCCCCGGGGACATCAACCACGTGCATTCGATCAACCCGGAGTTCCTCGCCCGGGTGCCGCGCATGCGCCGCCGCGGCACGACGCTGGGCCATGTGCATTTCATCCCGGAGACGGTGCACGACTCGATCAGCCTTCCACGGCCGGCCCGGGCCGTCTTCGACGCGTACATGATGCGCTTCTACCGGTCGATGGACCACCTGGTGACGGTCAACCCGTGGTTCATCCGCAAGCTCGCGGGCGACTACGGCTTCGACCCGTCCCGGATCTCCTTCGTCCCGAACTTCGTCTCCGAGCAGGACTTCCATCCGCTGCGGGACGAGGCGGGGCTCACCGCCGTCCGGGAGCTGCGGGCGCAGCTGGGACTCGACGCGCACCGTCCGGTGGTGCTGTGCGCGGGCCAGCTGCAGGTCCGCAAGGGATTCTTCGATTTCCTCGAGGTGGCCCGGGCCCTGCCCGATGTGCAGTTCCTCTGGGCCGGCGGGTTCTCCTTCGGCCGGATCACGGCCGGGCATGCGCGGATCCAGGAGGCCGCCGAGAACCTCCCGGGCAACGTGCGCCTGCTGGGCATGGTGCCGCGGGAGCGGATGAACCTGTTCATGAATCTCGCGGACTGCTTCTTCCTGCCGTCCTTCGAGGAGCTGTTCCCGATGACGATCCTCGAGGCGATGGCGGCGGGGACCCCGGTCCTGGTGCGCGAGCTCGTGTACTACGAGGGTGTGCTCGGGGACTACGCCGAGCGCATCGAGGCGGAGGCGGGGCAGATCGAGCCCTTCGTGGAGGCGCTCACGGGGATCCTCTCCCCCGGCGCGGCGCAGGAGCGTGCTCGGGACGGCGCTCGCCGCGGCGCCGCGTTCTACGACCGGGCCTCGGTCGCCGGGCAGTGGCGGGGGCTGTACCGCTCCCTCGCCCCGCGCTGAGGAGGGTCGAGCTCTTCCCGGGAGTCAGGGTCTCCCGCGCCACAGCACCATGGCGCCGCTGCTCGAGCGGCGGGGCCGCTGGCCGCGGCGCAGGGTGCTGACCTCGCCGGTCGAGTCCGCGGTGAAGACGCGGGAGTCGGCGCCGGTCATCTTCGCGACGGCGGCGCGGAGGGAGGCGAGCTGTTCGTGGAGGTCGCCGACCTCGTCCTGCAGCTCGAGGATCCGCTTGATGCCGGCGAGGTTGATGCCCTCGTCCTGGGAGAGCCGCTGCACCTCCCGCAGCCGCACCACGTCGCGGGCGCTGTACCGCCGACCGCGGCCTGCGGTGCGCTGCGGGGAGACCAGACCCATCCGGTCGTACTGCCGCAGGGTCTGCGGATGCATGCCCGACAGCTCCGCGGCGACGGAGATGACGAACACCGGGGCGTTCTCATCGATCCGGTGTGCTGGTGCCATGGCGGTGCCTCCTTGTCCTTCCTCCCGTCGCCGGGGCTCGACGCGGACGACCCGGCCGCTGGCGCGACCGGGTCGTGGTGATCAGCGGGCGGCCTCCGCCGCGAGGTCGCTGCGAGGGTCCTGATCCGCGAGCGCCGCGGAGAGGGCCTCGACCGCGGCGAGCGCATCGCCGTCGACCTCCGCGGGGACATCGATCTGGATCGTGACCTTCAGATCGCCGGTCCGCTTCGCCGTCTTCAGGCCGCGACCCTTGGCCCGCAGCACCCGGCCGCCGGGAGTGCCGGGCGCGACCTTCATCTTCACGGTCCCGCCGTCCAGGAGGGGCACGGCGATGACGGTGCCGAGCACGGCCTCGTCGTAGCGGATCGGGACGGTGATGTGCAGATCCGCACCGTCGGCGCTCCAGACGGGGTGCGCGGCCACCTCGAGGGTCAGCAGGAGATCGCCGGGCTTCCCGCCGCGCTGGCCGGGCGAGCCCTTGCCGCGCAGGCGGATCCTCTGGCCGTCGTGCACCCCTGCCGGGATGCGGGCGGTGATGGAGCGGCCACCGACGCTCACGGGGAGCTCGAGCCCCTCCGCCGCCTGGCGGAAGGTGAGCTTCACACGGGCGCTGAGATCCTCCCCCTGCAGAGGGCCGGGCTGCGGGCCTCCCGGCGAGAAGCCGGCCCCGCCGCCCCCGAACATGGAGAAGATGTCGTCCATGGACGGGTTGCCGCCGGCCTGGCCGAAGCGGACGCCGCCGCCCCCGCCGCCGAACATGGCGGAGAAGATGTCCTCGGCGCCGCCGCCCCCGGCCCCGGGGGTGAAGCGGGCGCCGCCCGCGCCCATGGCGCGGATCGCGTCGTACTGCTGGCGCTGCTCGGCATCGTTGAGCACCGAGTAGGCCTCGCCGACGGCCTTGAAGCGGTCCTCGGCGGTGGGGTCGTCGGGGTGGCGGTCCGGGTGCAGCTCCTTGGCCTTCTTCCGGTACGCCTTCTTGATCGCTGCGGAATCCGCGTCCTTCGAGACGCCGAGGACCGCATAGAAGTCCTTGTCGAGCCAGTCCTGTCCGGACATGCGCGCCTCCTTTCAGGAGCGTGTCGCAGGGGAATGTGCTGGGGCGGGCGGGGCCGCCGATGCGCGGTGACATCGGCGGCCCCGCCGTGGTGCGCCGCGTCGAGCGCGGCGGAGGGTCACTGCGGGCCGCGGGTGCCCACCCGGGCCGGACGCAGCACGCGGTCGTGCATGCGGTAGCCGGGCTGCATGACCAGGGTGATCGTGTTGACCTCGACGTCCTCGGAGTCCTCGTGCATGAGGGCCTCGTGGAGGGTGGGATCGAACTCCTCGCCGACGGCGCCGAAGCGCTCCAGCCCGTGGCTCCCGAGGGCGGTCTCGAGCTTCTGGCTGATCGCGTGGAAGGGCGTTCCCTCCACGATGTCGCCGTGCTGTCGTCCCAGGTCGATGTCGTCCAGGACACCGATCAGCGAGGTGAGCACGGAGGCGATCGCCGCCTGCTGACCCGCCTGGGCGCTGGCCTCGATGCGGCGGCGGGAGTTGACGTACTCCGCCTGGTCGCGCTTGAGGGTCTCCGTGAGCTCGGCGACCTGCGCCTCGAGCTCACGGACGCGCTCGGCCTCGGCCGAGGGCTGCTCGCCCTCGGCCGCCGCCTTCTCGAACAGCTCGGCGGCCTCCGCGTCGATCGGATCGACGGGCTCCTCCGTCGGACGGACGCTGCCGTCCTCCGGATTCACCTTGCGCTTGTCGGTGAAGGAGAACCGCGGCTCGCCCTCACGGCCCTCGGCCGGGTCGGGGGTGCTGGGGCTCTCGGACATCACTTCTTCTCCTCGTCCTCGTCCACGATCTCGGCGTCGACGACGTCGTCATCCTCATCGGCCGGGGCACCCTGGCCCTCGCCCTCGCCGGCGGCCTGCGCCTGCGAGTAGATGGCGGTGCCCACGGCCTGCAGCGCCTCGTTGAGGGCGTCGCGCGCGGACTCGAGGTCCTCGGTGGAGGCGTCCTCCTTGGCGAGCACCTCCTTGGCGGAGGAGATGGCGTCCTCGGCCTTGGTGCGGTCGCCGTCTTGGATCTTGTCCGCGTTGTCCTTGAGCAGGGTCTCGCCCTGGTAGACGAGCTGCTCGAGGGTGTTGCGGGCGTCGGCGTTCTTGCGGCGCTCGGCGTCCTCCGCGGCGTGGGCCTCGGCGTCCTTGACCATCCGGTCGATGTCCTCCTCGGAGAGGGCGGAGCCGCCGGTGATCTGGATGGACTGCTCGTTGCCGGTGCCGCGGTCCTTCGCGGTCACGTGGACGATGCCGTTGGAGTCGATGTCGAAGGTGACCTCGATCTGCGGCATGCCGCGCGGGGCCGGTGCGATGCCGGTCAGCTCGAAGGTGCCCAGGAGCTTGTTGTCGCGGGTGAACTGACGCTCACCCTGGAACACCTGGATGGCCACCGAGGGCTGGTTGTCATCGGCCGTCGAGAAGACCTCGGAGGTCTTCGTCGGGATGGCCGCGTTGCGCTCGATGAGCTTGGTCATCACGCCGCCCTTGGTCTCGATGCCGAGGGAGAGCGGGGTGACGTCCATGAGCAGGACGTCCTTGCGGTCACCGGTGATGACGGCAGCCTGCAGGGCGGCGCCCACGGCGACGACCTCATCGGGGTTGACGCCCTTGTTGGGCTCCTTGCCGGTGAGCTCCTTGACGACCTCGGAGACGGCGGGCATGCGGGTGGAGCCGCCGACGAGGACCACGTGGTCGATGTCGGAGACCTTCACGCCGGCGTCCTTGATGACCTGGTGGAAGGGGGCCTTGGTGCGCTCGAGGAGGTCCTTGGTCATGTCCTCGAACTGCGCACGGGTGAGCTTCTCGTCCAGGTGCAGGGGGCCGTTCTCCGTCATGGAGAGGTACTGCAGGGAGATGTTGGTGCTGGAGGCGGAGGACAGCTCCTTCTTCGCCTGCTCCGCGGCCTCCTTGAGGCGCTGCAGGGCGATGCGGTCCTTGCCCAGGTCCACGCCATCCTTGGTCTTGACCTGCGAGATCAGCCAGTCGACGATCTTCTGGTCCCAGTCGTCGCCGCCGAGGCGGTTGTCGCCCGCGGTGGCCTGGACCTGGATGGTCGAGCCGTCCTCGTCCTTGCTCACCTCGAGCAGGGACACGTCGAACGTGCCGCCGCCAAGGTCGAAGACCAGGATCTGCTCGTCGTCCTTGCCCTTCTCGAGGCCGTAGGCGAGCGCAGCCGCGGTGGGCTCGTTGATGATGCGCAGGACGTTGAGGCCCGCGACCTGGCCGGCGTCCTTCGTGGCCTGGCGCTCCGAGTCGGAGAAGTACGCGGGGACGGTGATGACCGCGTCCGTCACGGTCTCGCCCAGGTAGGACTCGGCGTCGCGCTTGAGCTTGCCGAGGATGCGGGCGGAGATCTCCTGCGGGGTGTAGGTCTTGTCGTCGATCTGCTTCGTCCAGTCGGTGCCCATGTGGCGCTTGACGGAGGAGATGGTGCGATCGACGTTGGTGACGGCCTGGCGCTTGGCGACCTCGCCGACGAGGACCTCGCCCTGCTTGGAGAAGGCGACGACCGACGGGGTGGTGCGCAGGCCCTCCGCATTCGCGATCACGGTGGGCTGTCCGCCCTCGAGGACGGCGACGCAGGAGTTGGTGGTTCCGAGGTCGATTCCGACGACACGGGACATGGGTGCCTGCCTTTCTGCGGCGCTGCGCCGCAACGGGTTCGTTCGGGCTGTGCCGGTCGCCGAGGTGACGACCAGACATGAGCTGTACGGACTCAAGTACAGATCCGCGGGTCGACCCTGTCAAACCTACTGTCATCGAACTTGAGCACACCTGACTCAACTACTCCTGCGGCCCCGACATTCCCACCCGCCCCAGATGTGCTCCACGACACACGGATGGTCGGACGGGTACGGTCGTGGAATGGTCGGCACACAGGACGATGGGGACGACTTCACCTTCGTCCCGCACACCCGTCGAGCGATCGACGACGCGGCCGGCTACGCCCACCTCCTCGTCCACGTCCTGCGTGAGAGGCTGGCCCGATGACCCGGCCCTACTCCGGCACCGACTTCTACTGCGACGTGGCGATCCCCGATCCGGGCGCGCTCCGTGTCGTCCACCAGGACGAGCGCGTGCTCGGCTTCCACCACACCCGGCCGTTCTGGGAGGTCCACATCGTGGTCGTGCCGAAGCGCCACATCGGCTCGCTGACGACGGCCGGGCCCGAGGACGAGGCCGATCTGCGGGCTCTGCTCGCCGCGGTGCAGCGCATCGCCCGCGACGTCGAGCAGGAGCACGGCGCGGCGGCGGTGCTCACGAATCTGGGCGCATACCAGGACTCGAAGCACCTGCACGTCCACGTGCATGCAGGGGCGCGGCGCTGATCCCCTGCGCTTCCTCCTCACCTCACCCGGCACCCGGCATCACCGATCGGTCTCTCGGACGGACGCTCGTGAGCATGCCGGGCGCGCCCGAGCGGGAGCCCGTCACAGCTCCCGCTTGAGCCCCACATGGCTCGGCACGTAGCCGAGATTCTCGTAGAACCGCCGGGCGTCGGTGCGCGCGACATCGGTGGTGAGCTGGACCAGGCGTGCGCCCCGCTCCCGTCCCCACGCGTGCGCCCAGAAGAGCATCGCCGTCCCGAGGCCTCCGCCCCGCGCATCCGCGGCGACCCGGACCGCCTCGATCTGGAGGCGGGTGATGCCGCTCCGGGACAGCGACGGGAGGAGCATGAGCTGCAGCGTCGCGAGCAGGGTGCCGGCCGCGTCCCGGACGACGATCACCTCGTTGCCGCCCTGTGCCTCGATGCGGTCGAAGGCCGCGAGATACGGGCCGAGGTCGGCGTCCTCCCGCTCGCGCCCCAGCACGTCATCGCTCAGCAGCGCCACGACCTCCGGGACATCGGCCCGGACGGCGCGGCGGATCGTGAGGGGGCGGCCTGCGAGATCGAGGGTGTCCATGCCCTCGATCATCGCAGGCCGCCGCCCGGGCCCGTGTCAGCTCACGACGGCCCGCGGAGCGCCGATGCCCGGATCGATCCGCGGGACCTCGCCGGCGCCCGGCCGGATGTCGATGTCGAAGATGTCCAGCGGCAGATACACGGTCGCGCAGGCGTTCGGGATGTCGACGACCCCGGAGAAGCGGCCCTCGATCGGCGCGGCGCCCAGCAGCAGGTAGGCCTGCTCCTTCGACCAGCCGAAGGTCGACAGGTAGTCGATCGCGTGCAGGCATGCCCGCTGATAGGCCAGGTGCGAGTCGAGGTAGCGCTGCTCGCCGTCCAGGGTCACCGAGGTGCCGGAGAAGGACAGCCACTGGCTGTGCTGCGGCGGCGTGTTCCCCGGCATGAAGATCGCGTTCTCGCTGACGCCGTACTTCTCCATGCCTCCAGGGATGACGTCGACATGGAAGTCGATGAATCCGCCCATCTCGATGCCGCCGCAGAACGTGATCTCGCCATCTCCCTGCGAGAAATGCAGGTCGCCGACGGAGAAGTTCGCGCCGTCCACGAACACGGGATAGAAGATCCGCGTGCCCTTCGTGAGGTTCTTGATGTCCTGGTTTCCGCCGTTCTCGCGCGGAGGCGCGGTACGGGCGGCCTCCGCGGCGACCCGGCCGCGGTCGGCTTCGGGGACGCCGCCGAGGATCGCTCCGTCGGGCTCCGGCGGCAGCGCGAGAGCGGGGACGCGGTGCGGGTCGGTCGCAATCAGCGCGGCCTCGCGCGAGTTCCACCTCGACAGCAGCTCGGGCGAGGGCGCCGTCCCCATGAGGCCGGGGTGCACGATGCCGGTGAACTCGACGCCGGGCACGTGCCGCGAGGTGGCCTTCCCGCCGCGGAAGTCCCAGACGGCCTTGTAGGCGTCGGGGAACTCGTCGGTGAGGAAGCTGCCGCCGTTGCGCTTCGCGAAGATGCCGGTGTAGCCCCAGCCCTGGCCGGCGAGCGGGCCCTCGTCCTCCTGCGGGATCGGGCCCACGTCGAGGATGTCGACGATCAGGAGATCCCCGGGCTTCGCGCCCTCGATGCGGAAGGGGCCGGAGAGCGTGTGGACCGTGTGCAGCGGCGCGGTCGCGACGTCCTCGGCGGAGTCGTCGTTCTTGATGTAGCCGTCGAACCATTCACGGCAGTCGACGCGGAAGGTGTCGCCGGGGCGCACGCTCACCGCCGGCGGGATCTCGGGGTGCCAGCGGTTGTGGCCCAGGATCTGCTGCTCGGTGAAGGGCTTGGTGGAATCGAGCGGGAAGACGTTCTTCGGCATCGGCCGTTCTCCTTCGTCTCAGGGTGCGGCGGGCGCGTCCTCGAGCCCGCCCGACCGCGTCAGGGACGCGGAAGCTTGGCGTGGCGCGGGTCCCGCGTCACCGGTGCGGAGCGCCGGGACCCGGCTCCGGGCACACGGTCGACGACGGCGGGGGCGTGGGCGCTCGCCTCCGCCGCGCCGATCGCGCGGGCGCGCGCCGAGCCCAGCCTGCTCAGGCCGGGGGCGCTGATGAGCCGGGAGGACTCGCCGCCGCACTCCGGGCACACGATGCTGCGCTCCTCGCTGTGCATCGACAGGGCACGTTCCCGCACATGGCCGCTCTCGCAGCGGAACTCGTACAGGGGCATCGCCACCTCCTCGTGGGTCTCCGGTGCTCCCACCCTAGGCGTCCGCTGCTCGCTACGCTGGCGAAATGCATCAGGAGATCCCTCTGTCCGGCGGGAACGCGAGCGCGGGCGTGGTCCGCGTGGGCGGCACCGTCCGCAAGCCGTCGACGGAGCATTCCCCCGGGGTCCTCGCGTACATGCGCACCCTGCGCGGACGCGGCATCGACCTCCCGGAGCCGATGGGTCAGGACGAGCAGGGGCGCATGGTCACCGAGTACGTGCCCGGCCCGCTCGCGATGGGCTCCCCGCCGCTGACCGGGCCCGAGCTCGCGCGCGTCGGCGGCATGGTCCGGGCGATCCACGACGCCAGCGAGGGCCTCGACGCCGCGCAGCTGGGCCTCGGCCCGGCGCTGATCCCCGTCGATGCGCCGGACCTCGTCTGCCACGGCGATCTCACACCCTGGAACCTCGTGCTCGGCGAGCGCTGGGTCTTCATCGACTGGGACGGCACGGCGGCGAGCACCCGGCTGTGGGATCTCGCCTACTCCGCGCAGGCCTTCACGCTGAACGATGTCGCCGCGGATCCCGCCGTGGCGGCGCAGGACTTCCGCTCGTTCCTCGACGGCTACGGGGCCGATGCCGTGCTGCGTGCCGAGCTGGTCCCGATCCTGTCGCGTCGCGCCTGGGCGATGCACGACATGCTCGAGGCCGCACGTCGTGAGGGTCGCGAGCCCTGGGGGTCGATGTTCCTCTCCGGGCACGGCACCCACTGGCGCGGCGTCGCGCAGTTCCTCGAGCGGAACGTGGATGCGTGGACCGCCGCGCTCATCTGATGTCCATCCTCCGTCCGGCATGTTCGGGAGATGACGGATCTCCTCGTCGCCGGTGATCGCGAGGCCGCTCAGCGGCGCTTCGCCGCGGCCGGACCCGCGTCGCCGAACGCCCAGCGCAGGGCATCGGGCAGGAGGACGCCTCCGTGGTTCGGGCTGTGTCCGCCGTCGCCCAGCACCAGGCGCACGTCGTACCCGGCCTCGGCGAGAGCCGCCCCCGTGCGCAGGTTCTCCGCGAGCCAGTTCATCTCAGCGCGATCGTGGCCGAGGTCGCGGTGCCCGATCTGCAGCAGGACGCGCAGGGCCCGCCGCTCGACCGCGGGGAGGAGCGCGGGGTATGGGTTCCCGCCGGGCATCTGCGCGAAGCTCGCCAGGAAGCACAGCGCGACGCCGAACAGGTCCGGTCGATGCCAGGCGGCGGTGAAGCTCGCGTTCCCTCCGCTGCTGCCGCCGCAGATCGCTCGGCGCGCCGGGTCCCGGGTGATCCGATGTCGCTGCTCGACCAGCGGCAGCACCTCCTCCTCGAGGAACCGCACGTAGGCGTCGTCGTCCGCGTCGTACTCGACGTTCCGCTGACGCATCGCTCCGGGCGGCGCCTCCCTGTCCCGGGTGCCCGAATCAACGAGCACCCCGACGGTCGGCGGGATCGCGCCGCGATGGCAGAGGTTGTCGAGCACGATCCCGGCACGCACCTCGCCCTCGGGGTCGAGGTACAGGCTCCCGTCCTGGACGACGACCAGCGCGGCGTCCGTCGCCTGGTCGACGGTCGCGGGCACGTGGACGTGCACGCGACGGTGCGTACCCGGGAAGACCGCGCTCGACGGGAGGTCGAGCACGGTCGTGGAACCAGCTGGGACCTCGGCCCGGCGCATCGAGTCCGGGCCGTGCGCGTAGTGCACGTCGCGGAGGTCCCGAGGGAGCGGGCGGTACGGGATCGGATCCGTCATGCCGTGCACGCTAGGGTGCCGAGCGCCGCCCGGTCCACGGGTTTTCGGACGGCCGCCTCACCCGCGCGGAAGCAGCGGCTCCGCGAGGCGCCACAGCCCGGTCGCCGCCTGCTCGGGGGTGTCCGTCTCGGACGAGCGGAGCAGGCGGTCGGCGGGGACGAGGCCGCGGAGGACGGCGGCGTCCTCACGCGCGCCGGCGATCACCGTCTCCGGCTCTCCGCGATCCCGCAGCCTCCGCCCACGCACCGCGTCCTCCAGCTCCCAGCCCAGAAGGACGCCGTCGCCGTCGGGGTCCCCGGGATCGGGCACCTGGACCAGAAGGATCACGGGAACGCCCGCACGTCGCACGAATCCGGCGATCCTGGACCACAGACGGTCGTACGCCGGCCAGATCGGTGCGGCCTCCGGGACGGCGATCGGCACGCCCAGCAGCGACCCGTCCTCGAGGATCTCGTCGATGTCCGCGACCACCGCGCGGCCCCGGGCGAGGCCCACCAGATGCGGCAGGACGGTCGTCTTCCCGGTCCCCGGCGGCGCGGCGATCCGCAGCAGGGGCGCGGCCTGCGGGCTCGGGATCATCGGCGTCACCCCCTCACAGGTCCAGGATATCGGCCGGGCGGGGGCTTGCGGCAAGGGCCCCCGCAGAGCGCAGAATCATCGGCCCACCCTCTCCCCGTCCTGGAGGCCCCATGCCCGCCGCGTTCGTGTCCAGCACCGATTCCGAGCATCTCGCGCGCATCGGCCGCGCCCGCGAGCACGCGCTCGCGGACATCGGCGAGCGCATCGCCCGCCTGCTCCGCGCCCCCGTCGGCGACGCGCAGGGGCGCCTCGAGCGCGATGCGGAGATCCATCGCCTGAGCGCGCGTCGGCGGCTCCTGGAGCGATCGGCGGGCGATGCCTGCCTCGGTCGGATCACGCCCGCGGACGGAGGCGCCGCGCTGTACATCGGACGCACGGGCCTGAGCGACGCGGACGGCGAGGTCCTGCTCGTGGACTGGCGCTCCCCGGCGGCCGCCCCCTTCTTCGCGGCGACCCGCGCCCACCCGCTGGGCCTCGCCTCCCGGCGCCGCTACCGCTGGCAGGGCGGCGCGGCGGTCGAGCACTGGGACGAGAGCTTCACGGAGGACGCGGTCGGCGCCGACGCCTCCTATGACGAGGACTCGGCGATCCTGCGCTCCCTCGAGCAGGCGCGGACCCCGCGGATGCGGGACGTGCTCACGACGATCGCCGCGGACCAGGACGCGATCATCCGCGCCGATCCCCGGCGCCCGCTGCTGGTCGAGGGCGGCCCCGGGACGGGCAAGACGGTCGTCGCCCTGCACCGCGCCGCCTATCTCTCGTACACGGATGTGCGGCTGCGCGACCGCTCCGGCGGGATCCTCGTCCTCGGCCCCCACCGGCCCTACCTCGAGTACATCTCCGACGTGCTCCCGGGACTCGGCGAGGAGGACGTGCGCACCTGCGTCCTCGCCGATCTCGTGCCCGAGGGCGCATCAGCCCTCGCCGACCCGGACCCGGAGGTCGCGGCCCTCAAGGGGGACGCGCGCATGGTCGCCGCGATCGAGCCGGCGGTCGCGCTGTACGAGGAGCCGTCGCGGACGGCGATCAAGCTCGGGGTCCACGGCGAGGAGGTGCGGATCGACGCCGCCGACTGGGCCGATGCGTTCGCCGCCGTCCAGCCGGGCACCCCGCACAACGCGGCGCGCCCGCAGATCTGGGAGGAGCTCGCCGAGATCGTCCTCGGCCGGCTCGAGGAGTCGCCGCGCGACGCCGAGGAGGTCCGCTCCCTGCTGGAGCGGCACGGCCCGCTGGTCCGCGAGCTGGAGCGGTCCTGGCCGCTGCTCGAGCCGGCGGACCTCGTGGGCGACCTGTGGGAGGTGCCCGCATACCTGCGGCGCTGCGCCCCCTGGCTCGGGGACGATCAGGCCGCTCGCCTGCGGCGGACGGATCCGCGCGCCTGGACCGAGTCGGACCTGCCGCTGCTGGATGCGGCGCGGCACCGCCTGGGCGATCCGGGGCATGAGCGGGACCGCGCCCGCCGGGAGAGGGCCCGTGCCCGGGCGGCCGCGGAGATGGACTCCCTCGTGGACTACCTGATCGACACCGACGGCTCGGAGATGAGGACCCTGTCGATGCTGCGCGGCGACGACATGGCCGGCGCCCTGCTCGACGCCGCCGTTCCCGCGCGCGAGGAGCGGCGCGAGACGTACGCGCACGTGATCGTCGACGAGGCGCAGGAGCTGAGCGATGCCCAGTGGACCATGGTCCTGCGCCGCTGCCCCTCCCACAGCCTCACGATCGTCGGGGATCGGGCGCAGGCCGCCGCCGGCTTCCCCGGCAGCTGGGCCGAGCGCCTGGCCCGAGCGGGCATCGACCGCCTCGCCGAGGCGGGGCTGCATCTGAACTACCGCACCCCGCAGGAGGTCATGGACGAGGCGGGGCCGATGATCCGTGCGGCCGTCCCCGAGGCGGTCGTCCCGATCTCGGTCCGGGCCTCCGGCGTGCCCGTGCGCCACGGCCGCCCGCGGGACCTCGCCGGGGTGCTCTCGGACTGGGCCGCGCAGCACGAGGGCGGCACCGCCTGCGTGATCGGCGAGCCGGCGCCGTCCCTGCCGGAGGGCGCCGACCCGCGGGTCCGTGCGCTGACCCCGATGCGGGCCAAGGGCCTCGAGTTCGACCTCGTGGTGCTGTGGGAGCCCGGGGCGCTCGGGGCGGGCCGTGCCGGAGCCTCGGCCCGCTACGTCGCGATGACCCGGGCGACGCGGGAGCTCGTGGTGCTCGGCGAGCTCGGGCGCGCCGAGACGACCGCAGGTCTGCAGCAGCAGGATCATCGCCGGGAGACGGCCGGGAGACGGGAGCACGTCATCCCCGGATCCTCCCGAACGTGACAGATTCTGTCCTGTTCGGGGCGGAGGCTGGTCATGACATCGGTCGCGAAGGCCGCCCGCCCTCCCGAAGGAGCACCCGTGCCCACCCCGAACCTCTTCATGACCTACGTCCGCGACACCGCCGCATCGACGGACTTCTACCGCGAGCTGCTCGAGGTGGAGCCCGTCTTCACGAGCCCCCGCTATGTCGCCTTCGACCTGGGCGGCGATGCGCTCTTCGCCCTCTGGTCCGGCGCCGTCGAGGACGGCCTGGACGCGGCGCCCCGGCCGGCCACGCCCCGCACCTCCGAGGTGGGGATCATGGTCGACGGGGGCGCCGCGGAGGTGGACCGGATGTTCGCCCGCTGGTCGGAGCGGGCCGCCGCCGTCGTGCAGGCCCCGCATGACGCGGTCTTCGGCCGGACCTTCGTGATCGCCGATCCGGACGGGAACCTGCTGCGGGTCAGCCCGCGGGACTGACGGCCGGGTCCCGGTCAGTCCCAGGCGGCCGTCTCCGGGTCCACGCCGTGGTGGCGCGCGTTCTCCTCGATCACGGCGCGCAGCCAGGCGGCGAGGCCCGGCGCGGAGGCGTCGTAGTGCGCCGTGAAGCGCGGATCCTCCGTGTACATCCGCGCGAGCAGCACCTGACGTCCGTGCGAGCAGTCGTAGTGCCGGCCGATCTGCTCACGATGGCGCTCGGCGAGCTCATCGGCCTCCGCGGAGCCGGGGACGACGCCGCGTCCCAGGGCGCTGGCGAGGTCCGCTTCGAGCGCCGTCATCTGCGCGGCCACGTCCTCCCAGTCCTGGGTGGTGAAGGAGGCGGCGCGGCGCGCGGACTGCGTCCAGGCCTCGGTGCCGCCCCAGCGCTCGCGGGCCTCGTCCTGCCAGGCCGGGTCCCAGTCGGTGCCGAAGATCCGCGCCTGCTCCTCGGCGCTCAGGGCGGTGGTGGGGTCGTCGTGGGTCATGGTGGTCCTCTCGATCATCTGCTCGACGGCGTGCGCCGTCCGGGTCAGCCGGCGGATCCTCTCGGCGAGGAGATCGCGCTGGCGGATGAGGTGCTCGCGGGGATCGACCTGCGGATCATCGAGGATCCGGCCGATCTCCGCGAGCGGCAGACCGAGCTCGCGGTAGACGAGCACCCGATGGATCCGGGCCACGTCCGCCGCGTCGTACAGGCGGTAGTCGGACCAGCTGCGGCCGCTCGCGACCACCAGCCCGATCTGCTCCCAGTGGTGCAGCGTCCGCACGCTCACCCCGACGAGCCGCGCCACGCGGCCCACGGTCAGCATGCTCTGCTCGTCCCTGCTGCTCTCGGTCATGGCTCCACTCCAGTGCCTCACGTCGCGTCAGGGTCAAGCATCCCGTGCGAGGGTGTCCCCATGAGCACCCTCACCCTGTTCTGCGGCCCGCCCGGCTCCGGGAAGACCACCCTCGCCCGCCGTCTCGAGGCCGAGGGATCCGGCATCCGGCTGTGCACCGACGACTGGCAGGACGAGATCGGCATCCCGATGGCGGACGCCGCCGCCCACGAGAGGCTCCAGCAGCGCCTCTACCGCCTGGCGATGGATCTGCTGGGCCGGGACGTCGACGTGATCCTCGAGGACGGGCTGTGGCGGCGCGAGGAGCGCGAGCGGGTCTTCGCCGATGCCCGCGCCCGCGGCGCCCGCATCCGGTGGCACATCCTCGAGGTCCCGCCGGAGGAGCTGTGGCGCCGCCTGCAGGAGCGGGAGCGGCGGGGCGACCCGGGCACGGCGACCGTGGGCCGGGCGGAGCTCGAGGCGATCCTCGCCCTGTTCGAGCCGCCCGCCCCGGAGGAGATGGCCGCGGCCGACGAGGTCACCCTGCATCGCCCGGCGCAGCCGCCTCTCCCCTGAGGAAGCGGGGCAGCCAGAGCCGCTCCCATGCGGTCGTCTCCTGCGCCATGTTCCCGGTGCGGACGGGCACCCGGTCGGCCAGGCGGTATGCGCTCCCGTCGATCTCGCGCCGCAGGTAGCCGAGGTCCACGAGCTCGCGCCGCAGGTACGCGACATCCGGGTGCAGGCCCTCGAGGATCGCACCCACCTCGGGCTCGGTGTGGTCCCGTCCCGGCTCGAACCGGGCCAGGACCTCGATCATGACGGCGGTGCGGGCGCGGCGCCTCGCGGGGACCGAGAGCAGCCGCCCGTCGCGGAGGAAGGGCCGGATGAGCTTCTCGTGCTCGGCGCGGGCCCGGGTCTCCGCGGGATCCTGTCCCGGGCGGACCGCCTCCTGCGCGAGGAGCGCGGCGCGAGCGCTCGTGTAGGTCTCGCCGGTGCGGGCCATGCGGGCGCGCACGAGCTTCTTCAGGTCGCTGCTGCGGGTCATCTCGTTCCCTCGGCGGCCGCGCGCACCCCCGGCGTGCCTGCGGCCGAGCGCTGGGCACGAAGCATGGCGTCCGGGACCCGAGGATCCGCTCCCCTTCGCGGGTTCCCGCGGGGCCGGGGCCCGCGGTCCGCTGGGCGGTGGGTCGCCGCCGCGGGCAAGATTCGCATGCCCCGCCGCGCGCGTCAAGCCGGCGGCGTCTAGGGTCGGGTCATGACCGCTCGGATCCGCATCCTCGGCGCCGGCGTCGCCGGTCTCGCCGCCGCCGCTCTCCTCCCCCGCTCCGGAGCGGAGGTGACGCTCGTCGACCAGGACTTCTCGCCTCCCGCCCTCGGCACCTCGCTCGGCATCTTCCCTGCCGCGCAGCGTGCCCTCGCCGAGCTGGGGGTCCTCGACGAGGTGCGGAGGCGTTCCGCGGCGCCGCGCACGGGAGTGATCCGCGGGACCGACGGGCGCGTCCTCGCCCAGGTCCCCGCCGGCGGCGCTCTGCTCGTGCCGCGCACCGATCTCACGGCGATCCTGCGCGCCGCGATCCCCGCCTCCGTCCGGCGCGAGCAGCGACGCGTCCGGGACGTGCGACCGGAGCTCGCCGCCGCAGACGTGCTGGTGGGCGCTGACGGGCTCCATTCGCTCGTGCGGCGCTCGGGATGGGGCGGCGTCGCGGACCGTGCCCGCGCCCGCCGGCACGGGGTGACGGTCCTGCGGGGCGTCACCCCGCAGCCCCCTCCGGAGATCTCCGAGACCTGGGGCGGGTCCTGGCTGTTCGGGATCACCCCGCTGGCCCTCGGCGGCACCAACTGGTTCGCCGCTCTGCCCGAGCACCGGGCGTCCTCGGTCGCGGGGGATCTCGCCCATCTCCGCACCGTGGCGGGCGGCAGGTTCGACCATGTCGACGAGGTCCTCGCCGCCGCGTCCCCGGAGCGGACCGTCGTGCACGGGATCGCGACGGCGCCGATCACGATCCCGGTGCGGGACCATGTGGTGCTGATCGGCGACGCGGCGCACGCCATGACGCCGAATCTGGGCCATGGAGCGAACACGGCACTCGAGGACGCGCTCGCGCTGGCGCGGTGCCTCGACGGCGCACATGGCCAGCGAGCTCTGCGCGGCGCCCTGCGACGCTACGCCCTGCGCCGGACGCCGCCCGACACCGCCTGGCAGCTCGGCTCGCTCGCGATGACGCACCTGGCGATGGCCGAGGGGCGCAGGGCCCGGATCCGGGACCGGGTGCTGGGATCGATCGGTCCGCGCTGACGGGCCGTTCCGGAATTCGTCGCAACGGCCGCTCCAGAGCAATATCACGAGGGTCCGACATACGAAGCAGTCCTTTCCCTATTTCTCCCTGGACCAGGACGATGGAACGATGCTCGAGGACAGATCCCGTCCGGATATCCCCTCCGCATGTCCTCCCCATGAAGCAGTTTTCCACATATTCGAGGAATGCTACGGGAGGCCTGGAGGAATGGGCGGATGACGGGTAAAATCGGGGCATGGATCTCATCGGTGACGCGCAGCGGGCCGGGGGCGGCGAGGACGCCGCCGCCGGACCGCTCGCGCACGCCGGGAGTGTGGTGCTGCCGACGGACTCCGTGTGGGAGGAGATGTGCGCGGAGGATCATCCCCTGAACCGCGTCGGCGGCCTCGACGAGCTCGACGAGGAGGACGGCTTCGATCTCGAGGCCTGCCTCGCCGCCGCGGCCGTCCTCGCCAATCCCGCGGAAGACGCCGTTCCCGAGGGCTGGCCCGAGGAGCTCGCACGCCTGCTCGAGCGCCAGGCCCTCACCAGGCGCCTGGACGAGGTCGTCAGGGCCGTCGAGGACTCCCCGCAGGTGCTCGGGATGCTGGTCGAGATCGCCGAGTCGTTCCGGACCGGCATGCTCGAGCCCCCGGGCGCGGCCTCGAGCGTCCCGGACATGCCGCCGGACACCCCGCAGGAGGCGCTGGGGCAGCTCGCGGGGCTGGGACGGCTGCGGGTGATGCTCGGCGCCATCGAGGACCGGCTCATGCTCGAGGCGGAGTCGCGGATCATCGCCGACCGCGGCCACGCGGATGCGGGATCCGCGGTCGCGGATCTCGCGCTCGCGCGGCGCACCTCCCGGGAGAAGACCAGCCGTGACCTCGCCGCCGCGCGCCGTACCGCCCGGCATCTCCCCCGCCTGCTCCGCGCGAAAGCCGCAGGGCGTCTGCCGGAGGCCTCTGCCTCCGCGATCGCGAGCACCCTGGGGACGGAGTCTGCGGCGACGTGCGCCCTGGTCGACGAGGTCCTGTCCACGGACGACTACGCGAGCATCGAGGGCACCGGGGCCGTGCGGGTCCGGGCCCGGGTGAGGGAGATCATCGAGGAGAACACCTCCCGGTCCGCATCGATCGACCGCGCGATCGCGGCAGCACGGGGCCGGTACGTGAAGCTGACCCCGATCCGGGACGGGATGGCGCGCATCACCGCCGTGCTGCCCGCCGTCCACGGCGCGCAGATCCACCAGACCGTCCAGGCCGTCGCCGAGTCGATGCGCGCGGCCGGGTCCCGCATCCCGATCGGCGCCGCGAGAGCGGATGCGCTGGTCGAGGCGGTAAACATGTTCTGCGACCTGGCGACCTGCCGGATCGACCCCGAGCACGACGGCTTCCTCAGGGCTGCGGTCCACGGGATCGTGGACGAGGACGGCCTCACCGACCGGCCCGTCATCCCGCCCTCCGTCGGCTCCGGCCTCGTGCCGCCTCCCCCGCCGCACGTCATGAGCGAGGACCAGGCCCGTGCCCGGTACGGTCCCGACGAGCCCGGTGCAGAGTTCGTCGACCCCGACGAGCCGCTTCCGGTCCCGGAGCTGCCGGCCCGGGCACGGCGAGAGCTCGACGCGATGGTCGCGCGCCTGCACGGGGACGGTCGGGCCCAGGCCGAGACCACCCTCGCCGCGGTCCGTGCCGCGCACCAGGACGCACCGATCGGAGCGTTCGGCCCCCTCGGCGCCGCCCGCGGCCCGGACCCCCTGGGGCCGCCGCCGCGGCTGGACCCGCCCCGGGCACGCGCCCAGGGACCTCGGGTCATGGTCACCCTGATCATGAACGTCACCTCCCTCCTCGCACCCGAGGACGGGAACGAGCTCGCGTCCCTGTCCGGGTACGGAACCCTGCCCGCGCATCATCTGAGCCGCATGCTCACCGGGGAGGACTCCCGACTGCCCGACCCGGGCAGCGCGCAGGAGGCCGGTCGTCGCGGCGCCGACGCGATCGCGACCGCGCAGCTGCGTCGCGCCTTCACCCATCCTGCCTCCGGGGAGATCCAGGCCGTCGAGTCGACCTCCCGGGCGTTCCCCGCCGCGGTCCGCGATCTCGCGCTGGCTCGTCAGGCGATCAGCGCCGCCCCCTACTCCAACGCGACCGCCAACCAGGTCGATCACATCCGTCGCGCGGCCGACGGCGGCCCCTCCACCCTCGCCAACGCCCAGGCCCTCGATGCCGCCGCCAACTACACGAAGGAGACCGGCGGATGGACCACCTCCGTCACCGGCGACCCGACCACCCCGACGGGCAGCTCCGTGGAGTGGAGGAACGCCTACGGTCTGAGCGTCCGCATCGCCGCGCCGCGTCATCATCCGCCGCGTCCTGGCCGCGGCGCCGCGCCCGGGGGCTGATCCGCTCCCTCAGCGGTCGCGCGCGTCCACGACGACCGAGTACCAGCGCTGGCGCATCGGGACCTCCCAGGTCCGAGGTGCCCTGGTCGGGCACGGGAGGACGAGATTACGCGCCCGTCCGCTTCCGCGCCAGGATCGTGATGACGTGCCAGTGCTTCTTCCCGTCCCAGAAGCGGCCGTCCTCGTTGCGGACCTGCCGGTCCAGCACCTGGAAACGGGAGAACATCTCCTCGATCTGCGCGGTCGAGAGGGTCGCCACATCCGGGCGCTCCGCCCAGGTGTCCTCCTCGCCGAACAGGTCCACCGCCATCACCCCTCCCGGACGCAGCGCCTCGACCAGGCGCGGCCAGGTGCGGGCCAGTCCCTCCGGCCCGAGCATCGGCAGGGCATCGGAGGAGTAGATGACATCAGCCGTGGGAAAGGCCTCCTCCGCGGAGGCGTCCGCGTGATGGAAGACGACCTCGCCGCTCATGCGGCGGTTCTCGACCAGCCGATGCGAGAGCGTCTCGTCCGTGTCGTAGGCATGGACCGTCCAGCCGCGGCGCGCGAACTCGAGGGAATCCGCGCCGGCGCCCGCCCCGATGTCCAGCGCCACCTTGCCGCTGCCGTCCCCGCCGGCGGCGAGGATCGCGCGTGCCACGATCCGGCGCGCGGGCCGCCCCGCGGCCGAGGCGTTGTACGCGGCCCAGTCCAGCGTCGCAAGCGTGTTCATATCCAGCAGGCTAGCCAGTCACGTCCACCGTGCAATGGTTCGAAGCCTCCGCAGGGCGTCTTTTCGTCACCAGCGAACATGTCGGTGACCGGCGAGACATCGCATCGCCCCGGGTTGCCTAGGATGTCTCCATGTCCGAGCCTCTGCGCATCGCCGTCGTGTCCGTGCACACCTCCCCCCTGGAGTCCCCTGGAGGAGCCGACGCCGGGGGCATGAACGTCGTCGTGCTCGAGCAGTCCCTGGCCCTGGCCCGGGCCGGGCACCGGGTCGACCTCTTCACCCGTCGCGCGGATCCGGCCGCACCCGCGATCGTCGAGGTCGCCCCCGGAGTGCGGCTGCACCACCTCGACGGAGGGCCCGCCGCCCCTCTTGCGAAGAGCCTGATGGAGCAGGCCATCGACCCCTTCCGCGAGGACCTGCGCGCCCATCTGAGCACGGGGGAGCTTCCCGACGTCATCCATTCCCACCACTGGTTCAGCGGCGTCGCCGCCCTCCCGATCGCCCGGGAGCTCGGCATCCCGCACCTCCAGTCCTTCCATTCCGTGGCCGCGCCGCAGGACGCGACCGGCCTCGAGGCCGGCGAACCCGCGGAGTCCTCCGGCCGCATCCCCGGAGAGCGCCTCGTCGCCCGCGAGTCCGATCTCGTGATCGCCGTCTCCCAGGCCGAGGCCCGGACCATCCAGGAGCGATACGACGTGGACGCCTCCCGCATCCGGATCGTGCGCCCGGGCGTGGACGTGGAGCGCTTCTCCCCCGCAGGAGATCCGCAGACGCGCCGCCTGCACCCGACCCTGCTGTTCGCCGCCCGCCTGCAGCCGCTCAAGGCCCCCGACCTCGCCCTCGAGATCCTCGCGCGCCTCGCCCCCGTGGACGATGCCCGGCTGGTCCTGTCCGGTGGAGTGTCCGAGGACTTCCAGGACTACCGGGCCGAGCTCGAGGACCTCGCCGCGCAGCTCCATGTCGCCGATCGCGTCGAGCTCGCCGGCTCCCAGGACCGCGAGGGCCTCGCCGCCCTCATGCGCGAGGCGGGGATCCTGCTGCTGACCAGCTGGTCGGAGACATTCGGCCTGGTCGCCCTCGAAGCGCAGGCCAGCGGCACCCCGGTCATCGCCTGGACCTGCGCCGGAGGGGTCCAGGAGGCCATCGGACCCGGCGGGATCGTCCTGCCCAGCCGCGACCCGGACGTCTGGGCGGAGGCCGTCGCCTCGCTGCTGGCGGACCCGGAGAGGTACGCGGAGGCCTGCGCCTCGGCCCGGGCCTTCGCGCTGACCCGGACCTGGGACGCGAGCGCGGAGCAGCTCGCCGGGATCTACGCCGGGCTCGCGCCCTGGTCCCTGCTCGGCTCGGCCCGCCGCGTGCTGCTGGTCCACGCCCACCCCGATGACGAGTCCCTCGCGACCGGTGCCCTGATCGCGGATCTCGCGAGCCGCGGCGTGCGCGTCGAGCTCGTCACCGCGACCCGCGGGGAGGAGGGCGAGATCGTCCCCGGCGCCATCCCGCCCGGCTCGACCGAACCGCTCGAAGCCGTGCGCGCCGCAGAGATCGACGCCGCCGCGCGCGCCCTCGGGATCAGCCGCCGCCACATGCTCGGCGAGCCCCCGGCGCTCGCCCCCGGCGCATCCCCCCGCCGCTACCGCGACTCCGGCATGACCTGGGTGCGCGAAGGGCTCGCCGGACCCTCCCCCACCGCGGGCCCCGACAGCTTCTCCCGCAGCGACCTCGCCCAGGAATCGGCGGATCTCGCCGCCCTCATCGGCGAGCTCGCCCCGGACGCGGTGATCGGCTACGACGACGCCGGCACCTACGGGCATCCCGACCACGTGCGGGCCCATCATGTGACCGCTGCCGCCTGCGCGGCCGCCGGCGTCCCGATGATCGAGGCGTCCTCCGAGCCCCGCGACACCGCGCCCCCGGGCTTCGTCTGGCGCGAGCAGCCCGGATTCCTCGCAGCCGTCCGGGCCGCGCTGGAGGCCTACCGGACCCAGCTGACCGTCGTCGGCACCGGAGAGGACCGGGTCCTCGTCCGCCATGTGGGCGGGCAGGACCAGGAGGTCGAGATGCGGACCGGGCTCAGGCTCCGCGCGACGCCGGCCGAAGGCTGACGTCGAGCAGGACGGGCAGGTGGTCGGTCGCGCCGGCGAGCCGGGCCGCGCTCACCCCGGCCGTGCACGTGACGACCTCGCTGCGGCGCACCGCCATCCCCGGGGTCGTGAGCAGGGCGTCGATGCGGGCGCTCGGCCGACGGGCCGGGAAGGTGGGCTCCGCCGCGGCCGCCGCCGGATCCGCGAGCACGCGCGTGAGCGCGCGGAACGCCGGGGCCTCGGGCCGCTCGTTGAGGTCGCCGCCGATGATCACGGGCGCACCGGCCCGTCCGACGAGCTCCAGCGCCCGGCCGACATGGATGGCCCGATGCTCCTCGTCGAGGGCGAGATGGAGGTTCGCGACGACGAGCTCCCCGCCGCCGGGCACGGACAGGCGCACGGCCGCGATGCCGCGCGGGAAGACGGAGTTCGCGTCGGTCAGACGCTGGGGCACCGGGGTGAGACCGCGCCGGATGACCTGCCCGGCCGTCTCCGCAGAGGCCAGGATCGCCAGGCCCCGGCACAGCCGGCCGCCCACGAGGACCTCGAGCCCCATCCGGCGCGCGAGCCAGCGCAGCCGCGCGGTCGGCACGATCACCTGCGGCGCCTCCTGCAGCAGCAGCAGATCGGGCTCGAGGTCACGCACCGTGTCGATGAGGGCGCGCAGATCATCGCGCATGCCGCGCACGTTCCAGCTGACCACCCGCATCAGCCGATCACCGTCTCCGCGAGGCGCACGAGGTCCGGGGCCTCGTACACGGGCCAGCCGGACAGGACCCGTCGCCATTCCGGGGGCACGGCCCGCTCTCCCACGGCGCCGCCGATCAGCGCGCCCGCGATGCAGGCGACCGTGTCCGTGTCGTACCCCGCCCGCACCGCCGCCTCGAGCACGGCGACCAGATGGTCCCGGCGGGCGAACTTGTCCCGCGGGATCGGCCCCGCATGGTGGATCGCCGACCACGCCGCCTGGAAGGCGTGCACGACCCAGCCGTTGCGGCCGAAGACCGGGGGCTCGGCCGTCTCCGCCTCCTCGATCCGCAGCTCCCACAGTGCGCGGCGCTCCGGGGCGAGACGCCCCAGACCTCGGCGGACGTCGACCTCGCCGGTGAGCACGGCGGCGCGGACAGCGAACCCCCACAGCAGGCAGGCGTCGACGACGTCGACGTGCACGTGGGTGAGGCGGCAGACCGCCTCGATCGCGGCCTGCAGCTCGTCGTCCCCGGCCCGGAGGTGCGGGAGCACGGCCGCATGGGTCCGCATGAGCGCGCCGTTCCCGGCGATCTGCGGAAGGTCCTCGTGGGCGTGCAGCGCCGCGGTGCGGAAGTCCGCGGCCGTCGGGACGGTGCGGCCCGCCGCGAGCGCGACCTCGCTCGCCCGGCGCATGACCGTCGAGGTGAGCGCGCCGATGTCCGGGGTGCTCATGGACCAGGAGAACCAGCCGCGGGCGACGCGGTCCAGCACCTCCTCGTCGAGGAAGCCCGTCCCGATCGGGGCGACCGCCTCGAGCAGCACGACGGCCATGGCGGTGTCGTCGGTCCACTCCCCGGGCTGCCAGCCCAGGACGCCGCCTCCGGTCATCGCCACGTCGTCGGAGGCAGGGATGGGCGCCTGGAACTCGTAGGGCGCCCCGAGGGCATCCCCCGTCGCAGCGGCGATCACGACGCCGAGCGCTCGATCGCGCTGCGCCGCATCCAGGCCGGCACCCGGCCCCGCCTGCTCTTTCGTGTTCACCGGTCCATCGTTCCACATTCCTCGAAGCGCTCCAGGTCACAGGTGTGCAGGTGTCGTGGAGGACACGCAGGAGGGCACCGGTAGGCTGGAGCCACACCGAAGGAGCTCCATGTCGACCCCCATCACCCCGCCGCCGGCGGCCGCCGATTCCTGCGGCTGCGGCGACCCGCACGACCACACCGGACACGACCACGCGCCCACCGGCGCGGACGTCGTGCGCACCCTCGTCCCGGCCCTGTCGGTCGTCTCCCTCGTGCTCCCCGCGATCGGCGTGCTCCTGATGGTCGGGGTCCTCGCCGCGCAGCCCAGCAGTCCGCTGGTCCTGCTGCTGGGCATCTCCCTGGGCGGCCTGCAGCTCGTCGTGCTCGTCGCGACGAGCCTGTTCGTCGCCCGCACCCGCACCCAGCTCGCGGTGAACCCGGGGCTCCTCGCCGTGCGCAGCATCGTCGACGAGGTCCTGCGCCTGGCCGCCGTGTGGGCCGCGACCCTGCTCTGGCCCGGCGACCGGCTCGGCGCGCTGGCCCTCTGGGTGGGCGCCGGCACGGCCCTGGTGTGGATCGCGCTCACGACCGTGCAGACCCTGCGCACCCGTCGGCTGATCGCCCGCCCGGGGGAATGGTCGAAGAACGCGATCGCGACCCTCCTGAACGAGGGCGTGAGCGTGCGCCGCAGCATGACGATGCGGGTGCTCGACGTCGTCGGCACGGTCGCCTTCCAGCTGGGTGCGACCATCCTCCTGATCCTCTCCCCGGCGATGCTCGTCGCGACCGTGGTGCTGTCCATCGGGACGGGTCTGTCGACCCTCGTGCTGCAGCGTCACAGCCCTGCCGAGCGCATCTCCTCCCCCTGGGCGTACGCGCCCCTGGGCATCGGCCTGCTCACCCTGACCATGTCCCTGCTCGTCCTCTGACCCCCACGCCCAAGGAGCGCTCTCACCGATGAACGACGCATCCGCCCTGCCCTCCGGCCTCGACCTCGCCTGGACCGACGAGGCCGTCCGCCCCCAGGACGACCTCTTCGGCCACGTCAACGGACGCTGGCTGCGGGAGCACCGGATCCCCGCGGACCGCTCCGGCGACGGCGAGTTCCTCCGTCTGCGGGACCTCTCCGAGGAGCGGGTCCGCGCGATCATCGAGGACGCTCCGGAGACCTCGCGCATCGGCGCCGTCTTCCGCGCCTTCATGGACGAGGAGGCGATCGAGGCCCAGGGGGCCGCGCCGCTCGAGCCGCTGCTCGCCGCGATCACCGGTGCCGCCGACCGCTCCGCCCTCACCGAGCTGATGGCCGCTCCCGACGCCGGCACCTCCCTGCTGCACGCCTACGTGTGGACCGACGACCGCGACTCCACCCGCTACCAGGTCAAGATCCACCAGGGCGGGCTGGGCCTGCCCGATGAGTCCTACTACCGCGAGGACGCCTACGCGGAGATCCGCACGGCCTACGAGGGCCACCTCGCCCGCCTGGCGACCCTGGCCTCGCTGCCGGGGCGGGAGGGCCTCGTCCTCGGAGAGGCCGAGGTCCAGGCCCGCGCGGTCCTCGACTTCGAGACCCGGCTCGCCGCCGCCCACGTGGACGTGGTGCGCGTGCGCGACCGCGAGAAGTCCGACAACCCCATGGACGAGGCGGCCCGGGCCGAGCTCGCCCCGCTGCTGGACTGGGACGCCTTCGTGCGCGGCACCGGCGCCCCCGCCGAGGCCTTCGCCGTCGTCTCCGTCGGCCAGCCCGAGTTCGTGCGCGCCGCGGATGCGGTCTTCGCCGAGACGGACCTCGCCGTGCTGCGCACCTGGCTCGCCCTGCACACCGTCTCCTCCTACGCCCCGTACCTCTCCTCGGCCTTCGTCGAGGAGGACTTCGACTTCGGCGGGCGCACGCTCTCGGGCGCGGAGGAGCTGCGCGAGCGGTGGAAGCGCGCAGTCGCCCTCGTCGAAGGCGTGGCCGGCTTCGACGTGGGCCGCGAATACGTGGCCCGCCACTTCCCGCCGGAGCACAAGGAGCGCATGGACCGGCTGGTCAGCGCCCTCCTGGACGCCTACCGCGCCTCCATCGAGCAGCTCGACTGGATGACCCCGGAGACCCGCGGCCGCGCGCTCGAGAAGCTGGCCCGCTTCACGCCGAAGGTCGGCTATCCCGAGCGCTGGCGCGACTACGAGGGCCTCGAGATCGATCCCTCCGACGTCGTCGCGACCGTGCGAGCGAGCCGTCGCTTCGACGCCGCCTTCGAGTACGCCAAGGTCGGCGGCCCGATCGACGAGCACGAATGGCACATGACCCCGCAGACGGTCAACGCCTACTACAACCCCGGCCGCAACGAGATCGTGTTCCCCGCGGCGATCCTGCAGCCCCCGTTCTTCGACGCCGCGGCGGACGATGCCGTGAACTTCGGCGGCATCGGCGCGGTGATCGGCCACGAGATCGGGCACGGCTTCGACGACCAGGGCTCGAAGTACGACGGCGACGGGAACCTGCGCTCCTGGTGGACCGCGCAGGACCGGAGCGCCTTCGAGGAGCGGACCGGTCGGCTGATCGACCAGTTCTCCGCCCTCACCCCGCGGGACCTCGACGAGACCCACCACGTCAACGGGGCGCTCACGATCGGCGAGAACATCGGCGATCTGGGCGGGCTGTCCATCGCGGTGAAGGCCTACCAGGCGACCGCCGGGGCCGATGCCCCCGTCCTCGACGGGCTCACCGGGCTGCAGCGCATCTTCCTGTCCTGGGCCACCGTCTGGCGCAGCAAGAACCGAGAGAAGGAGGCCATCCGGCGCCTCGCGACGGACCCCCACGCCCCGGCCGAGTTCCGCTGCAACACGTCCGTCCGGCACATCGACGCCTTCCACGAGGCGTTCTCGCTGACCCCGGGCGACGCCCTCTACCTCGACCCCGCCGATCGGGTGCGGATCTGGTGAGCAGACCCGATCCGCCGTTCTACGTGGGCAGGACCCGGCCCGGAGTCCTCGGCTGGACGCGCGTGGGCCTGACCGCGGCGATGTCCGTCATCATGCTCGTGCTGGGCCGCAGCGCGTCCACCACCATCCCGCCCCTGCTCGCAGTGCTGATCGCCGCCGTGATCGCGCTGATGGCCCTGTGGTCCTGGTCCCGGCTGTGGACGCGGTTCATCGTCGACGAGCACGGCGTGACCGTGTCCCGCGGCGGCTTCTGGCCGCAGAGGCCCTGGCCCCTCGCGGACTTCCGCACCGTGCAGCTGCGCGAGATCCCCAGCAGCTCCCTCGGCGTGACCGTCGGGCCGCTGGGGAGGCCCGCAGGCCGGGTCATGGTCGGCGAGCCCGGCGAGCGCCGCGTCGTCGCGGGACGGCCCGTGCGCACCCCCGAGGACGTCCAGGCCCGCTACCGGATGCAGGTCTCCGCGCCCGGCACCATGGTCGAGATCATCGGCCGCGGGCAGACCCACTACCTGCTCTCCCCCGTGGACCCCGAGCGGACCGCGCTCGCGATCGACCAGGCGATCCGGGCTCGTCGCTGACGGGGTATGCTTCCAGGGTCATCCGCTGACAGGGGAGCACCGCAAGGGTGCTGAGAGTGCGCACAGGCGCAGACCCTCGAACCTGATCCGGCTCGCACCGGCGTAGGGAGTCGGGATTTCTCGCGCGGTCCTGCGCCGCGCCCCTTCCATCTCGGGAAGGAGACCATGATGACCACCACCGCAGAGGCCGCCCGCCCCCGGTTCCGGACGATCGACCTGGTCGTGACCGCGGGAATCGGAGCCGCCTTCGGCGTCGCGTTCCTCGGGTACGGCGCGTTCTACAGCCTGATCAGCCCGCTCACCGCCGCGTTCAAGCCCGCTGAGGGCCTTCTCGCCGGGATCTGGATCCTGCCGGCCGTCATCGCCGCCCTCGTCGTCCGCCGCCCCGGCGCGGCGATCGGCGCCGAGCTGATCGCCTCCGCCCTGGAGATGCTGCTGGGCGGCCAGTGGGGCTGGGGCACGATCATCTCCGGGATCGTGCAGGGCGGCGGGGTCGAGCTGGGCTTCGCGCTCCTGGCCTACCGGCGCTTCACACTGCCGGTGGCCATGCTCGCGGGCCTGCTCGCCACGAGCCTCGAATGGGTCTACGAGCGCTTCGCCTACTACGGCGAGATGGGCTGGGGCTTCGCGCTCCTTCTTCTCGCGGCGATGGCGATCTCCGGCGTCGTGCTGGGCGGTGCGCTCGGCCACGCTGCCGTCCGCGCCCTCGCCGCGACGGGTGCGCTGGATCCCTTCGGCGCCGGACGCGAGCGCGCCCGTCGCGTCTGATGAGCGTGACCACGACCGCCGCCGCGGACCTGCGTCTGGCCGGGCTCAGCTGGCGTCCGGCGACCCGGCGCGAGCCCACCCTGGAGGACGTCACCCTCCACGTGCCGGCCGGCCAGCGGGTCCTGCTCACCGGGGCGAGCGGCAGCGGGAAGTCGACGCTGCTGCTCGCCCTCGCGGGGCTCCTCGACCCGGAGACCGGCGACCTCAGCGGAACGGCCGAGGGCCCGGGACGCCCCGGGGCCCGCGCCCTGCTCCTCCAGCACAGCATCCATGCCCTCGTCGGGGCGAGCGTGGGCCGGGACACCGCCTTCGGGCCCGAGAACGCGGCGCTGGACCGGGCCGTGATCGCACGGACCGCGGCCGCTGCCCTGGACGCGGCGCAGGTGGACGTGCCCGCCTCCGCGTCCCCCTTCACCCTCAGCGGAGGCCAGCAGCAGCGGGTCGCCCTCGCCGGCTCCCTCGCGACCGCACCCGAGGTGCTGCTCCTGGACGAGCCGCTCGCGATGCTCGATGCGGCGACGGCCGATGCCGCGACCTCCGCGCTGCTCGCTGCGGCGCGCGGGCGCACCCTCGTCATCGCCGACCACGACACGGCACGCTGGCTGCCCCATGTGGACCGGGTCGTGCTGCTCGGGCCGCAGGCGAGGATCCTCGCCGACGGGCCGCCCGGGGCCGTCGTCCTCCCCCGTGCGGAGCCGCCCGGCCCTGCACCCGTCACGACCGTGGACGGGGTCGAGGTCGCCGCGCTCGAGGACGTCGCGATCCGCCGTCGCGGGAAGGATGGACCGATCCTCCACGAGCATCTCTCCCTCGCCCTGCGCGCGGGGACCCTGGGCGTGCTCACGGGTCCCAGCGGGACCGGCAAGACCACGCTGCTGCGCGTGCTCCTCGGCCTCGAGGCGCCCGCGGCGGGCACCGTGCGCCGCCCCGGCGCCGTCGCCTTCGTGCCGCAGGAGCCCGAGCACTCCTTCATCGCCTCGACCGTCCGCGCGGAGGCCTCCTCCGAGACGCTGCTCGCCCGGGCCGGCCTCGAGCATCTCGCGGACGCGAACCCGTTCACCCTCTCCGGCGGCGAGCAGCGACGCCTCTCGATCGTCGCCGCCCTCGCCCGGCGCCCCACGCTGCTGGTGCTCGACGAGCCGACCGTCGGGCTGGACGATACGCACCATGCCGCGGTGCTGGACCTCCTCGAGGAGGCCGCCGCCCGCGGATGCGCCGTGATCGCCGCGACCCACGACCCGCGTCTGGTCGCCCGGGCGGGTGCCCACCTCGCCCTGGGCCCCGTCTCCGCGGAGACGTCGACGAGCCCCTCCCGGGCGATCGGCCCCGTCCCGCGGCCCGGACGACGGACCCCGGCCGATGCCTGCAACCCGCTCGTGCTGAGTGCCATCGGACTGCTCGCGGCGATCGGCTCCTTCGGGATCAGCAGCTGGCAGATCGGCCTGGCGGCCCTGCTGCCGGTGCTGCTGCTGTCCCCGCTCGCG
Source organism: Brachybacterium hainanense (assembly GCF_042434575.1). Taxonomy (NCBI): domain Bacteria; kingdom Bacillati; phylum Actinomycetota; class Actinomycetes; order Micrococcales; family Dermabacteraceae; genus Brachybacterium; species Brachybacterium hainanense. Next base: position 130,942 of record NZ_JBHLSV010000009.1, read on the forward strand.
GTCCGCTCCCTGCGCGGGGCCGCGGTGCGGCTCGCCCCCGTGCTCCTGTCCGCCGCCGCGCTCGCCTGGACCACGGCGCTGCTGTCCCCGCTCGCACCCCTGTCCGGACCCGCCTGGCTGCTCGGAGCGAAGGAGGCGCTGCGGATCACCGTCTTCGTCTCTCCCGGCGTCCTCGCCCTCGCCTCCGTGGACGTGACCGCCCTCGGCGATGCCCTGCGGCTGCACCTGCGCGCTCCCGGCAGGCCGGTCGCCGCGGGAGTCGCAGCACTCGTGCGGATCGGCCACCTGGGCCAGCAGTGGGATCGGATCCTGACGGCCCGCGAGCTGCGGGGGCTGGGCACCCGCCGCGATCCGCGGCTGCTCGCCTCCGCCACGCTCGCCCTGCTCGTGGACACCCTCCGGAGCGCGCAGCAGCAGGCCCTCGCGATGGATGCCCGCGGGTTCGCGAGCGCCGAGCATCGCACCATCGCCGTGCCGAGCCCCGTCGGCCGGGCGGACGCGATCGGGCTCGCGATCGGGCTCGCACTGCTCGCGTGGCCGTGGGCGCTGCACCTCCTGCTGGGCTGATCAGCCCGCCCGCAGCTGCATCGGGACGTGCTCGATGCCGGCCTCGAGGAACAGGGGTCCGGTGACCTGGAACCCCTGGGAGGCGTACCAGTCCTCGAGGTGGGCCTGCGCGTCGATCCGCACGAGCCTGCCCGGCCCTGCGAGCGCGATCGCGCGGGCCATCAGGCGCCGGCCGAGGCCGCCCCGCCGCGCATCCGCGCGCACGGCGAGGCGGCCGATCCGCAGGGCGCCGTCCGGCTCCGCGAGGATCCGCAGCTGCCCGAGCACCTCCCCCTCCTGCTCGATCCACAGCAGCTCGGCGCCCTCCTCGAGCTCGCGCCCGTCCAGGTCCGCCTCCGTGATCCCCTGCTCGAGGACGAACACGTCCTGGCGCAGGCGGATCATCCGGTACAGGGTCACGGGGTCCAGCTCGCGCAGCGGCGCACGATGCACCGAGGCGTCGGTCACGGATGTGGTCATCGGACCAGGCTACGCGCCGGAAGCCCTCGGGACGGTCGTACGATGCTCCCGGCCCGCCCGTACCCCCTGACAAGGAGCATCCCCATGACCTGGACCCCGACCCCTGAGGACGACCGGCGATTCCTCGGCCTCGCGATCGAGCAGGCCCGTGAGAGCTGGGAGGAGGGCGGGGTCCCGATCGGCGCCGTCCTCGTCCACGACGGGGAGGTGCTCGCCGCCGGGCACAACCAGCGCGTCCAGAAGGGCTCCGCGATCCTGCACGGCGAGACCGACGCCATCGAGCGGGCCGGGCGTCTGCGGGCGAGCGTCTACCGCGAGAGCGTCCTGTACACGACCCTGTCGCCGTGCATCATGTGCGCCGGCACGGCCCTGCTGTACGAGATCCCGCGCATCGTGGTCGGCGAGAACCGCACCTTCGAGATGTCGGAGTCCCTGCTGCGGGAGCGCGGCGTCGTCGTCGACGTCCTCGACGATCCGGAGTGCATCGCCCTCATGGAGCGGATGATCGCCGAGCGCCCCGAGATCTGGAGCGAGGACATCGGCGTGGAGACCGCGGAGCTCGGCCGATGAGCACCGAGGTCGTCGACCCCGACTACCCGGTCACCCCCGTCCCCGCCGCCGCCCGTCGCGGCGTCGTCTCCATCAGCGTGGTCCTGATCGGCTTCACCGTCTTCGCGCCGACCCTCATGGCCGGGGCGAGCATCGGCGCGGCCTTCCCCTTCGCGGAGTTCCTGGCCGTCCTCGCGGTGGGCTCCCTCGTGCTCGGCGTCTACGTCGCCGCGATCGGCTTCCTCGGCGCCCGCACGGGCCTGACCACCGTGGTCATGTCCCGGTACACCTTCGGCACCGCCGGCTCCAAGGTCGTCTCCCTGCTGCTGGGCGGCACCCAGGTCGGCTGGTACGGCGTCGCGGTCGGCTCGATCGGCCAGATGACCGCCCTCGCCTTCGGCTGGGAGGGGCGCCTGGCCCCGGCGCTGGTGATGATCGCGGTCTCCGCTCTCATGATGCTCACCGCCCTGTACGGCTACGAGGGGATGTACTGGGTCTCCCTCATCTCCACCCCGCTCATCCTGATCCTCGCCTTCTGGATCACGGGGAGGGCCTTCGCCGAGGTCGGCGGGATCTCCGGCATGTTCGAGATCGCCCCGACGACCTCGATGACCTGGGCTGCGGCCGTCACCACCGTCGTGGGCACCTTCGCGTCCGCAGGGACGCAGGCCGCGAACTGGACCCGTTTCGCGCGCCGCGGCCGCGACGCCGTCCTCGCCTGCGGCATGGGCTTCGTGATCGGCAACGGGCTCATGGTGTTCTTCGGCGCCGTGGCCGCCCTCGCCTTCGGCGAGGGCGACTTCACGACGCTGCTGCTCAGCATGGGCATGATCCTGTGGGGCCTGTTCTTCCTGTTCGGCAACCTGTGGAAGTCCAACGCCGACGCCGCCTACGCCTTCGGCGTCGCGGGAGCGGAGATCGCGAGCTCCCCGCGGAAGGGCCCCTTCATCGTCGGCGGCGTCGTGATCGGCACGATCCTCGCGCTTCTCGGCGTCGAAGGGCATCTGGTGGGCTACCTCAGCTGGCTGGGCGTGCTGATCCCGCCGCTGGGCGGCGTGCTGATCGGCGACTGGATCGCCCGCTGGCGCGGCGGCCAGCCGCCCCTGTCCACCCTGACCGAGAAGATCCGCTGGCAGGCGCTGGTCCCCTACGTGCTGGGGGCCGTGACGGCCTATGCGTCCAGCCGATACGGGCTCGGCATCGCCCCGCTGAACGGGATCGTCCTCGCGCTGGGGCTGGCCTGGCTGTTCAGCTCCCGATCCAGGCCGCGGCGGGATGCTCGCGGGTGAAGCTCGCACGGCGCGAGCGGACCCGCTGGCAGCGGGGGCACCAGAAGACGGTGCGCCCCGCCATGTCGGCGCTGCGCACCTCGGTGCCGCACAGACGGCACGGCAGCGTCTGACGGTGGTACACGTAGAAGGACTCCTCGCGCGGGACGACGCCCGCATCCCCGTCGGAGTTCTGCCGCGTGCCGCGGGAGCGCTCGATGATCCGCGCATGCAGATGCCGGTGGGCGGGATCGGTCGTGACGATCCGGCCGGTCCGGGCGCCGTAGGCCATGAGCGCGGAGAGGTCCTCCCACATCTCGTGCACCAGCGGGGCGCTGAGGTCCCTGCCCGGAACGGTCGGATCCAGCATCGCCCGGAACAGCAGCTCCGCCCGGTAGATGTTGCCGATCCCGGCGACGACCTCCTGGTTCATGAGCTGGGTGCCGATCATCGTGCGCGATCGCAGCACCCGGTGGACGAAGCGCTCCGGGTCCGCGTCGCCACGCAGCGGATCCGGGCCCAGCCGGTCGAGGATCCGCTGCCGACCGGCGTGGTCCAGCAGCTCGCAGGCGGTGGGACCGGTGAGATCGGCGAGCGCGGAGCGTCCCTGCACGCGCAGGCGCACGGTGGGGCGCGGGATCAGATCGACGGCACGGGAGGACGGGTCCTCCGTCTCGCCCACGCGCACGCGCGGCGCACCGATCGCATGCGGGAGGACGACGCCCTCGGCCCCGGGCAATGCCTGGAAGGTCCATGAGCCGTAGAGCCCCAGGTGCACGTGCACGAAGCGGGTCGGGGCCTCGCCCGGATCGACATCGGCCGCGGGGGCGAGCGCGAGGAACAGGTGCTTGCCGACCGCCTCCGCACAGGTCATGACCCAGCCGTCGACGGCGGCCGCCTCGGGGAAGCGGCCCTGAGGGCTCGAGGTGCGCACCGCCTGCCCCGCGAACGACTCCGTGAACGCGGCGGCGAGGCGGTGGACGGTGTGGCCCTCGGGCATCAGGAGGCGGCGGGAGCGTCGTAGCCGCCGGTCTCCTCGTAACGGGCGACCAGGTCGATGCGCCGCTGATGGCGCTCATCGCCGCTGAAGGGCTCGGCGAGGAACAGGTCGATGAGCTCCTCGAGCTCCTCCTCGCTGTGCTGGCGCGCACCCACGGAGATGACGTTGGCGTCGTTGTGCTCCCGGGCGAGCTGCGCGGTCTCCTGGTTCCACACGAGCGCGGCGCGCACGCCGCGGACCTTGTTCGCGGCGATCTGCTCGCCGTTGCCGGAGCCGCCGATCACCACGCCGAGCGAGCCGGGCTGCGCGACCACGGCCTCGCCGACCGCGGTGCAGAAGGGCGGGTAGTCGTCGAGGCGCTCGTAGGTGTGGGCGCCGTGGTCGACCACGTCGTGGCCCTTCGCCGTGAGGTTTGCGACGAGACGGTTCTTCAGCTCGAAGCCGGCATGGTCAGTGCCGATGTGCACACGCATGGTGGGGATCGCCTTTCGGGACGGTGTCGGAGATGCGGGAGAGCGGGTCAGCGGAGATCCACGCCGCCGGTGCGGGTGCGCTTGAGCTCGTAGAGGCCGGGGACGCTCGCGAGCGCCTCGACCCCGTCGAAGAGACGGCCGGCGTCCTCGCCGCGCGGGGCCGGGGAGACGACCGGTCCGAAGTAGGCGGTGCCCTCGCCGAAGGAGATGACCGGGGTGCCGACGTCCTCGCCGACCATCCCGACCGCCCGTGCGTGGGAGGCGCGCAACGCCTGGTCGATCTCATCGCCGGGGACCGGGTCGAACACGTCGATCAGGGAGGCGGGCAGCTCCGCCGCCTCGAGGGCGCGGGCGGCCGTGGCACGGCGGTCCTCCTTGCGGTCCGCGACATGCCATTCCTCGCCCCAGGCCGTGTACCAGCGGGAGAAGGGCTCGGCGCCGTGCCGCGTCACGATCGCGATCGCGACGCGCACCGGCCCCCAGGACTCGTCGAGCATGGCGCGGTAGCCGGGATCGAGCTCGCGTCCCTCGTTGAGCACGGAGAGGGACATCACCGAGAACGTCGGGGCGATGTCGCGGACCCCGGCCGCGTGGTGCAGCCAGCGGCTGGTCATCCAGGCGTAGGGGCAGGCGGGGTCGACGAACAGCTCGACGGGACGGCTCACGGGCGATCTCCTCCAAGGATCCGGTGCACGATCCCGCCCATCCTCTCACCTGCCGCGGTCGCGTGGCCCACGCCATCTCGAAAACGGATTGCCACGGCGTGCGCAGGGACGTTGGATATACCGGTGCCCCTGAACCGCCCGGCCCCGACGGCCGCCTCCGCCCCCGCGTCCCGCCCTCCCGGCGTGATGCGCTCCATCCTGCGCCAGCACCGGCGCGAGCTCCCCTGGATCCTGATCCTCTCCTTCCTGGTCGAGGCCTCGGAGATGCTGGTGCCCGTCATCATCGGCTTCGTGATCGACGCCGGCATCGCCGGCGGCGATCTGCGGCTGACCCTGCTGGGCGCGGCCGGGATCGTCGTCATGCGCATCCTGGGCACCTGGGCGTGGATCGTCATGTTCCGGGCCTCGCAGAAGGCGCGCATGGTCGAGCGCCACCGGCTGCGCGTCGCGGTGACCGGCGCCGTCCTCGACCCGCGCTCGAAGCCGGTCGAGCGTCCCGCCGGGGAGGTCCTCTCGATCGCGACCTCCGACGCGGACAAGGCATCCGACGTGATGGACATGCTCCCCTGGGCCTTCCCGGCCTCGGCGGTCGTGCTCGCCGCCGGCGTCTGGCTGGCCGTCCTCGATGCCTGGCTGGGCCTGGCGACACTCATCGGGATCATCGTGATGGTCGTCGTGATCCGCGTGATCAGCCCCGTGCTGTCCGCGCGCTACGACAACCAGCAGTCCAAGGCGGCCGATGCCGCCGCGACCGCGACGGACCTGGTCCACGGCCTGCGCGTGCTGCAGGGCCTCGGCGTGCAGGCCCGTGCCCGCGCCCAGTACCGTCACCGCTCGCGGGTCGCCCTCGACGCGGCGCTCGTCAACGCCCGCTTCTCCGGCGTCTCGAGCGGTCTGACGACCCTCGTGACCGCGGCGATGATGGCGGCCGTCGTGATCATCGCGGCGCAGCGCACCCTCGCCGGCGCGCTGACCATCGGCACCCTCATCGCGGTGGTCGGCGTCGCCCGCAACAACATGGGCATGCTGCAGGGGCTGTCGGGCCTGCCGGTCTGGTGGGCGTCGATGTCGACCTCGGCCCGACGCGTGCGCGACCTGCTGGCCGACTTCGGGCGCACCATCGACGATCCGGAGCTGTCGCTGGGCCATCTGCGCACCGCCCGCGACGAGCGGGGCGAGACCCGTCCGGGCGAGCGTCGCCCCGGCACCGGGGGCCTGCACCTGCGCGGCGTCCGCGCCGGAAGCCTCGAGGACGTCGACCTGGCCGTCCCCGACGGGAAGGTCGTCGCGGTCGCCTGCGCCGATGCGCGCGATGCCGACGCCATGATCAGCGCGGTCTCGGGACGGGCGGAGGCGGGCGAGGTCGCGCTCGGCTCCACGCCGATCCGCGGCGCCGACCGCTTCTCGACCCGCGCGGACCTGCTCATCGAGCCGCATGTCGTGGACCTGTTCGACGGCACGCTGCGCGAGCAGCTCGCCACCCGGGCGCCCGCCTCCGCGGCGACCGACGGCTCCGACGACACCTGGGCCTCCGAGGCCCTCCGGGCGGCCGGCGCCGACGACCTGCTGCGGATCCTGCCGGAGGGCTACGACACCCGCATCCTGGACCGCGGGGCGAACCTGTCCGGCGGACAGCGCCAGCGGATCGCTCTGGCCCGCGCCGTCGCCTCCGATGCGCCCGTGCTCGTGCTGCACGACCCGACCACCGCGGTCGACGCCGTCACCGAGCAGCACATCGCGGAGGCGCTCGTGGCGGACCGCCGCCGCGAGGACCGCGCGACCCTCATGGTCACGCGGGCCCCTGCCCTTCTGCGGGAGGCCGACGAGGTCCACCTCGTGCGTGCCGGCCGCATCACCGCCCACGGCTCCCATGCGGAGCTGATGGAGCTCGAGGAGTACCGGGAGATGGTGCAGCGATGACCACCCGCACCGCAGATCAGCCCCTGATCGACTGGGACGCCGAGCCCGAGGAGCTGCTCGGCGCCGACGCGACCGCGCGCCGGCAGCTCGACGAGCACGCCCAGATCCTGCCGATCGCGACGGTCGGCGCGGCCTTCGCCCACCTGGGACGGCGCCTGCGCGTCTTCTGGGCCTCGACCGCCCTGACCCTGCTCGTCGTCATCGGCGGGGCCGCCGCGGCCGCCTGGATGCCGCGGCTGATCGGCCAGAGCGTCGACCTCGTCCAGAACGGGGCGAGCGCCGGCGACCTGTGGCGCCAGGGCGGCCTGATCCTGCTCTCCGGCGCGCTGCAGGCCGTGCTGTCCGCGCTCGGCTGGGCGCTCGTGTCGAGCCTGGGCCAGCGGGTCCTGGCCGGCATGCGCGAGGACGTGATCGACCGCGCCCTGGACCTCCCCGCCCAGACGATGGAGGTCACCGGCATCGGCGATGCGCTCTCGCGCGTCGCCGACGACGTCGACGTGACCGCCCGCGCCGTCAACAACGTGGTCCCGAACCTCATCCAGGTCGGCTTCTACGTCGTGGTCACGATGATCTCCATGGTCCTGCTGTCCCCGTGGCTGCTGATCCTCGTCGTGGTCATCATGCCGATGTACGTGATCGCCGCGATCTGGTACCTGCGCCGCACGGCGCCGATCTACCGTCGCGAGCGAGTCGCGATGGGCGCCCGCGCCCAGGGCCTGCTCTCCGCGATCCACGGCATCCCCACCGTCCACGCCTACGGGATCGAGCGCCGCGAGACCCGGCACGTGGCGGTGCTGTCGGAGACCGCGGCCGTGCTCGGGATGCGCGTGATGACGCTCGTGACCCGGCTGGTGGCCTACATCATGTGGCCCGAGTCCCTCGCGATCGCGCTCGTGCTCGTGCTGGGCTACGCGATGGTGCACGTGGGCGGCGCGCCGATCGGCCTCGTCACCGCGGCGGGCCTGTACGTCGTGAGCCTGCTGTGGCCGATGACGAACCTGATCTTCAGCCTCGACGACGTGCAGTCCGCGGCCGCGAGCCTGACCCGCATGGTCGGCGTCATCGAGTCCTTCGACCCGGCGGCCTCCCCCGGCCCGCAGCGTCCCGCGGACGCCTCGATCCGGCTCGAGGGGGTCTCCCACGCCTACGGATCCGGCGCCGACGGCGAGGAGCGCATCGTGCTGCACCCCCTCGACCTCGAGATCGCCCCCGGGGAGCGGGTCGCCCTCGTAGGCGCCTCCGGTGCGGGGAAGTCGACGCTCGCGGCGATCCTCGCCGGAACGCTGGCCCCGCGCCACGGCCGGGTCCTGCACGGCGGGGCGGACCTCGAGGACGCCGACCTCGAGGCGATCCGGAGGCACGCGAACATCGTCAGCCAGGACGTGCACGTCTTCCGCGGCACCGTCGCTGAGGATCTGCGGCTGGCGAAGGAGGACGCGACCGTCCCCGAGCTGCGCGAGGCCCTCGAGCAGGTCGAGGCGTGGTCCTGGGTGCAGGCGCTGCCGCGGGGCCTGGACACCGAGGTGGGCGAGAAGGGCGAGCGCCTCACGGCGGAGCAGTCCCAGCAGCTGGCCCTCGCCCGGATCGTGCTGCGCGACCCCGCCGTGCTCGTGCTGGACGAGGCCACGGCCGACGAGGGCTCCTCCGGAGCTCGCGTCCTGGAGCGGGCCGCGCTGCGGGTCGCCGAGGGGCGCACCACGGTGATCGTCGCCCACCGGCTCTCGCAGGCCCAGGACGCGGACCGGATCCTCGTCATGGCCGACGGCCGTCCCGTCGAGCAGGGCACGCACGCGGAGCTCGTGGCCGCCGGCGGCGCCTACGCCCGGCTGTGGGAGGCCTGGATCAGCTGACGCCCTCAGCGGCGGCGCAGGACCGCGAGACCGATCAGGACGAGACCGGTCAGCCCGGCGAGCGCCGCCGCCCCGCCGAGCCCGAGGCGCGTCCACGGCAGGGCGCGCAGGCTCTCTCCGATGCCGCGCCCCTCCGGGGAGGAGACGGGCTCCCCCTCCACCTCGAGGGTGAGCACCACCTCGATGTCCCCGGTCGGCGCGATCGGGGAGCCGTCGTCCTCGTGCTCGGGGTACGTCTGCTGCGTGAGGGCGAGGACCTGCCGTCCGGGCATCCACACGCCTGCGACCGCCGGATCCTCGCTCTCCCGGTTGCGCAGGCTGATCGGCGCGGCGTAGCCCGCGCCGAGGACCGTCCGGGCCGTGGCGGAGACCGACTCCTCGGAGTCCTCGGCGAGCGGCACCCGCATCCTCGCCGGGTTGCTCGGGGAGATCACGAGCTGTCGCGAGGAGTCGTCGTGCCCGATGCTGACGATCTCGGCGCGCCAGCGCAGCCGCTGGCCCTCGGCCGCGTCGATCGCGATGTAGCGGGTGTCGTCCGGTGCCAGGACCAGCCGGTAGCTGCCCGGCGCGAGCGGCGCGGCATCGGCGTAGGAGGCCCCGCCCGCGGTGACCACGTCCTGCGCGGGAGCGCTGCCCTCGGGACCCGCGTCGGAGACGGCGTGCGCGCGCGGGGCGGGACTCGCGTCCCCGTCCCCGGCGGGCTCGATCACGGTCCGCAGCTCGAGGGGGATCTCCTCGTCCCCGTGCAGCGCGCCCTCGCGCGTGACGACGAGGAACAGCGCGCCGCCCGCACAGGTGTCCTCCTGCCCGAGGACGCCGGTGGAGGCCCAGGCCCGCAGGGTGCCGCGGCCCGTGGTCGCATCGCCGACGTCGTCCTCGACATCGGCCTCGCAGGACGTCCCCGCGGAGTCCACGATGCGGGTCGAGAGATCCAGCCGCGGGTAGTCCTCGCTCGCGGCGACCGCGCCGAGGGGCACCGCGAGCGCCGTCGCGTGCAGCCGCGCGCCATCCGGCACCTCGATGCGGTAGATCCGACGGGCCCCGTCCTCCCCCGGGGGCGGCAGGGAGTCCTGGACCAGCCCGGGCTCGATGGCCGGGGCCTCCGCGATCGTGGCCGCCCCGGCGACGGGCGCCCCGGAGACCTCGTAGCCCTCCGCGATCGCCGGCGGAGCCGCGGCCGCTGCGAGGGCGATCGCGAGCAGCGCGGCGGTGCGCGGGGCGGCTGCTCTCATCGTGTCCTCTGCCATCATGTCCCTCATGGGTGACGTCATCGCGGGCCGCTACGAGCTCCTGGACCCGATCGCGAGCGGGGCCGCGGGCTCCGTGTGGCGCGCCGTGGATCATCGTAGCGGGGTGGTGTGCGCAGCCAAGGTGATGCGGCAGCGGGACTCCTCGGACATGCTCCGCTTCGTGCGGGAGAAGTCGATCCGCGTCGAGCATCGGCATCTGCTGACCCCGCACGGCTTCGGGGCGGAGGACGACCATGTCGTGATCGGCATGCCGCTCGCCAGCGGCGGCACCCTCCAGGACCTGCTGCAGTCCCGCGGTCCGCTCTCGGACCCGCTCGCGGCCCTCGTCCTCTCCCAGCTCCTGGCGGGTCTCGCGCGGCTGCACGAGGAGGGCTGGATCCATCGGGACGTGAAGCCGGGGAACATGCTGTTCGAGCCGGTGGGCCGCGGGGAGCCGATCATGCGCCTGGCGGACTTCGGGATCGCCGTCCACGAGAGGGACGTGCGGCTGACGGCGACCGGCTTCGTGAACGGCACCCCCGGGTACGTCGCCCCCGAGATCATGTCCACGGGGAAGGTCTCCCCCGCCCAGGACCGGTGGGCGGCCGGCGTGGTCGGCCTCGTCATGCTGTCCCCCCGCACCGCCGTCGACCGCGCGGGATCATCCTCCCCCGCGGTGCGGGCCGTGCTGGCCGGCAGCGCCGCCCCGCTGGCACGGGTGATCGCCTCCCTGCTCGAGGTCGACCCGGAGCGGCGCTGCCCGGATCTGTCCGCCGCGTCCGCGGAGCTCGCCCGCTTCGCGGCCGCCTCCCCCGGGCCCTGGACGGACCGGGGAGGAGTCCCGCTCGAGTTCCCGGACCGTCTTCCGCCGCTGCCGGCATCCTCGCCCTTCGCGCGCACGGAGGTGCTGCGCGCGGACACCGACCGCACGGCGCTGCGCGCGACGGGGCTTCTCCCTCGCCCGGGCACGCCTCGGACCGGCGCGGACGCGGCCTCCCCGGACCCGGCCCCGACACGCCCACGGCCGGTGGCCCCGCGCCGGCGCG
>NZ_JBHLSV010000010.1:0-185121 GCF_042434575.1 Brachybacterium hainanense
GCCCCTGCCGCAGGGACGACGAAGCGGGGCACCCGTCGACGGACGGATGCCCCGCTTCACCCTGCCCACTTGACAGGGAAACCCCACATATCAGTGGAGCTGGTCGATCGTCTCCCAGAACACCTCGCGCAGATGCCGGCGCACGGACTGGCGGCTGGTGTCCTCGGTGCCGATCTTCTCGGCGCAGTCGCGCAGCAGGGCGCCGTCGATGTCCGCCGGGAGGAAGGGCCGGTCGCCCACGACCTCCTCCAGCTCCTGCATCGTCGTGCTCCCGTACCAGGAGCGGGCCGCGTTCTCCGCGACCGTGCGGGCGACGTCGAGGAGGGACTCGGCCGGGTGCTCGGCGGGAGAGGGACCCTCGGTGCGGGACGAGGTGGAGTACAGCGGCGGCGGGGTCGAGCGGGCGGCGACCTCCCCCGGGGTGGGAAGGATCTCCGGACGCGAGGGCGTCGCGGACGCGCCGAGCAGGGGAGGGTGCGGGCGCGGCGCCGCGGACGGGGCGGCGGTGCGGGAGACGGGACGGAAGGTCTCCTCGATGAGCTCCTGCGGCAGGGCGATGATCCGGTCGACCTGGAGGGCCAGGTGCTCGGCCACGGAGTGCCAGCCCAGACGGTGGGTGCGCGAGGCCACGGCCATCAGCACGACCCGCATCCCCAGATCCTGGGCGGCCTCGACAGCCTCGGCGAGATCGTCGTCGCCGGTGAGCAGGTACGCCGTCCGGGCGGCGCCGTTGCGGGCGATCTCCACGAGGTCCAGGCCCAGGCGGAGGTCCACGCCCTTCTGCTGCCCGTTCACCCCGAGCCGTCCGAGGCGCACCTTCACGTCGTCGAGCAGGGCGATGCGACGGTGCTCCTCGGTGAACACCCCGTGCCGGGCCGCGTCGTACCAGTACAGGCGCAGCGGATCCAGTCCCGAGTCCTCCGCCGTCGCCCGGAGGATCCCGCGGATCAGCGGCTCGGTGTCCACCGTCGTGGAGGCTCGCAGCGACGTGCCCGTGATGGTGCTGCTGCCGACGGAGAGGAGGAAGCCTGCGTCGACGAAGATGGCGCTGCGCACGGTGGGGACCCTTCGGGGCGGGGGACGGGCGGGAGCCTCCACTGTAGGGCGCCGATGTACCGCCGATGCGGGCCCGCGCCGACCGCTCGCCTCATTCCTGCGGGGCGGTGACCCAGTCGATGAGCTCCTCGATGCGACCCGAGAGCGTCGGCTCGACGTCGGCGTAGGAGCGGACGGTCGCGAGGATCCGCTGCCAGCCCTCGGCGATGTCGATCTGGCTCGCGCGGGGCCAGCCGAGGGCGGCGAGGGATCCGACCTTGATATCGGTGCCCTTGGGCACATGCGGCCAGGCCTCGAGGCCGACCCGGGCGGGCTTGACCGCCTGCCACACGTCGACGTACGGATGTCCCAGGATCAGGACGTTCCCCTGCGCTCCGCGCATGCGCATGACCTGCTGGGCGATGCGGGTCTCCTTGGAGCCGGGCACGAGATGGTCCACGAGGATCCCCAGCCGTCGGCGCGGGCCGGGAGCGAAGTCGGCGACCCGCTCCGCGAGGTTGTCGGCGCCGTCGAGCATCTCGACGACCACGCCCTCGATCCGCAGGTCGTGTCCCCAGACCTTCTGCACGAGCTCGGCATCGTGCTTGCCCTCCACCCAGATCCGGGAGGCGCGGGCCGTGCGGGCCCGGGCGCCCTCGACGTACACGGAGCCGCTCGCCGAGCGCTGCGGCGCCCGTTGCGCGGCCGGCGCGGGGCGGACCAGGCGGACCGGTTTCCCGTCGATCATGAAACCCGGTCCCAGCGGGAAGCTGCGGACGATCCCGCGGCGGTCCTCCAGCTCGACGCAGATCTCGCCGGCGATCTTCTCGAGGCGGGTGACGGCGCCGGTGAAGCCGGTCCCGGCCTCCTCGACGACGAGCCCGCGCGCCACGGGCACGTCACGGGCGACGGGGCGGCGCCGATGGTGGGCCGCGGTGGTGCCCAGCACATCGGAGCCATAGCGATCGGGGAAGGAGCTCGGTGACACGCCGCCACGGTACCCCGGTGGCGAACGCCTCTCTCGCAGGCCCGCCCGGAACGCGTAGCATTGGCACTCTGGGCCCTCGGGTGCCAGCATCGGGAGACGCAGACACGCAGACAGCAGAGACACCGCAGAGACAGGGACGGGAGGTGCCGGAGATGGATCCGCGCAAGCTGCAGATCCTCGGCGCGATCGTCGAGGACTTCGTCGCCACGCGCGAGCCGGTCGGCTCCAAGTCGCTGCTGGACCGTCACGACCTGGGCGTCTCCGCGGCCACGGTGCGCAACGACATGTCGGTCCTCGAGGAGGAGGGGCTGATCACCCAGCCCCACACCTCGGCCGGGCGCGTGCCCACCGACAAGGGCTACCGCGCCTTCGTCGACCACGTCGCGACCATCAAGCCGCTCTCCACCGGGGAGAGGCGCGCCATCAGCACCTTCCTCGAGGACGCCGGGGACGTCGACGAGCTGCTCTTCCGCACCGTGCGGCTGCTCTCCCAGCTGACCCACCAGGTCGCCATGGTCCAGTATCCGGCGCCGCAGCAGGCCCGGGTGCGGCACATCGAGCTGGTCAAGGTCGCGGACTCCCTCCTGCTGGTCGTGCTCATCACCGAGTCCGGCCGCGTGGACCAGCGCACCATCGCGCTGTCCCAGCCCCGTGAGGCGGCGTTCTACGCGGGCCTGCGCGACGGCCTGCTGCGCGCCGTGAGCGGACGCGAGGTGACCGACGTGGACCGGAGCCTGGACCAGCTCGTGGCCGCGAGCCCCGCCCCCGACCAGGACAGCGTGCGCGAGGTGACGGACATGGTCGCCGCGCTCGCGGCCTCCCGCACCGAGGATCGGATCGTGCTGGCCGGCACGGGGAACCTGGCCCGCTCCGCCGCCGACTTCTCCCGCGACATGGAGCCCCTGCTCGATCTGCTCGAGGAGCAGCTCGTGCTGCTGCGGCTGCTCTCGGAGATGAGTGCGGAGCCCGGAGCCGTCGAGGTGCGCATCGGCCAGGAGATCCGCAACCGCTCGCTGACCCAAGCCGCCCTCGTCGGCGCAGGGTATCGTCCCGGATCGCATCTGGCGATCCTCGGCCCCACCCGCATGGACTACGTCACCGGCATCTCCACGGTGCAGGCGCTCGCCCGCTACATCAACCGCTTCCTGGAGTGACGGGACTCTTCGCCCGCCCGCTGCGACTCCGCCCCCATCCACTATCTGAGGAATCCCCTTCGTGAACGAGGACTACTACGAGCTGCTCGGCGTCTCCAAGGACGCCTCGACCGACCAGATCAAGAAGGCCTACCAGAAGGCGGCCCGCTCGCTGCATCCGGACGTGAACCCGGACCCGGAGGCGGCGGAGAAGTACAAGAAGGTCTCCCAGGCCTACGAGACGCTCAAGAACCCCGACAAGCGCCGGCAGTACGACATGGGCGGCGGGCCGGGGATGGGCGGCTTCCCCGGCGGCGGGGCCGGCTTCGACTTCTCCGACATCTTCGACATGTTCGCAGGGGCCTCCGGCATGCGCGGCCGTGGCCAGGGCCCGGTCCCGCGCCAGCGCCGCGGCGGCGACATCCTGCGCCGGACGACGATCGACCTGCGCGATGTGGTCTTCGGCACCGAGCAGAAGATCACCTTCCGCACCGCCGTGCTCTGCCAGACCTGCCACGGCTCCTGCGCGGCGGAGGGGACGAGCCCCATTCGATGCACCCAGTGCAACGGCTCGGGCCACGTGCAGCGGGTCGCGCAGTCGCTGCTGGGCCAGATGGTGACGATGGCGCCGTGCCCCACCTGCGAGGGCCATGGCGACATCATCGAGCATCCGTGCACGGCCTGCGCCGGACACGGCCGCATCCAGGACGAGCGGACCCTCACCGTGAAGATCCCCGCCGGCGTCGAGCACGGCACGCGCATCCAGCTGCGCGGCGAGGGCGAGGTCGGCGAGGCCGGCGGCCCCTCCGGCGACCTCCTCGTCGAGCTCTCCGTCGCCGAGCACGACGTCTTCCACCGCGAGGGCGACGACCTCGTGGCCCAGGTGAGCGTGCCGATGACCTCCGCCGCCCTCGGCGCCACCGTTCCCCTGGAGACCTTCGACGGCGTGCAGGAGCTGCGGATCCGCCCGGGCAGCCAGCCCGGCGAGGAGATCACCCTCAAGGGCCTCGGCGTGTCCCCGCTGCGCCGCGAGCGGCGCGGCGACATCCGTATCGAGCTCGACGTCATGGTCCCCACGGGCCTCACCGAGGAGCAGACCGAGCTGCTGGAGCGGTTCTCCGCCCTCCGCGGCGAGGAGACCCCCCGCACCGGCGGACGCCGCCACGGCGGCATGTTCGACAAGATCCGCGAGCGGTTCCGGGACCTCTGAGATGCCCGCGACGCCGTCCGCCTTCCTCGTCCTGGATCGCGAGCTCGCGCCCCTGCGCGCCGGAGACCCGTGCCACCTGGCCGGGGAGGAGGGCAGGCACGCGGCCAAGGTCGCGAGGATCGGCGTCGGAGAGCGGGTCCTGCTGACCGACCTCCACGGGACCCAGGTCCTCGCGGAGGTCGAGGCGGCGGCGAAGGAGTCGCTCGAGCTGCGGCTGTGCGAGCCGCCGCGCACGGCGGCGACCCGCGCGCCCGAGCTCGTGCTGGTGCAGGCGCTCGCGACCGGGGGTCGGGACGAGCAGGCCGTCGAGTCCGCCACGGAGCTCGGGGCCGATGCGGTCGTGCCCTGGATCGCGCGGCGCTCGGTGTCCGTGTGGCGCGGGGAGAAGCAGCGCAAGGGGCGCGCGAAGTGGGAGGCGACCGTCCGGGCGGCGGTCAAGCAGTCCCGGCGGGCCCGCATCCCCCAGGTCGCCGAGCCGCTCGGCACCGCGCAGCTGGTCCGGTGCGCCGCGGAGTGGACGGCGCAGGGGGACCTGGTCCTGGTCCTGCACGAGCAGGAGAGCACGGGGCTGCCGACCCTCGTCCCGCAGATGCGGGCGGCGGGGCGAATCGTGCTGATCGTGGGGCCGGAGGGCGGCATCGCCCCCGAGGAGGTCGCGGAGCTGCAGGAGGCCGGCGCCCGCAGCGTGCTGCTCGGCCCGGAGGTGCTGCGCTCCTCGACCGCGGGCCCCGCGGCGATCGCGGCGATCAGCGCGCTCATCGGCCGCTGGGGCTGAGCCCGCTCCGCTGCGCACGGGACGAGACGAGGGCCGGGCCGCTCCTGGGAGCGACCCGGCCCTCGTCCGGGGGTCTGCGGGGATCAGGCGACCGTGGCGCCGATGCGCGCGTCGGCATGCTCGCGCAGGGTGCCGAGCGCCTCGACGAGGGCGAGCTCGACCTCGGGTCGCACGTCCAGCTCGCCGGCGGGGCTCAGGTCCTGGCCCAGCCCCAGCCCGATCTCGGAGACGACATCGGTGCCGAAGCGCGCCATGAGGCGGCCCAGCAGCTCGAGCACGTCCGCGGCCTCGCCCCAGCCGTAGCCGACCAGGATCGTGGGCAGGTTCTCCCACTCGGCGTAGAGGTAGTCGACGGCGTTCTTGAGCGATCCCGGGTAGGAGCCGTTGTACTGCGGGGTGACGATGATCGCGGCGTCGAGCGCGCCGATCCGCTCGGCCCAGGCGCGGGCGTGGTCGGTGGTGCGCTCCGCGCCGGACTTCGGCGGGGCGAGCTCGTCGAAGTGGGGGAGGGCGACCGTGCGCAGGTCGATCAGGTCGATGTCCCAGCCGTCCGCATGTTCACCGACCCATCGGGCGACGTGCTCGCCGATGCGGTTCGGGCGGGTGCTGGAGACGATGATTCCAAGGGATGCCATGCAGGTTCCAACGGCTCCGGACCTGCGGGTCTTCCCGGAACCGCTGTGATCTCTTCAACATTCAATCACCTGGGTCCCTCCGGCGCGGGCGGACCGGGAGCCGCGCGCGGTCAGGGTCGCGAGCCCCGAGGACAGGGCGCGCGCGGTGTCCGGGCGCACGAACAGCTCGCCCTCGGGAGAGAGGTCCTCGCGGAAGCCGAGGCCCACGGATCCGACGTGATCGGCCTCCACCCGCTCGAGCAGGGTCGTGAGATGGCCGATCACCTCGCCGCCCCGTCCCCAGCCGTAGCCCACCACCAGCACGGGCAGCGCGTTCCACGGGGCGTAGAGGAAGTCGACGGCGTTCTTGAGCACCCCCGGATAGGAGCCGTTGTACTGCGGGGTGACGATCACCGCGGCATCGAGCGCCGTGACGCGGCGGGCCCAGGCGCGCGTGTGCTCGTGCTCGGGCTCCCGGCCGGCCTTCGGGCTGTACGGCTCGTCGAAGGCGGGAAGCGCCAGGGAGCCCAGGTCGATGCGGTCGACGTCGAAGGCGCCGGCCGCCTCCTCGACCCAGCCGGCGACGCGCGCGCCGATGCTCTGCGGACGGTTGCTGGCCACGAGGATTCCCAGGTGCGTCATAGTGGGCTCACGCTAGCGCTCCGCTGCGCCCCCGGGCCGCCTGTGCGTCGCCGCATGAACGCGGCGCTCCCGCGTAGACTCGGGTCCATGTCTCCGACGTCCCCGATGACCTCGACCTCGCTGCGCGAGCCCGACTGCATCTTCTGCCGGATCGTGGCCGGCGAGATCCCCTCCGAGCGGGTCCATGAGGACTCCGAGGTGATCGCCTTCCGCGACCTCAGCCCGCAGGCGCCCGTGCACGTCCTCGTGGTGCCGCGCGAGCACCGCCGTGACGTGCGGGAGCTCCGCGCGCGCCCGGAGCTGCTCTCCCGCATCGTCGAGGTCGCTGAAGAGGTCGCATCGGCGCAGGCCGACGGCGACTTCCGGCTGATCTTCAACACCGGCGCGAACGCCGGCCAGACCGTCTTCCACGTGCACGCGCACGTCCTCGCGGGCGGACCGCTCGCAGAAGGAGCACTGTGACCGATCTCGACGCCGTTCCCGGACGCCCGCCCGAGGTGCGCGAGCGCCGGCTCGCGATCCCCGACCACCTCAGTCCCTTCCAGGTCCTGGGGGAGAACGACCAGGCCCTGGCCGCCCTCGAGGACGTCGTCCCCGACACCGACGTGCATGTGCGCGGCCACCAGGTGACGCTGCGCGGCACGGAGGACGCGCTCCGGCGCAGCGAGCACATCATGCGCTCGCTCATCGAGCTGGCCGCGAAGGGACAGGCCGTCACCGCGGAAGCGGTCCAGCGCGCCGCGGCCCTGTACGGGGACGAACGGCGCGACGGCGCCCGCATCGAGCAGGTCCTGGCCCAGGCGGTGCTCTCCGCGCGGGGACGGACCATCCGGCCCAAGACGCTCGGGCAGAAGACGTACATCGACGCGATCGACGAGAACACGATCACCTTCGGGATCGGTCCCGCCGGAACCGGGAAGACCTACCTGGCCGTCGCGATGGCGGTCCAGCAGCTGCTGTCCAAGCGCATCAACCGGATCATCCTGACCCGCCCCGCGGTCGAGGCTGGGGAGCGCCTGGGCTTCCTGCCGGGCACGCTCAACGAGAAGATCGACCCGTACCTGCGGCCGCTCTACGACGCCCTGCACGACATGCTCGACCCCGAGTCGATCCCGCGTCTCATGGGCGCGGGAACGATCGAGGTCGCGCCGCTGGCCTACATGCGCGGGCGCACCCTCAACGATGCCTTCATCATCCTGGACGAGGCGCAGAACACGACGCCCGAGCAGATGAAGATGTTCCTGACCCGGCTCGGCTTCAACTCGACGATGGTCGTCACGGGCGACGTCACCCAGGTCGACCTCCCCGGCGGGCAGCGCAGCGGCCTGCGGGTCGTCGAGCAGGTGCTCTCCGGCGTCGACGACATCGCCTTCTGCCGCCTCTCCGCGCGCGACGTCGTCCGGCACCGTCTGGTCAGCGACATCGTCGAGGCCTACGGACGCTGGGAGGTCGGCCCCGGGGGCAACCGCGAGTCCCGCCGCCACGGCGGCCCGAAGAACCCCACCAGCCCGCGAGGAGCCGCCGCATCATGATCGAGGTCCGCAACGAGACCACCGCCCGTATCGAGGAGCTCGAGTTCGTGGCGCTGGCCCGCTTCGTCTTCGAGGCCATGCACCTGCATCCGGCCACGGAGATGGGCCTGCGCTTCATCGACGAGGCGGAGATGGAGCAGCTGCACATCCAGTGGATGGACGAGCCCGGCCCCACCGACGTGCTCAGCTTCCCCATGGACGAGCTGACCCCCGGCAGCCCGGAGCAGCCCTCTCCGGAGGGTCTGCTCGGCGACATCGTCGTGTGCCCGACGGTCGCCGCCCGTCAGGCCGCCGAGTCCGGGCACAGCGCCGCCGAGGAGATGCTGCTGCTGGTCACCCACGGGATCCTGCACCTGCTGGGCTACGACCACGCCGAGCCCGAGGAGCGCGCGGTCATGTTCGACCTCCAGCGCAAGCTCCTCCTGACGTTCCTCGCCACCCGCGGGCAGGAGGCCTGAGGGCTCTGGCGCCATGACAGCTCTGCTCCTGGTCCTCATCCCGCTCGCCGTGCTCAGCCTCGCGCTCGGGGCCTCCCTCACCGCTGCCGACGCCGCCCTGCTCGCCAACTCCCGCGGAGGTCTCGAGCGCGCCCTCGAGGATCGGCCCGAGAGGCTGCGCCGCCGCGTCCTCCAGCAGCATGACGACGCGCCGCGCACCCTCGCCGCCATCGGCCTCGGCCGCGTCATGTCCGATGCGGTGATGGCCGTGGCCATCACCGCGATCATCTTCGAGACCTTCGAGGGCTGGGTCTGGCCCACGCTCCTGTCGATCCTCATCGCCGGCGTCGGCTCCTTCCTGGCCGTCTCGGTCTCGCCGCGCACCATCGGCCGCCGCCTGCCGGAGACGGTCGCGATCCGGCTGTCGCTGCTGATCGCCGTCACGCGCACCGTGCTGGGGCCCCTCTCGCACCTGCTGATCCACATCGGCTCCGCGCTCACCCCCGGCGGGAAGGTCTCCGGCGGCCCCTATGCGACGGAGGCGGAGCTGCGCCACAGCGTGGACCGGGCCCTGGAGAACGAGCAGCTCGAGCACGACGAGCGCGACATGATCCAGGGCGTCTTCGATCTGGGCGGCACCGTGGTCCGCGAGATCATGGTGCCGCGCACCGACATGGTCACGATCGATGCGGACACCACCGCGGAGAAGGCCGTGCGGCTGTTCGTCCGCTCCGGCTTCTCCCGCGTCCCGGTGATCGGCGAGAACACCGACGACCTGCGCGGCATGCTGTACATCAAGGATGTCATCCGCGCCGTGCACTCGCCCTGGGATCCTCGCGGGGATCGGCTGGTCAGCGAGCTGATGCGGCCTGCGGAGTTCATCCCGGAGTTCGTCGGCGCCGACGAGGTCCTGCGCCAGATGCAGACCGGCAGGGTCCACGTCGCGATCGTCGTCGACGAGTACGGCGGCGTGTCCGGCATCGTCACGATCGAGGACATCCTCGAGGAGATCGTCGGCGAGATCTCCGACGAGCACGACCGCCGCGAGCCCGAGGTCGAGGATCTGGGGGAGGGGCGCTTCCGGGTCCCCGCCCGCGAGAGCGTCTCCGAGACCGGCGAGCTGTTCGGCCTCGAGATCGACGACGACGACGTCGACTCGATCGGCGGGCTGCTCGGCAAGGCCCTGGGCCGGGTGCCGATCCCGGGCGCCGAGGCCGAAGTGCTGGGCCTGCACCTGGAGGCGGAGCGCACCAGCGGGCGCCGCAAGCGCCTGTCCACCCTGATCGTCTCCCGCGCCGTCCGCGAGGACGCCGACCCCCGTGACCTCGAGGAGAACCATGACTGAGACCCAGAGCCCCGCGGGGCGCACCCATCGCTCCGGCTTCGTCGCCCTCGTCGGCCGACCCAACGTCGGCAAGTCCACCCTGACGAACGCCCTCGTGGGGGAGAAGGTGGCGATCACCTCCTCGAAGCCGCAGACCACCCGCCGTGCGATCCGCGGGATCGTCACCCGTGAGGACGCCCAGATCATCCTCGTGGACACGCCGGGCGTGCACCGGCCCCGCACCCTGCTGGGGGAGCGGCTGAACGACCTGGTGCGCGAGACCCTCTCCGAGGTCGACGTGGTCGGCTTCTGCCTCCCGGCCGATCAGCGGATCGGCCCCGGAGACCGCTTCATCGCCGAGGACCTCGCGGAGCTGCGCGGCGCTCGCTCCCGTCCGCGCGTCGTCGCCGTGGTCACCAAGGTCGACCTGGTCGGACCCGAGCGTCTGACCGAGCACCTGATCGCGGTGGACCAGCTGCTGGACGTCGACGCGATCGTGCCGATCAGCGCCGTGACCGGCGAGCAGGTCGACGTGCTGCTCGAGGTGATCGCCGGCGAGCTGCCCGAGGGGCCGCAGCTCTACCCCGACGACCAGCTCACGGAGGAGTCGCGCGATGACCGCATCGCGGAGCTGATCCGCGAGGCGGCCCTCGAGGGCGTCCGCGACGAGCTGCCGCATTCGATCGCGGTGGTCATCGAGGAGGTCGTCGAGACCGATCCGGACGGCGACCCCTTCGCGCAGGTCGCCCCGGGCCAGGGCCGCCTCGTGGTGCGGGCGAGCCTGTTCGTGGAGCGCGACAGCCAGAAGGGGATCATCATCGGTCGCGGAGGCTCGCGGCTGAAGGAGGTCGGGAGCACCGCGCGAGGGGAGATCAACCAGCTCCTGGGGCGGAAGGTCCACCTGGACCTGCGGGTCAAGGTCGCCAAGGACTGGCAGCGCGACCCCAAGCAGCTGGGGCGGCTCGGGTTCTGAACCGCGGCGCGAGCACTCCCGCGACGGTGCTACGGTGTCGCTCATGCGTGGAGCGCACCTTCTGCTTATCCGCCGCGTCGAGGCCTGATCGCCGGGCCCTCGCCGCGGCTTCCCTCACGCCCCCGGCGACCCATCGATCGTGAAGAAGGACCTCCCGTGACTGCCACCTCCACCCGTTCCGTGCCCGCGATCCAGGACCCCTCGGTCCCCGTCGTGGGCCCTCGCGGCGACGCGCCCCAGACGCCGTCCGGCATGCCGATCCACAAGTACCTGCCCTTCGAGCAGCAGATCGCCGTGGACCTGCCCGACCGCACGTGGCCCTCCCGCCGCATCACCCGTGCCCCCCGCTGGTGCGCCGTCGATCTGCGCGATGGCAACCAGGCCCTCATCGACCCGATGAACTCCGAGCGCAAGCTGCGCATGTTCGACCTGCTGGTCCGCATGGGCTACAAGGAGATCGAGGTCGGCTTCCCGGCGGCGAGCCAGACCGACTTCGACTTCGTGCGCACCCTGATCGACGAGGACCGCATCCCCGACGACGTGATGATCCAGGTGCTCACCCAGTCCCGGGAGCACCTGATCGCCCGCACGTACGAGGCGGTCAAGGGCGCGAAGCGCGCCGTGGTGCACCTGTACAACTCGACCTCCGTGCTGCAGCGGGACGTGGTCTTCCGCGCCGACGAGGACGCCGTCCTGGACATCGCGGTGCAGGGCGCGCTGCTGTGCAAGAAGTACGAGGAGACGGTGCCGGAGACGGCGATCACCTACGAGTACTCGCCGGAGTCGTACACCGGTACCGAGCTCGAGTACGCGGTGCGGGTGTGCAACGCCGTGATCGAGGTGATGAAGCCGACGCCCGAGGACAAGATGATCATCAACCTGCCGGCGACGGTGGAGATGGCGACCCCGAACGTGTACGCCGACTCGATCGAGTGGATGGACCGCCACCTGGACCGCCGGGATTCCGTGGTGCTGTCCCTGCACCCGCACAACGACCGCGGCACGGGCGTCGCCGCCGCGGAGCTCGGCTACCTCGCCGGGGCGGACCGCATCGAGGGCTGCCTGTTCGGCAACGGCGAGCGGACCGGCAACGTCGACCTGGTGACCCTGGGCCTGAACCTGTTCAGCCAGGGCATCGATCCCCAGATCGACTTCTCCGACCTGGACGAGGTGCGCCGCACCGTCGAGCACTGCAACCAGATGAAGGTGCCCGAGCGCTCTCCCTACGGGGGCGATCTGGTGTTCACCGCCTTCTCCGGCTCGCATCAGGACGCGATCAAGAAGGGCTTCGAGCGCATGGAGAAGGACGCCGCCGCGGCGGGGTCCGAGGTCGACGACCTCGTCTGGCGCGTTCCGTACCTGCCCGTGGATCCCAAGGACCTGGGCCGCTCCTACGAGGCGGTGATCCGCGTGAACTCGCAGTCCGGCAAGGGCGGCATGGCCTACCTGCTGCGCACCGAGCACGGCCTGGATCTGCCCCGCCGCCTGCAGATCGAGTTCTCCTCGATCGTGCAGCGCATCACCGACTCCGAGGGCGGCGAGGTCTCCCCGTCCTCGCTGTGGGACGCCTTCGTCGACGAGTACCTGCCCGCCGACGACCACGGCCGCCGCTGGGGCCGCTTCGGCTTCCGGGGCGTGCGGCAGGAGTCCGCGGGGGAGGGCGCCGACCAGATCACGGTCGACCTGCTGGTGGACGGCCAGGAGCAGGAGATCACCGGGATCGGCAACGGCCCGATCGACGGATTCGTGAAGGCTCTGGCCACCAAGCATGTCTCCCTGCGGATCCTCGACTATGCCGAGCACGCCCTCACCGAGGGCGACGACTCGCTGGCGGCCGCCTATGTCGAGTGCGAGATCGGCGAGAGGATCTTCTGGGGCGTCGGGATCGACGGCTCGATCACCCGCGCCTCGCTCGCGGCGATCGTCTCCGCGCTCAACCGCTCGCAGCGCTGACGCAGCGCGAGCATCGCATCGGACCGGCCCTGCGCGCCCGTCTCAGGGGGCGAGCGGGGCCGGTTCGCCGTGCGCGGAGGGCCGATCCTCGCGGGGCTCCTCCGCAGCGGGCTCGACGACCGGGATCTCCCCGGTGAGCGTCGAGCGGGTGGGCACCGTCTCCGCGCGGCGCGCCGTCGCGGTGACGCCGATGCTCGCGGAGACCACGAGGACGGCGGCGAGCACTCGCAGAGCGCTCAGGCCCTGGCTCAGCAGGATCATGCCCGCGAGCATCGCGATCACGGGCTCGAGGCTGAGCAGGATCCCGAAGACGTGCCGCGGCAGGCGACGCAGCGCCGCGAGCTCGAGGGTGTAGGGCAGCAGGGATGCCAGGACCGCGGTGCCGGCCGCGACGAGCAGCAGATGCGGGTCCAGGAGCCCGCGCAGCGCCCCGTCCGATCCCAGGGGCAGCACGACCAGCGCGCCGATCATGATGGAGGCGGCGAGTCCTCCCTGTCCCGGCACGAGGCGTCCCGCCCGAGCGCTCGCGATGACGTACAGACCCCAGAACACGCCAGCGACGAGGGCGAAGACGACCCCGACAGGGTCCAGGCGGGCGGCCCCGGTGACGGACTCGAGGCCGAACAGGCCGACTCCGGCCAGGGCGAGGGCGACCCACAGGAGATCGCTCCGGCGCGCGGACAGCAGCGCGGCGACCGCGAGCGGGCCCAGGAACTCGAGGGTGACCGCCGTGCCCAGCGGGATCCGCTCGATCGCGGCGTAGAAGGATCCGTTCATCCCGCCCATCACGGCGCCGAGCGCGAGCACGCTGAGCCACTGGGTCCGATCCAGGCGGTGGAGGGCCGGTCGCGCGATCACGAGCAGCAGGATCCCGGCGATGCCCAGCCGCAGCGCGGTCGTGCCCCAGGAGCCCAGCTCGCCGAAGAGAGTCGTGGCGAGCACCGCCCCGAACTGCAGGGACGTGCAGGAGCCGAGGATCAGCAGGACGGGGGCGCCGGAGGCGGGTGCGGCAGGGGAGGAGACGTTCACCGTCCCAGCGTGCATCCTCTCGAATCGCCAGTCCAGCGGGACTTTCTGTCCTGTAGTGTGAAGTTCGGCTTCACAGATGAACGGGGTGGTCATGCTCAACCTCCAGCGTCTCTTCCTGCTGCACGAGCTCGGGCGACTGGGCACGATGGCCGCGGTCGCGCGCTCGCGCTCCATGTCGCCCTCGGCGGTCTCGCAGCAGCTCGCGCTGCTCGAGCGGGAGACGCGCACATCGTTGCTGGAGAGCCGCGGCCGCGGGGTGGTGCTGACCGATGCCGGGCAGCGCCTGGTGCGGCGCACCGAGGAGATCCTGGGCCTGCTCGAGACGGCGCAGGCGGAGCTCGCCGATGCCCGCGGGGAGGCGAGCGGCGTGCTCCGGGTCGCCTCCTTCCAGACGCCGCTGATCGTGCTCGCACCGGAGGCGGTGAGCGTGCTCGAGGCGCGCCATCCCGCGCTGCGGATCGAGATCAGCCAGCTCGAGGTCGACGACGCGTACGAGAGCCTGCTGGCCCACCGCGTCGAGGTGATCCTCGGGGAGGAGTATCCCGGGGGCGTGCAGGCTCCGCGTCGGGGGACGGACCGCGCGGATCTGCTGACCGATCCGCTGCTGCTCGTCCTCCCGGCGGAGGCGTCCTGGTCGCGGCCGCGCAGCCTCGCCGACCTCGCGCAGGTGCCGTGGGCGCTGGACCCCGACACCTATCGCACCGGACAGTGGGCGCGCTCCTTCCTGCGAGGGCACGGGGTCGATCCCTGGGTGCGCTTCGACACGCCGGATCCGCTGCTGCAGGTGCACCTGGTCCGCTCGGGCCATGCCGCCGCCTTCGTGCCCGGGCTGATCGCGGCCGAGCATCTGGGCGGGACCCGGGTGCTCCGGCTGCCCGGGGCCCCGGCGCGGCGGCTGTTCACGGCCGCCCGCTCCGGGGCCGGGGGCCGCCCGGCGCTGCGGGCCTTCCGGGCGGCGATGCTCGAGGCGGCCGGGCGGGTCGAGGACCTCCCGGACCTCGAGCCGCTTCCGGGCTGAGCCGGTCTGCGGTAGGAAGGAGGACATGGAGATCCGACGTCGGCGACTGCACGTCCTGGTCCTGCTCGTGCTCGCCGTCACCCTGGCTGCCGGCCTCCTCTCCCGGGGGACGGCGCAGCCGCTTCCGGCCGACGCCCCGGAGGATCGGTTCAGCGCCGAGCGCGCCGCCTCCGCCGCGGCGCCGGTCGTCGCCGCGCCTCGGCCGATCGGCTCCGCGGCGAACGTCGGTGCCCGCGCCCACCTGGCGGCGGAGCTCGAGGAAGCCGGCTTCGTCGTCCGCGAGGAGCCGGGTCTGGCGGTGCGGACGTTCGGGACCGAGGGCGCGGCCGGATTCCCGCAGAACCTGATCGCCTCCCGCCCGGGGCAGCAGCCGAGCGGGACCATCGTCCTGGCCACGCATGTCGACTCCGTGATCGGCTCGCCGGGGGCGGCGGACGCCGGTGCCGGGATCGCCGTGATCCTCGAGACGGTGCGGGCCCTCGGCGCGGAGGCGCATCGCAACGACCTCGTGATCCTCCTGGTGGACGGGGAGGAGGACGGGCTGCTCGGTGCGGAGGCTCTGGATCTGTCCGCGGTGGCGGACCCCGATCGCCCGACAGCGGTGCTCAACCTCGAGGCGCGCGGCACCTCCGGGCGTCCGATGATCTCCCGCACGGCCGGTCCCCTGCATGCCGTCGTCCCGGCGATGCCGCGCCCCGAGGCGGAGTCCTTCACCGATGCGCTGTTCGCGCTGGTCCCCCACGACACGGACTTCACGGTCTATCGGGAGGCAGGATGGTGGGGGATGGACATGGCGCTGGTCGGCGGGTCATGGGCGTACCACAGCCCCCAGGACTCGGCCGCGAACCTCGACGCGAGCTCGCTGCAGCACTACGGGGACATGGTCCTCGCTCTCACGGAGGATCTGCTGGACCGCGACCTCGGCGCCCTGGATCCGCAGGCGCGCCCGGTGATGACGACCGCTCCCTGGGGCGTCGTGGCGGTCCCGGCCTGGGCGGTCCGGCTCGCGGGGGTCCTGCTGATCGCGCAGGCCGCGCTGCTCGTGCAGCGCGGAGCGCGCCGGACGGAGAAGGGCTCCCTGGGCCGCTGCCTCGCGGCCGGCCTCATCGGTCTGCTGGTGCTCGCCGTCGGCATCGGCGCCGCCCTCGGCGCATGGGCGCTCTGGGCGCGCCTGTTCCCACAGATGCTCTCGGCCGTGGTGGGGGAGCCGTATCGGCCCGGAGGGCTGATCGCCGCGGAGGCGGTCGTCGCAGCGCTCTGCGCCGGCGGCGGTCTCCTCCTCCTGCGCCGCCGCTGCCGCGGGGAGGAGATCGCCGCCGGGTCCGCGGTCGTGCTCGGGCTCCTCATCGGGATCCCGACCCTGATGGCGCCCGCTCTGCTGGGCTGGGCGGCGCTTCCGCTCGCCCTGGCGGCCCTGCTCCGGTTCCTGCCGGTCCCTGCCCGCGGGCTGGCGCTCGCGCCGGTGGTGTGGATGGCGGGCGCCCAGGCCGATGCGCTCGCGGAGTTCGGGATGGCGAGCTCCTCGGGGATGCTCGCGGCGACGGTCCTCCTCGTCCTGCTCGCCGCGGCGGTCGTGCTCGCGCGCGGACCGGCAGCGGAGGAGCGGCTCCCGCTGCGGCGGACGGGGATCGTCGCGGCGGCCGGGCTCGTCGTGGTGCTCGGCCTGGCCGGCACGGGGATCGCACGGTCGGCGGCGTTCCCGCAGGGGCCGCAGGAGAGGGTCGAGGCGGCGGTCGACGCGACCACCGGCGAGACGACCTGGACCGCGACGGGACGCACCGCCTGGGGACGTGATCTCGCGGCCGCGGAGCCGGTCCCCGCCCCGGCGCGGCTGCCGGCGCCTCCGCGGGTCGCGATGAGCACGGCCGGGGAGCGGAGCCGGCTGGTGCTGACCTCCGCCCGCCAGTCCCGGACGCTCGAGCTGCGGGCGCGGGGAGGGGCGATGCGGGAGCTCGTGATCGACGGCGAGACCGTTCCGGCCTCCGAAGGGCTGACCCGGCTGCGGATCGTCGGGCTCGCCCCGGGGCAGAGCGTCGTCGTGGAGGCGGATCTCGCCGACGTGGACGGTCTCGAGCTCGCGGATCAGAGCGAGGATCTCGCGATCGGCGGAGGCTGGGTCGAGCCGCCGGAGGACCTCTCCCTGGTCCAGTCCTCGCTGTGGCTTGTCGTCGACGTGCCCATCCATGTATCTTGAGATCAAGATAAAATCTCGATCGGAGACCGATGGATCATCGCTGGGACCCCGAGCAGTACCTCGTCTACGCCGATGAGCGCGCCCGCCCCTTCCTCGACCTCACCGCGCGGATCGGCGCGGAGCATCCCGCGCACGTCGTCGACCTCGGCGCGGGCCCCGGGACCCTGACCCGGCTGCTGGCGCGGCGCTGGCCGCACGCACAGGTCCTCGCCGTCGACGCCAGCGAGGAGATGGCCGCCCGGGCCCGCACCATCCCCGGCATCACCGCGCAGCTCGCGGATCTGCGGACCTGGTGCCCGCCCGCGCCCGCGGACGTGATCGTCGCGAACGCCTCCCTGCAGTGGGTGCCGGGCCACCTCGAGCTCCTCGAGCGCCTCGTCGGCCATCTCGCCCCGGGCGGCTGGTTCGCGATGCAGGTCCCCGGGAACTTCGAGGAGCCCAGCCATGCGATCCGTCGGGAGCTCGCCTCGCACGCTCCCTACGCGGAGCATCTGGAGGGCGTGGCGGTGCCCTCCTCGCACGACCCCGCGACCTACCTGCGCGTCCTCCAGGGCCTCGGCTGCGAGGTCGACGCCTGGGAGAGCACCTACCTCCACGTCCTCCCCGGCGAGGACCCCGTCTTCGCCTGGGTCAGCGGGACCGGTGCCCGGCCCACGCTGCAGGCCCTGCCGGAGGATCTGCGCGAGCGCTTCTCCGTCGAGTACCGTGCACGGCTCCGCGAGGCCTATCCATCCGAGCCGGACGGCGTGATCCTCCCGTTCCGGCGCGTGTTCGCGGTGGCGCGGCGCCGCGACTGACCCCGGTCCGCGGTAGATTCTGGGCATCATGCAGAAGCTCTACCGGGACCACGGGATCGTCCTGCGCACCCATCCCCTGGGCGAGGCCGACCGCATCATCACGCTCCTCACGCGCGGACACGGCAAGGTCCGAGCCGTCGCCAAGGGCGTGCGCCGCACCGGAAGCCGCTTCGGCGCACGGCTCGAGCCCTTCGGCCTGATCGACGTGCAGCTGCACGAGGGTCGCTCCCTGCACACGGTCACGCAGGTCGTGACGATCGAGACCTTCGCCCAGCAGATCACCGCGGACTATGCGCGGTTCACCGCCGCGACCGCGATGCTGGAGACCGTAGACAGGCTGAGCGACGACGTCTCCGATCCCTCGCCGCGCGGCTTCCTGCTGCTCGTGGGCGCGATGCGGACCATGGCCGCGGGCGCGATCCCGCCCCATCTCGTGCTGGACTCCTTCCTGCTGCGCTCCCTGGCGCTGGCCGGCTGGACGCCCTCCCTGAGCGACTGCGCCGCCTGCGGCGTGCACGGACCGCACCACGCCTTCGACGTCGGGGCCGGCGGCCTCGTGTGCAGCGCCTGCCGGCGTCCGGGCGCGGTCGCCGTGCGGCGCAGCGCCGTCGAGCACCTGATCCTGCTGCTGGCCGGGGACTGGCAGAATGCGGTGCGCAGCGACGACACGACGGTCCTCGAGGCGAGCCGCCTCATCTCCGACATGGTCACATGGCACCTCGAGCGATCCGTGCGCTCGCTCGGCTACGTCGAACGCTGACCCCGACGCCCCCAGGAGGCCCCTGTGGCTCACGAGCCCTTCCCCCACCCCAGCGGCGCCCTGCCGCCGCAGCTGCCCGCTCCGGTGGTGCCGCGTCACATCGCCATCGTCATGGACGGGAACGGGCGCTGGGCCAACGCCCGCGGCCTGCCGCGCACGGCCGGGCACGAGGCCGGAGAGGCGGCGCTGCTGGACGTGGTCGCCGGGGCGATCCAGATCGGTGTGACCCACCTGTCCGCCTACGCCTTCTCGACCGAGAACTGGAAGCGATCCCCGGACGAGGTGCGTTTCCTCATGGGCTTCTCCCGATCGGTCCTGCGCCGCCAGCGCGACACCCTGCACTCCTGGGGCGTACGGATCGTGTGGATCGGTCGGGAGCAGCGGCTGTGGGGGAGCGTCATCCGGGAGCTCAAGGAGGCGGAGCAGCTCACCCGCGACAACACGCGCATGACCCTGTACATGTGCGTGAACTACGGCGGGCGCGCCGAGATCGTCGACGCGGCGCGGGCGATCGCGGCGGAGGCCCGGGCGGGACGGATCAGCGGTCGCGGCATCACCGAGGCCAGCTTCGCCCGCCACCTGATCGACCCCGATATGCCCGATGTGGACCTGTTCCTGCGCACGAGCGGCGAGCAGCGCACCTCGAACTTCCTCCCCTGGCAGGCCGCGTACGCCGAGCTCGTGTTCGTCCCCGAGCTGTGGCCGGACGTCGATCGGGTCGTGCTGTGGCGCGCCGTGGTCGACTACGCGCGGCGCGACCGGCGCTTCGGCGGCGCGATCGACGCCCCCTCGTCCTGATCGGCCGACCGGGCCCCTGCCGCCCCCGGGACTCGCTCCGCCTCCGCGGTCGCAGCATCGCGCCGACGACGGCGCAGGCGCAGCGCGAGGAGCACGCCGAGGAGGATCAGCGCCAGCAGCAGCAGGGCCGCCCAGGGGCTCCGCAGGAACAGCTCGAGCCACAGCATGACCGCGGCGAGCCCGACCGTCGCATAGATGACGGCCCAGGCGAGGCCGCCGATCGCGAGGGCCGGCAGGTAGCGGCGCAGCGGCATGCGGGTCAGACCTGCCGCCGCGTTCACCGCCGTCTGGAAGCCGACCGTCAGGAAGCTGACCGCGACGACCGGTGCTCCCCAGCGGTGGACGACCCCGATCGCCCGTGAGACCCGTTCCTCGCGCAGGAACCGGGCCATCCGCCCGCGGTCCGCGAGGCGGTGGGCCCCGCGCCCCAGCGCATAGGTGCCGCCGGCGCGCGCGAGGATCACGACGTAGAGGAAGGCGACGGCGGGGAGCAGCGGAAGGGAGTCGATCCAGGCCATCATCGGCCCGCGACCTCGGCGTCCTCCGCGGCCGGGGCATCACCGGCGTGCTCCGGGCACAGGCCGAAGACCTCCATCGTGTGATGGACGTCGGTGAATCCGTGCTCGGCGGCGACCGACCGGGTCCAGTCCTCCAGCTGCGGGGCCTGGAACTCCACGGTCGCGCCGCAGGCCCGGCAGACGAGGTGGTGATGGTGGGCGGTCTGCGCGCACTGCCGATAGATCGACTCGCCGTCATCGGTCACGAGGACGTCGACCTGCCCGGCCGCCGCGAGCGCCTGCAGGTTCCGGTAGACCGTCGCGAGCCCCACGGCCTGACCGGCGGAGCGCAGGTCGTCGTGCAGCTGCTGGGCGCTGCGGAAGTCCTCCTGGCGCGAGAGCTCCTCCAGGATCGCCGTGCGCTGCTTCGTCGTGCGCTGCATCATGCTCATGCCCTCGCCGAGACCTCCTCCGTGCGGTGCGCCCGGGCCCGTTCCAGGATGGCGCGGACGGCCAGGCCGACCACGTACATGCCGATCGCCAGGAGGACGATCACCCCGCCGGGCGGAAGGTTCACATACGCGGTGAGGACCAGGCCGCCCAGGCTGCACACCAGTCCTACCATCATGGCCCATCGCATCGTCCGGGAGAAGCCGACCACGAGGGTCTGCGCCGCGGCGACGGGGACGATCATGAGCGCGCTCACCATGAGGGCGCCGACGATCCGCATCGCGAGCGTCACCGTGAGCGCCGCGATCACGGCGATCAGCAGGTTCGTGGCGCGCACCGGCAGCCCCGCGGCACGTGCGAACTCCTCGTCGCTCGTGACGGCGAACAGCAGATGCCGGAGCCCCACGCCGACCGCGAGCACGATCACGGCGAGCACGACGGTGATGACCAGGTCGGAGGAGGTGACGGTGGAGATGGAGCCGAAGAGATAGGCCATGAGGCTCGCCGAGGTCCCCCCGGCGAGCTGGATGATCACCACCCCGCCCGCGATGCCCCCGTAGAAGAGGATGGCCAGGGCGACGTCACGGCTGGTGTGGCCGACCTCGCGCACGTACTCGATGGCGATCGCGCCCAGCACGCTCGCCACGAGCGCCCCGGGCACCGCGAGCACATCGTGCGGAGTGGTCTGCACCCAGGCGCCCACGAGCCATCCCACGGCTACGCCCGTCAGCGCCACGTGGCCGAGCCCGTCCCCGAGCAGCGAGAGGCGCTTCTGGACGAGGTAGGTGCCGACGATCGGCGCGGTGAGGCCGATCAGGACCGCGATGATGAGCGGGTAGCGCATGATGTCCGAGGTCAGGAGATCCCACGGGGTCAGCATCAGCGATCGAGCTCCTCTCCGAGAGACGGGGCCGGGCGCAGCGCGTGCTCGTGGCCGGTGTCCAGGCGCGGGCGATCCTCGGGCGGGCCGTCGTACACGACCCGTCCCCCCTCGAGGATGACGGTGCGGGTGATGTCCTGCTCGAGCTCGCCGAGGTCGTGCAGGACCACGAGGATCGTCCGGCCGCGCTCGTGGAGGCGGCGGAACAGGGCGGTGATGAGCTCGCGGCTGGCGACGTCGACGCCGCTGAACGGCTCGTCGAGGACCAGGAAGGAGGGCTCGCGCACGAGGGCGCGCGCGATCATCACGCGTTGGCGCTGGCCGCCGGACATCTCGGTCACGGGGCGGTCGACGAGGTCCCCGAGCCCGACATCAGACAGCAGGGCGCCGACCCGGAGATCGCGGGAGCGGGGGAACCAGGAGCGGGGCCCGAGCAGCCCCGTGGCGACCGCCTCGCGCGCGGTCGCCGGGATGTTCCCGGACTCGACCGCATGCTGCGGGACGTAGCCGAGCTGCCGATGCGCCGCGCGGGTCGTGACGTCGTGCCTGAACAGCTGCGCGCTGCCGGAGTCCAGGGGGAGGACCCCGACGACGGAGCGCAGCAGGGTCGACTTCCCGGAGCCGTTCGCCCCGAGCAGCGCGACGAGCTCGCCCTCCTCCACGCGCAGGTCGACGCCGTGCAGGACGCGCTGGGCGCCGAGGGTCACGACGGCGCCCTGCACGTCGACGACCGGGGTCGCGGGGCCGGCAGGGGGAGCGAGGGCCGGGCCGGTCACTGCCAGCTCGACGCGAGTGCCTGGGCGTTGGTGCGCATCACCGCAGGATAGTCGACCTCGGGGTCCAGCTGGGTCTCGAGGTTGTCGAGCTCGGCCGCCTGGATGCCGAGGTTAGCGGCGAGGGTCTCGGCGACCTTGGGGGAGGCCGTGGTCTCGAAGAAGACGGTGGTCACCCCCTCGTCCTGGATGACCGTCTCGAGGGCGAGCAGGCGCTGGGGGCTCGGCTCGACCTCCGGGTCCACGCCCGTGATGCCGATCTGCTCGAGGCCGTAGCGATGGGCGAGGTAGGCGAAGGCGGTGTGGCTCGTGACGAACGGCTTCTCTCCCGGAACGGCGTCGAAGAGCGTCCTGAGCTCCGCGTCGAGGTCCTCGAGGGTCGTGCGCAGCGCCGCCGCGTTCTCGGTGAACGTCGCCGCGCTGTCCGGGACGATCTCGGCCAGGCGTGCGGCGACCGCATCGCCCACGTCCGCCATCAGCGAGGGATCGTGCCAGAAGTGCGGATCCGTGTCGCCGTGGTCGTGGTGCTCCTCTCCATCGTGCTCGCTCCCGTGCTCGTCCTCGTGCTCGCCCCCGCCGTCGGAGGCGCCGTGGTCGTGCGCGGCCGCGTCGGCGGGCAGGAGCGTGATGACGGAGTCGACCAGCAGGGCGTTGTCCTCGCCGTGGCTCGCCAGCGCGTCGTCGATCGCGGCCTGGAAGCCGGGGATGGCGATCACCAGGTCCGCCGACTGCAGCTGGCCGACCTCGGCGACGGAGAGCTCGAGCCCGTGCGGGTCGACGCCGGGCTTGGCGAGGTCGATCTGCTCGACGAGGTCGCCTCCGACCGACGCGACGAGGTAGGAGAGCGTGTAGGTGCCGGTGACCACCGTGGGCTTCCCGGAGCCCGGCCCTCCGCGTCCGGAGCAGGCGGCCAGGGCGGTCGCCGCGGCGGCGAGGCCCAGACCGAGGGCGCTGCGACGGCGCAGGGGAGTGCCGAGGAGGGCGGACGGACGGGATGCGGAGGGATGGGCCGATGAAGACATGACAATCATTCTCAGCAAGTCGGGGCTGCGAGGCAAGCCGGAGCACGGTCGGCGGCGTGTCTGTCTCGCCACAGATCCGGGCCGGGGCGCGCAGCGGGAGAGGCGGGCGGAGCAGGGCCCGCGGATATGCTGGACCCTCACCCGTCACGCCGACAGCAGGAGACATCGTGGCCAAGGCCCCCGCCAGCACCCTGGACAACGTCATCGCGCTCGCCAAGAAGCGCGGCTTCGTCTTCCCGGCAGGTGATATCTACGGCGGTACCCGCTCCGCATGGGACTACGGCCCCCTGGGCGTCGAGCTCAAGGAGAACATCAAGCGTCAGTGGTGGCGGACCTTCGTGCAGTCCCGCGGCGACATGGTGGGCCTGGACTCCTCGATCATCCTCCCGAGGCGCGTCTGGGAAGCATCCGGCCACGTCGAGACCTTCACGGACCCGCTGGTCGAATGCAAGAAGTGCCACAGCCGCTTCCGCGAGGACCACCTCATCGAGGCCTTCGAGGCGAAGAAGGGCCGCGCTCCCGAGGGTGGCGTCGCCGAGATCGCCTGCCCCAGCTGCGGGACCCGCGGCGAGTTCACCGAGCCGCAGCAGTTCTCCGGCCTCATGAAGACCTACCTGGGTGCGGTCGACAACGAGTCCGGGCTGCACTACCTGCGTCCCGAGACCGCGCAGGGCATCTTCGTGAACTTCCTGAACGTCGTCACCGCGGCGCGGCAGAAGCCGCCCTTCGGCATCGGCCAGGTCGGCAAGGCCTTCCGCAACGAGATCACGCCCGGGAACTTCATCTTCCGCACGCGGGAGTTCGAGCAGATGGAGATCGAGTACTTCACCCCGCCGGAGCAGGCGGACGAGTTCTTCAGGACCTGGGTCGAGGACTGCTGGAACTGGTTCGTGGACCTCGGCATCTCTCCGGAGAACCTGCGCCGCTTCGACGTGCCCGAGGACGAGCGCGCCCACTACAGCGCCGGCACCATCGACCTTGAGTACCGCTTCGGCTTCCAGGGCAGCGAGTGGGGCGAGCTCATGGGCATCGCCAACCGCACCGACTTCGACCTGTCCAGCCACACCGAGGCGTCCGGCACGAAGATGCAGTACTTCGATCAGGCCGCGAACGAGCGGTACACGCCGTACGTGATCGAGCCGTCCTTCGGCCTGACCCGTTCGATGATGGCGTTCCTCGTCGAGGCCTACGCCGAGGACGAGGCGCCCAACACGAAGGGCGGCGTCGACGTGCGCACGGTCCTCAAGCTCGACCCTCGTCTCGCCCCGGTGAAGGCGGCCGTGCTCCCGCTGTCCAAGAGCGCGGACCTCGTCCCGCAGGCGGAGTCGCTGGCCTCGGAGCTGCGCGGCTTCTGGAACGTGGACGTCGACACCTCGCAGGCGATCGGTCGCCGCTATCGCCGC
Source organism: Brachybacterium hainanense (assembly GCF_042434575.1). NCBI lineage: Bacteria > Bacillati > Actinomycetota > Actinomycetes > Micrococcales > Dermabacteraceae > Brachybacterium > Brachybacterium hainanense. The sequence continues at coordinate 24,238 of NZ_JBHLSV010000010.1, forward strand.
CAGGACGAGATCGGCACCCCGTTCTGCATCACGGTCGACTTCGACACCGCCGAGGACCAGGCCGTCACCATCCGCGAGCGCGACACCATGGCGCAGGAGCGCGTCGCGCTGTCGCAGGTGCGCGGCTACCTCGCCGAGCGCTTCGCCGGCGCCTGATCGCCCCCCCGCCGGGCGACGCCTGATCCCCGGTCCCGGACCTCGCTCCACGCCCGGGCCGGGGCCGGCGTCGCCCGCCGTCGGGGACCCTCCGCCCGGAGCCCGTCCGCACGGGGCATGGGCGGATGTCCTGCCCGCATGGCACACTCTGCAGCATGTCGGCATCCGAGCGCTCCGCAGCATGGCGGACAGGGCGGGAGATGGCCCGCGCCTATCACCGCGAGGTCGTCCGTCCTCTGCTCGAACGGTCGATGCCCGGTCTCGCCTATGCGGCGGGTCGGCTCGGGACAGGATCCGACGTGCTCGGCTACGACGATCCGCAGTCGGCCGATCACGACTTCGGCCTGCGCATGACGCTCCTCGTCGAAGACGGCTGGGCCCAGGAGGTGGACTCCCTCCTGGAACGCGCGCTGCCGCCGACGCACCACGGGATGCCGACGCGGTTCGCCATGACCGGGGACCCGCGGGTGCGCCACCGCTGCGAGGTCGCCTCGGCCCGTGATCTCGCCGTGGAGCGTCTGGGCGTGGACCCGAGCGGGCCGATGTCCCTTGCCGACTGGCGCAGCCTCACCGGGCAGAGCGTGCTCGAGCTGACCGCAGGCCCCGTCTTCCACGACGGGACCGGAGCGATCACCGCGATCCGCGAGACGCTGACCTGGTACCCGAGGGACGTCTGGCTGCACGCCCTCGCCGCCGACTGGTCCCGCCTGGGCCAGGAGATGCCCGATGTCGGACGCGCAGGGCTGCGCGGCGACGAGGACGGATCGGCCGTCATCGCGGCGCGGCACGTGCGGACGATCCTGCACCTCGCGCACCTGATCCATCGGCGCTGGCCGCCGTACGGGAAGTGGCTCGCCCGCTCCGCCGCGCAGCTGCCGGGCGGCCAGGAGCTGCGCGGGATCCTCCTCGGGATCCTGCGATCGACGCACTGGCAGGAACGCCAGGAGCTGCTGGCGGGCGCGCTCGAGCAGCTGGCGGCGGCACAGTCCCGGATGGGCCTGCCCGTGCTGCTCCCTGCGACCGAGGCGTTCTTCGACCGTCCCCACATCGGGGTGCGCGAGATCGCCGAGGAGCTCCATCAGGCGATCGAGGATCCGGCCGTGCGCGCGATCCCCTGCGGGATCGGCACGGCCGAGCAGATCAGCGACAACGTCACCGTGCTCGTGGACCCGGCTCGCCGTCGTCACCTGGTCGCCTGAGCGCTCCCTGCTCCCGCGGCAGCGGACGGGCGCCGGTCCTCCCGAAGGGCACCCGATGCACATCACCCCCGCCCCGCCTCCCGAAGCGCGCCGCCAGATGGGATGATCGACGGCGATGACCACCCTCGACGCCCCCACCGCCCCTGTCCCGTCCCCGGCACCCCGGCGCACCCTGACCATCGGACCGCACACGGTCGACACCCCCGTCGTCCTCGCCCCGATGGCCGGGATCACGAACATGGCCTTCCGGCTGCTGTGCCGCGAGTTCGGCGCGCTCCACAGCGCGGACGACGGCGGGCTGTTCGTCTCCGAGATGGTGACGACGCGCGCGCTCGTGGAGGACCACCGGGAGTCGTGGCGCCTGGTCACGATGGGGGAGCGGGAGACGCCGCGGTCGGTACAGCTGTACGGCGTGGACCCCGCGACCGTGCGGCGCGCCGTCGAGATGATCCGCGAGCGCGACCTCGCCGACCACATCGACCTGAACTTCGGCTGCCCCGTGCCCAAGGTGACCCGGCGCGGCGGCGGCGGGATCCTGCCGTGGAAGACGGAGCTGTTCACGCAGATCGTCCGCGGTGCCGTCGAGGCGGCGGGGGACGTGCCCGTCACGGTCAAGACGCGGGTGGGCATCGACGCGGAGCATCACACCTATCGCGACGCCGGGCTGATCGCGCAGGAGGTCGGTGCGGCCGCGATCGCGCTCCACGGGCGGACGGTCGACCAGCACTACTCCGGTCAGGCGGACTGGTCACGCATCGCCGAGCTGAAAGAGGTCGTCACGGGGATTCCCGTGCTCGGAAACGGGGACATCTGGTCGGCCGAGGACGCGCTGCGCATGGTCGAGGAGACCGGCTGCGACGGCGTCGTCGTGGGCCGCGGCTGCCAGGGCCGTCCATGGCTGTTCGCGGACCTCGCGGCGGCCTTCGCGGGCAGCGAGGAGCGCGTGCGCCCCACCCTCGGTGAGGTCGCGCAGATCCTCCGCCGCCACGCCCAGCTCCTCGTCGAGTTCTTCGAGGACGAGGGGCGCGGGGTGCGCGATCTGCGCAAGCACGTGGCCTGGTACTTCAAGGGATACCCGGTGGGCGGGGACCTGCGGCACCGGCTCGCGACCATGGAATCCCTCGAGGACCTCGACGCGAAGCTGGCCGAGCTCGACGCCGACTCCCCGTACCCGGGCGAGGCCGTGGAGGGCCCGCGCGGTCGCGCCGGGACGCCCAAGCGCGCCGTCTGCCCGCAGGGGTGGATGGAGACCCGCGAGATCACCCCGGACATCGCCGCCCGCCTCCACGAGGCCGAGCTCAGCATCTCCGGGGGCTGAGGCCGATGCTCACCCCTCCCGGCTACACCCCCGCCGATCTCGAGCGCTATGCACCGGAACCGCCGAAGTCGCGGACCCGCACACCGTTCCAGCGCGACCGTGCTCGCGTCCTGCACTCCTCCGCCCTGCGCCGGCTGGGCGCGAAGACGCAGGTGCTCGGCGCAGGGTCCAACGACTTCTCCCGCACCCGCCTCACGCACTCGCTCGAGGTCGCCCAGGTAGGGCGCGACCTCGGGGCGGAGCTGGGCTGCGATCCCGATGTGGTCGACGCCGCCTGCCTCTCCCATGATCTGGGGCATCCGCCGTTCGGGCACAACGGCGAGAAGATCCTCGACGACATCGCCGCGAGCTTCGGCGGCTTCGAGGGCAACGCGCAGACCCTGCGGCTGCTCACGCGGCTCGAGCCCAAGGTCGTCGGCGAGGACCGCCCCTACGGCCTGAACCTGACGCGCGCCGTCGTCGACGCCGCCGTCAAGTATCCGTGGGAACGCGGAGCCGGCCCGGACCCGCTGTCCAAGAAGTTCGGGGCCTACGCCGATGACCTCGGCGTGTACACCTGGGCCCGCGAGGGTGCTGTGCCGGGACGCAAGTGCTTCGAGGCCCAGGTCATGGACATCTCGGACGACATCGCCTACTCCGTGCACGACGTCGAGGACGCCATCACCGGCGGCTCCCTCGAGCTCGGCCGGCTCGCCGACCGGCAGGAGAGGGCCGCGGCGCTGTACGTCGTCCAGGACTGGTACACGCCCGGGGACACGATCGAGGAGCTCGATGCCGCGCTCGCCCTGCTGGAGGCCGAGGGCTCCTGGGTCCGGGGCTTCGACGGCTCTCTGCGCGCCGCCGCCGCGCTCAAGGACCTGACCAGCCAGCTCATCGGGCGCTTCACGCATGCCGTGGTGGCCGCGACCCGGGAGGCCCACGGGCACCAGGACCTCGCCCGCTACCGCGGGGAGCTCGTCGTCCCGGAGGCGACGCGGCGGGAGATCGACGTGCTGAAAGGGCTCGCCGCCGCCTACGTCATGGCCTCCGCGACCCAGCGGCCCGTGTACGAGCAGCAGGAGCAGATCATCCGCGAGCTCTATGCGATCCTGTGGAACACCGGGACCACGCACCTGAGCCCCCTCTTCGCGGAGCTGTGGGAGCGCGCGGGGTCCGACGACGAACGGCGCCGCGTCGTCGTCGACCAGATCGCCTCGTACACCGACGTGACGGCCACCCGTCTGCACGCCTCCCTGTACGACCGGTCCACGACGCATGTGACGGCCGCGGACACGCCGCTTCCGGGCCTCGGATCGGAGCTGTGAGGAGCCAGATGAGCACGGGCAGGATCCGGCGCGAGAACATCGACCAGGTGCGTGATCGCGCGCGGCTCGAGGAGATCGTCAGCGAGCACGTCACGCTGCGCACCGCCGGCATCGGCTCGATGAAGGGGCTGTGCCCCTTCCACGACGAGAAGACCCCGTCCTTCCACATCCGCCCCCAGCTGGGCCACTGGCACTGCTTCGGCTGCGGCGAGGGCGGTGACGTCATCGCCTTCGTCCAGAAGATCAGCCACCTCAGCTTCGTGGAGGCGGTGGAGATGCTCGCCGGGCGCTACGGCGTCCAGCTGGAGTACGAGGAGGGCGGCCCCGGGCAGGGTCGCGGCGAGCGCACCGACTTCGGCACCCGTCAGCGGCTGCTGGATGCGCATGCGATCGCCGAGCAGTACTACCGCGAGCAGCTCGCCACGCCGGTCGCCGAGGTGGGGCGGCGCTTCCTCGCCGAGCGCGGATTCGACCGCGCCGCGGCCGAGCACTTCGGCGTCGGCTTCGCGCCCGAGGGGTGGGACTCGCTGCTGGGGCACCTGCGGGGACGGGGATTCACCGAGCAGGAGCTCGCCGCGAGCGGACTCGTCTCCCAGGGGCAGCGCGGCGTCTACGACCGCTTCCGCGGCCGTCTCATCTGGCCGATCCGCGACATCACCGGCAAGACGATCGGCTTCGGGGCGCGTCGGCTCCTGGAGACCGACAAGGGCCCCAAGTACCTCAACACCCCCGAGTCCCCGCTCTACCACAAGTCCCAGGTCCTCTACGGCCTGGACCTCGCACGCAAGGCCATCGCCGCCGAGCACCGGGTGGTGGTCGTTGAGGGCTACACCGATGTGATGGCGGCGCACCTGGCGGGGATCACCACCGCCGTCGCGAGCTGCGGCACCGCCTTCGGCGCCGACCACGTGAAGATCGTGCGCCGCATCATGGGCGACACCGCCGCGACCGCCGGGCTCAACCTGGGCGGCGAGGGCCGGGCGATGCGCGGGGAGGTCATCTTCACCTTCGACGGCGACGCGGCCGGGCAGAAGGCCGCCCTGCGCGCCTTCGAGGAGGACCAGCGGTTCGTCGCCCAGACCTTCGTCGCCGTCGAGCCCAGCGGCATGGATCCGTGCGATCTGCGCATGGCCAAGGGCGACGAGGCCCTGCGGGACCTCATCGGCTCGCGCACCCCGATGTTCGAGTTCGCGATCCGCTCCGTGCTCGCCCAAGTCGACCTCGACACCGTCGAAGGGCAGGTCAGCGGTCTGCGCATGGCGGCCCCGGTGGTCGCTCAGATCCGTGACCGCGCGATGCGCCCCGAGTACGCGCGCCGGCTCGCAGGCTGGCTCGGCATGGACGAGCGCACCGTCCTGCGCGCCGTGCAGGACGCCTCGCGCGCCGTGCCGCGGCAGGGGCGGCACGAGGCCCGGGGCGAGCATCCCGCGCAGCCCTCCGGCGTGGGCGGGGGAACGGCCGAGCAGGCGCCCATCCCTGCCCCGCGGATCGCCGACGTGGTCGGCCCGCGGGACCCCGTGGGCCAGGTCGAGCTCCAGTCCCTCGCCGTCATGCTGCAGGCCCCGGCGCTGCTCGAGGCGGACACCGTGGGGTCCCTGCCCGATGATTCCTTCCACGTACCGGCGCTCCAGGGGGTCTGGGACGTGATGCTCGCGGCCGGGACGCTGCTGGACGCCGTCGAGGGGACCCTCAGCCCGGCCCGCTACCTCGACCAGGTGCTCGAGATCGCGGGGGAGACCACGCGGCCGCTCATCGTCGAGATCGCGAACCACCCGCTGCCGGCGCGGGACGAGGCCTCCCTGCAGCGCCTCGCGCTCTCGCTGCTGGGCCGGCTCGCCGAGCTCTCGGTGACCCGCGAGTACTCCGTGCTGAAGCAGCGTCTGCAGCGCGTGGACCCGGGCCGGGATCCCGAGCGCTACCAGCAGATCCTCTCCCAGCTGAGCGCTGTGCAGGAGAAGCGGCGCGCGCTGCGCGGGGCGGACTGACCGGACCGATTCGCCCCTGCCGCCGCGAGCTGGAACAATGGCCCGGTCGCCCGCCGTGAGCGGGCGGGCGGGCCAGTAGCTCAGTCGGTCAGAGCACCGGACTCATAATCCGTCGGTCGTGGGTTCAAGCCCCACCTGGCCTACCGCAGCCTTCACCGTTCCTCCCCGTCCTGAGCGGCGTGAGGCATTGCCTGCACCTATCGAACAGCGATAGATTCACGTCGTTGCTCGATAGTCCCATCGGGAGGTCCGGATGAACGTCGTCAGTGTGCAGGTGCTCCGGGTGATCGTCGTGATCGCTCTGATCGGCTCGCTCGTCATCCAGCTGGGGTTCATCCCCCTGGCATGGCTCGAGGCCCGCGGGGAGTCGCCGCTGGTGACCGTGCTCGCCGTGATCGGTCTGCTGGGCGTCCTCGCGCTGCAGGTCATCGGGGTCTGCATCCTGCGCCTGCTGGGGATGGTGCGCCGCGGGCGCGTGTTCTCCCCTCGGGCCTTCAGCTTCGTCGACGCGATCACGGCGGCCCTCGGCGTCGGGGCGGTCCTCGTGCTCGCCATCGCCGTGGTCGGCGCGATCGCCAACCGCACGAGTGCCGGGGACGTCGTCGCCCCCGGAGTGGTCGGCATGGTCTGCGGCCTCGCTCTGGTCGTCGCCGGCGTGTGCCTCGTCGTCCATGTGCAGCGGCAGCTGCTCGCCCAGGCGACCCGCACCCTCCAGCGCGCCGAGCAGCTGCAGTCCGAGCTCGACGAGGTCGTCTGATGGGGATCGTCGTCGACATCGATGTGGTCCTCGCACGGCGCAAGATGTCCGTGGGCTCGCTCGCGGAGCGCATAGGCATCACCCCGGCCAACCTCGCGGTCCTCAAGAACGGGCGCGCCAAGGCCGTGCGCTTCACGACCCTGGCCGCGCTGTGCGAGGCCCTCGAATGCCAGCCCGGAGACCTGCTGCGCTGGGTGCCCGACCGCGAGCCGGAGGACGAGTCGGACTGACGCTCCCGCCTCGAGGAGCCGCGCCGGCTCAGGACTCGCAGCCGACGCCGTCGCCGTCCCGGTCGAACTTCTTGCGGAAGCCGGGATCGCCAGCCCGGATGGGAGCCTTGCCCGCGGCCCTCACCTCGTCGCAGTTCTTGTACGAGGCAGGGGCCTCGTCCTCGGGGTCCTCCGGCGCGGACGTCCTCTCCCGTGCGGGCTCCGACGTCCTGGTCGAGGAGGACTCGCATCCCACACCGTCGCCGTCCCCGTCGAACGCCGCGCGGAAGCCCGGGTCGCCGTCCCGAATGGGCGCCTTCCCGGCCGCACGGACCTCCTCGCAGCTGGCGTAGGAGACCGGCGCCTCCGTCGTGGGCTCCGCCGTGGTCGTCTCCGGCGCGGCAGCCTCCGTGGTCGGCGCCTCCGTGGTCGGCGCCTCTGTGGGCGGCGCCTCTGTGGGCGGCGCCGGCTCCTCGCGAGCACCGTCGCCCTCCCCAGGGGCGGGCCAGGCCAGGGCGGCGGTGACGGCGGGCTGGCCCTCGCAGGTCGAGAGGACACGCTCGATCGCCTCGCGCTCGGCGGGCTTCACCCAGAGGCCGTACTTCGCCTTCACGGCGATCTGCAGGGCGACGTACTCGCAGCGGTGCCCCGTGCTGGGAGGCAGCCAGGTCGCGGCGTCGCCGTCGCCCTTCTGGCGGTTGAGCTCGCTCTCCACGGCCAGCAGGTTCAGCGGGTCGTTCGCGAACTGCTGCCGGGTGGCCTTGTCCCAGGTGGATGCTCCCGACTGCCAGGCATCGGACAGCGCGACGACATGGTCGATGTCGATCGCCCCGTTGTCGCGGTCGAAGGCGACCTCCGCGCCGCTGTACGGCGAGGGCGACAGAACCCCGGTCAGGACGACGCAGCCCTGCGTGTCCCGCTTGAGGATGATGTCGTGCAGATCGCGGCGCAGCACGTCGTTGCGGGTGTCGCAGCCGTTGCGGTCCACGTCCTGGCGCCAGCCGAAGGAGTCCCTGTCGTACCCTGTCTTCGATCCCCGCTCCTGGACGGGCAGGGCGCTGAGCGCGCCGAGCGCGGTCGACGGATCCGCCGTCGGAGTCGGCGAGACGGCGTCCTCGGGCGCCGTCGTCAGCGCGGACGGGGACGGCTCGGCGGACGCCGCCGGGACCCGCGCCGGCGGCTGCGGGGGAGCGAAGACCGCTCCGATCACGCCGAGCCCGAGCAGCACGACGAGGGCGAGTCCGCCGCATCCCAGGCACGACAGGCCCGAGAGGATCCCGATCTTCCTCCGACGATTCGGATCTCGGCGCGGGCGGGACATAGCGACTCCTCTGCTTCAATGAATGTGCAGGTCACAGTGTCTCCCGTCGACGAGGAGGCTACCGACCGGTACGGCTGAGATGCCGCTCACGGGTCGTCCGGGAGCCCCGGGACGGCCCTCCGCCTCCGCGCCGCGAGCTCCCGGCGCGCCTACGATGGAGGGCCCCACGTCCTCTGGAACGGAGCGAGAACACGATGGCGACCGCACTCCTGATCGTCGATGCACAGCTCGACTTCACCGAGGGAGGTGCCCTCGGCGTCGCCGGAGCGACCACCGCGTTCCGGCGCATCGCGGAGACGATCCAGGCAGGGCTGCGCGACGGCACCCTGGCCCAGGAGCATCCCCTCATCGTCACCACCCAGGACTGGCACATCGACCCCGGGGACCACTGGTCGGACAGCCCCGATTACGTGGACTCCTGGCCCGTGCACTGCGAGGCCGGCACCCCGGGGGCGGAGCTGAACCCGATCATCTCCCTCGCGCTGCGCGGCGTGCACCCCGACCGGCTGCTGCGGGTCACCAAGGGGGAGCACGAGGCCGCATACTCGGGCTTCGAGGGGCACGACGCGGAGGGCGCGCCGCTCGCCGAGCTGCTGCGGGCCCGCGGGATCACCGCCGTGGACGTCGTCGGCGTCGCCACGGACCACTGCGTCCGCGCGACGGCCCTGGACGCGGTCTCCGCGGGCTTCCAGGTGCAGCTGATCGCCGACCAGACGGCTGCCGTCGACCTCGGTCGCGGGCAGGCGGCCATCCAGGAGCTGCGGGAGGCGGGCGCCCGCATCCTCTGACCGCCAGCGGCGTGGCGTCGGTCATAAAGTGCCGGTCAGCGCCCCTTTCAGGTCGCGAGCATCGTCCGGGCCCTGATAGAGTCTCTCTCGTTGATCCCGCGTAGCTCAATCGGCAGAGCATTCGACTGTTAATCGAACGGTTACTGGTTCAAGTCCAGTCGCGGGAGCCATGCCAGCTCAGCCCCGGATCCGTCCGGGGCTGAGCTGTTTCCGAGATCGGAACCCGTCCGCTCCTGCAGGAGGACCGCCCATGACGTCGACCCCGAGCGATCGTTTCCCCCGTCCCGAGGCCTACGGCGAGGGGAGCGTGTGGGCTGACCGCGTCGGCCACCGCAGCCTGGTGGGCCGCAACCAGCGCGGCGTGGAGATCCCCATCGGCCAGGGCGAGGGCGAGATCAGCCCCGGCGAGCTGCTCAAGCTCGCGCTCATCGGCTGTGCGGGCATGTCCTCGGACTTCGCGATCGGCCGGCGGCTCGGCGAGGACTTCGCCATGCGCCTGTGGGCGCACGGCACCTCCGACGGCGAGACCAACCGCTACGCCCGCATCCCGGAGGAGATCCAGCTCGACCTCGAGGGCCTGGACGAGGCCGCTCTCGCACGCCTCGTGACCGTGGTCGGCCGCGCGATCGAGTCGGGCTGCACGGTCGAGCGCTCGATCGTCCCCGGCGTCGAGGTCACGCACCGGATCCTGGGCGTCGAGGCCGATCCGGAGGCCCGGGCATGACCCTCCGCGAGATCCGCGTCGTCGGCGATCCGGTCCTGCGCACCCCCTGCGATCCGATCCGGGAGATCACTCCCGGCATCCGCTCCCTCGTGGAGGATCTCGTGGAGACGGTCGACGAGGACGGCCGCGCCGGTCTCGCCGCGAACCAGATCGGCGTGTCGCTGCGCGCCTTCTCCTACAACCTCGACGAGATCGGGCTGGGCTGCATCCTGAATCCGGAGATCGTGGAGCTGTCCGAGGAGGTGCAGGACGGCGAGGAGGGCTGCCTGTCGGTCCCCGAGCTGTGGTTCCCGCGCACCCGGGCGGCCTTCGCCCGCTGTATCGGCACCGATGTCGAGGGCCATGAGGTCGAGCTCGCGGGCGAGGGGATCGTCGCCCGGCTGATCCAGCACGAGGTCGACCATCTCGACGGGCACCTGTACATCGACGGGCTCGAGCGCTCCGTGCGCAAGCGTGCGTTGCGGGAGATCCGCGAGAAGCTCTAGGCTGGACGGGCATGCCGCTGTGCTCGCCCCTCACCGGGGGAACCGTCGCGTTGGGGAAGACGTGATCGGAAACCGGAAGGACCGCGATGACTCACGGTGTGCTGTTCATCCACTCCGCGCCGCGCGCCCTGGCCCCGCATATCGACTGGGCGGCCAGCGGAGTTCTCGGTGTGCCCGCACGGCTGCGCTGGGAGGCGCAGCCCGTCGGCCGCTCGCTCCTGCGGGCCGAGCTCAGCTGGCGGGGGGACGAGAGCACCGCCGCCCAGCTGGTGAGCGCTCTGCGCGGCATGGACGGGATCCGCTTCGAGGTCGTGCAGGAGGCGACGCCCCGCTGCGACGGCGCCCGCTGGTCCTGCACCCCGGAGCTGGGCGTCCACCACGCGAGCACGGACCGGGCCGGGAACACGGTGATCAGCGAGGACCACGTCCGCGCCTGCATCGAGCGATCCGGGGGAGACGCCCGCGCCCTGGTCCAGGAGCTCGGCATCGCCCTCGGCGAGCCCTGGGACGAGGACCTCGAGATCTACCGCCATGCGGGCGAAGGCGTTCCCATGCGCTGGCTGACGCGCGTGAGCTGAGGGACGGCGCGCGGGCACGAAGAAGCCCCGCCGGAGGGAGCTCCGACGGGGCCGCTCGTGCTCGCTCAGGCGGTCGTGACCACCACGGCGACGTCATGGCCGCCGAAGCCGAAGGCGTTGTTCAGCACCGCGAAGTCGCCGGCGGGCAGCTGCGCGGGAGCGTTCGCCGCGATCCGCATCGGCACCTCCGGATCGAGAGTCTCGATGTTGATGCTCGGCGGGGCGGTCCGATGGTGCGCCGCGAGCACCGAGAACACGGTCTCCAGCGCCCCGGCGCCGCCGAGCAGATGGCCCGTCATCGACTTCGTCGAGGACACGATCGCCTGGTCCGTGACGCCGTCCAGCGCGGCCACCACTGCGTTCAGCTCGCCGATGTCGCCCAGCGGCGTGGAGGTCCCGTGCGCGTTGACGTGCGCGACGTCGGCGGCGGAGATCCCTGCGTCCCGCACCGCCTCGCGGATCGCACGGGCCTGGCCCTCCTGGGAGGGCGCCGAGATGTGATGGGCGTCGGAGGCCATGCCCCGTCCGCTCACGTAGCCGTAGATGCGGGCGCCGCGTGCCTTCGCGTGCTCCTCGGACTCGAGGACGAGGATGGCCGCGCCCTCGCCGAGCACGAAGCCGTCGCGGTCCTTGTCGTAGGGACGCGAGGCATGCTCCGGATCATCGTTCCGGGTCGACAGCGCGCGCATGTTCGCGAAGCTCGCGAGCGGCAGCGGATGGATGCAGGACTCGGTGCCGCCGGCGACGACGACGTCGGCCCGGCCGCTGCGGATCATGTCGAGCGCGTTCGCGACGGCCTCGGCGCCGGAGGCGCAGGCGGACACGGGGGTATGCGCGCCGGCCCTCGCCCCCAGCTCGATCTCGATGTGCGCGCTCGAGGAGTTCGCCATGAGCATCGGCACCGTGAAGGGGTTCACGCGGCGCGCGCCCTTCTCCTTGACGATGTCCCACTGGTCCAGGATCGTCCAGACCCCGCCGATTCCCGTGCCGACGATGACGCCCAGACGGACGGGGTCCAGCTCCGGGGCGCCTGCATCGGCCCAGGCCTCCCGGGCCGCGATCATGGCGAACTGGCCGCTCGGATCCAGCTTCTTGGCCTGGGGGCGGGGGAGGTGGTCGTACGGGTCGAGCTGGACCGAGCACGCGAAGGTGACGGAGAGCCCGTAGCGCTCGGCCCAGTCGGTGTCGAGGGAGCGCGCGGTCGAGGTGCCGGCCAGGGCGGCATCCCAGGTGGACGCGACATCCCCGCCGAGCGGGTTGACGGTCCCGAGGCCGGTGACGGCGACACGGGTGGTGGGAGCGGACATCGAGGACCTCCGGGTCAGCTGAGGGGGAGGAGGGCGCCGGAGCGCCCCGGGGGAGCAGGGAGCGCCCGGGACTCGTCCGCGGCGGACGGCCCGGGCGCTTCCTGGATCAGGCCTGCGCGCCCGCGATGAACTTGACGGCGTCGCCGACGGTGACGAGGTTCTTGACCTCTTCGTCGGGGATGCGCACCTCGAACTTCTCCTCGGCATTGACGACGATCGTCATCATGGAGATCGAGTCGATGTCGAGGTCGTCGGTGAAGGACTTCTCCGCCTGGACGTCCTCCGTGGCGACACCGGTCTCCTCGTTGACGATCTCAGCGAGTCCGGCGAGGATCTCGTCTTCCGTGTGTGCCATGGGGTCTCCTTGTATGTCTGGACTGTGCTGGCAGGAAAAGAGTACCTGCGACCTTGCCGTGAACGGGGCGCACCGCGGCGCGTCGCAGGACTTCGGGGGTGAGATGCGCCCCGATTCAGGGCAGCACCACGACCTGACCGGCGTAGGCGAGGCCGGCGCCGAAGCCGAACTGGACGACGACGTCGCCGCTCGTGGCGGCGCCCTCCTCGATCAGCCGATGAACGGCCAGAGGGACGGAGGCGGCGGAGGTGTTGCCGGTCGTGGCGATGTCCCGGGCGATGACGACGTCCTCCGGCAGCTTCAGCTGCTTGACGAGCTCGTCGATGATGCGCATGTTCGCCTGGTGCGGCACGAACACGTCGATGTCGTCCGTGGTCAGGCCGGACTGCTCGAGGGCCTCGCGGATCTTCTTCGCGGTGTGCCACACGGCCCAGCGGAAGACGGTGCGTCCGTCCTGCTCGAGGGTGGGCCACTCCGTCTTCCCGTCGCGGAAGTCCAGCAGCGATCCGGTCATCCGGATCGTCTCCCAGTTCTCGCTGCCGCTGCCCCAGACCGTCGGGCCGATGAGCGGCTCCTCCGAGGCGCCGACGACGGCTGCCCCGGCGCCGTCGCCCAGGAGGAACGAGATGCTCCGGTCCGTGGGGGAGACGAAGTCGGAGAGCTTCTCCGCGCCGATCACCAGCACGTTGCGGGCCGCGCCGGAGCGGACCAGAGCATCGGCCTGGCCGATGCCGTAGCAGAAGCCCGCGCAGGCGGCGGAGATGTCATAGGCGATCAGGTCGGGGCGGCCGAGCTTCCCGGCGAGCAGGGTGGCGAGCGAGGGCGTCGCGTAGGGGAAGCTGATCGTGGAGACGATGATCGCGTCGAGCTCGTCGATGTCGATCCCGGAGCGCTCGAGCGCCTCCTGGCCCGCCTGCTCGGCGAGATCCTGGACGCCGACCTCGGAGCTCGCGCGGGTCCGTGTGATGATGCCGGTGCGCTGGCGGATCCACTCGTCGGAGGAGTCGATCGGGCCGACGAGGTCGTCGTTGGGGACGACGAGGTCGCCGCGGGCCGCGCCGTAGGCGAGGATCCGGGAGCCGGGGACGGCGGGGCGGGGGCGCAGCGTGGGGGCCATGCTCAGCGCTCCTCGGAGGTCGGGTCGCCGGCCGCGTGCTCGGCGATGAGGGAGCGGGCGGCGTCGAGGTCGTCCGGGGTGTTGAGGTTGACCAGAGCGGTGCCCTTCAGCTCCCGCTTGGCCAGCCCGGTGAGGGTGCCGGCCGGGGCGAGCTCGAGGATCGCGGTCACGCCTCGCTCGCGGAAGCGGGCCATGCATGCCTCCCAGTCCACGGGCGAGGCCACCTGCTGGACGACGAGGTCGAGGAAGCGGGAGCCGGAGGTGAGCTCCTCGCCGCCGGCGTTGCTCACGAGGGGGCGGTCCTGGCGGGCGTCGGCGGGCGCGAGGCTCGGCGCGAAGGCGGCGAGGACGTCGCGGGCGCCGGCCATGTAGCGGGTGTGGAAGGCACCGGCGACCTGGAGCGGGATCACCCGGGCGCGTGCCGGGGCGTTCTCGCCGAGCGCGGCGATGGCGGCGACCGGGCCCGCGGCGACGACCTGTCCGGAGGAGTTGATGTTCGCCGGGGAGAGCCCGTGGGCCTCGATCGCCGCGAGGACCTCCTCGCGCACGCCGCCCACGACGGCGGCCATGGACGTCGGCTCGGCCGCCGCGGCCTCCGCCATCGCCCGCGAGCGGACCGCGACGAGCGCGAGCGCATCGGCGGGGGAGAGCACCCCGGCCAGCGCCGCCGCTGTCACCTCGCCCACGCTGTGCCCGGACAGCAGGGCAGGGGCCTCCGAGGCCGTGAAGGAGCCGGCCGCATAGCCGTCTGCGCCGAGCGAGTCTGCCGCGATGATCCCGGCGGCGACCAGCAGCGGCTGGGCGATCGCGGTGTCGCGGATCGTGTCGGCGTCGGACTGGGTGCCGTGGGCGATCAGATCGATGCCGGCGGGCTCGGCGTAGGCGAGGAGGGACTCCCGGACGCCCGGGAGCTCGAGCCAGGGGCTGAGGAAGCCGGGCTTCTGGGCGCCCTGGCCGGGGCTGACGATGGCGAGCACGAGGGACCTCCAAGGGCTGGATGGGCGGTGGGAGAGGACGAGGGCGGGCGGACCGGAGCTGGGACGGCGCGGCGCGTCAGCTGCTGGTGGTCGTGAGGGTGTGCAGCTCCGCACGCACCTGGGCGAGGGCGTCCTCGAGGGAGAGCCCCAGGTCCATCGCCAGGACAGCGTACTCGCGGGCGGCGCTCCCGATGCGCTCGCTCACATCGTCCAGCGGCGAGACCACGGTGCCTGCGCGGCCGCGGGTCATGACCAGTCCCGCCTCTTCGAGACGGCGGAAGGCCTTCGCGACCGTGTTCACGGCCACGCCGAGGTCGGCGGCCATCGCCCGGACGGTCGGGAGCCGGGTTCCCGGCGGGAGGCTCCCGTTCTGGATGGCGCGGGAGAGGCACACCTGGATCTGTCGCACGGGGGGCGAGCCCACACCCCGGTCCACGGCGACGAGTCCGTCGAGGGACGTCGTCACCGTGGCCGGGGCGGGTGCCGCCGCGGCGCTCTGCACGCTCAGGAGTCGCCCCCGAACGACCCGGACATGCCGGCGTTCGGGTTCAGCAGGTCGTACTTCTCGATCGCGCGGGCGGCGAGCCCGGCGTCGACCTTGCCCTCGCGGCCCAGCAGCTGCAGGGCCTTGACGACCATCGAGTGGGCGTCGATGTGCAGGTGGCGGCGGGCGGCCGGGCGGGTGTCGGAGAAGCCCCAGCCGTCGGCTCCGAGGACGCCGTACTGCCCGGGGATCCACGGACGGATGAGGTCGGGGACCATGTGGTCGTAGTCGCTGGTCGCGATGAACGGACCCTCGACCCCCTGGAACCGCTGCGTGATGTAGGGGACGCGCGCCTCCTGCTCGGGGTGCAGGAACGCCTGCTCCTCGGCCTCGAGGGCGTCCTTGCGCATCTCCGTCCACGAGGTGACGGACCAGACCGCCCCGCGGACGCCCCAGTCCTCGGCGAGCAGCTTCTGGGCGTGCTGCGCCCACGGCACGCCGACGCCGGAGGCGAGCAGCTGGACCGTCGGGCCCTCGCCCTCGGGGGCGGGGGAGAGCTGGTACATGCCCTTCAGCAGGCCCTCGACGTCCAGGCCCTCCGGCTCGGCCGGCTGCACCATCGGCTCGTTGTAGACCGTGATGTAGTAGAAGACCTCCTGGAGGCGCTTCTCATCGGCGCCGTACATGCGCTGCAGGCCGTCGCGGATGATGTGCCCGATCTCGTAGCCGTACGCCGGGTCGTAGATGACCGCGCCCGGGTTCGTGTACGCGAGGATCGGCGAATGGCCGTCCATGTGCTGCAGCCCCTCGCCCGCGAGGGTCGTCTTGCCCGCGGTCGCGCCGATGACGAAGCCCTTGGCCATCTGGTCGCCGGCGGCCCAGAAGAAGTCGCCCGTGCGCTGGAACCCGAACATCGAATAGAAGATGTAGAACGGGATCATCGGCTGGCCATGGGTCGCGTACGAGGTGCCCGCGGCGGTGAACGCCGAGGTCGAGCTGATCTCGTTGATCCCCATGTGCTTGATCTGACCGGAGGTGGACTCCTTGTAGGCCAGCAGCAGGTCGCGGTCCACGGAGATGTAGTTCTGGCCGTCCGGGTTGTAGATCTTCGCCGTCGGGAAGAGCGAATCCATGCCGAAGGTGCGGGCCTCGTCGGGGATGATCGGCACCCAGAGCTTGCCGGTCTCCTTGTCGCGCATGAGGTCCTTGATGAGCCGGACGAGCGCCATGGTGGTGGCGATCTCCTGCTTCCCGGAGCCGCGCTTGACCACCTTGTAGGCGTCCTCGCCGGGGAGGGTCAGGGCCTTGTGCTCCGTCGAGCGGGAGGGCACCGGGCCGCCGAGCTCGCCGCGCCGGGAATGGAAGTACTTCATGGCCGGGGACTCCGGATCCATGACGTAGAACGGGGCGTCGTAGACGCTGCCGGACTCGAGGACCTCGTCGCTGAACGGGATCTGCAGGGTGTCGCGCAGGGCCTTCAGGTCCTCCAGCGTGAACTTCTTCATCTGGTGGGTCGCGTTGCGGCCCGCGAAGTTCTTGCCCAGGCGGTAGCCCTTGATGGTGTGGGCGAGGATGACGGTCGGCTTGCCCGTGGTCTCCATCGCGGCCTTGAAGGCGGCGTAGATCTTCTTCGTGTCGTGGCCGCCGCGGTTGAGCTTCCACCAGATGTCGTCGTCGGACATGTGCTCGACGAGCGCCTTGGTGCGCGGATCGCGGCCGAAGAAGTTGTCGCGGATGAAGCCGCCGTCCTCCGCGCGGTAGGTCTGGAAGTCGCCGTCGGGGGTGGCGTTCATGAGGTCGATGAGCGCGCCCTCGTCATCGGCGGCGAACAGCGGATCCCAGCCGCTGCCCCAGATCACCTTGATGACGTTCCAGCCGGCGCCGCGGAACTGCGCCTCGAGCTCCTGCACGATCTTGCCGTTGCCGCGGACCGGGCCGTCCAGTCGCTGCAGGTTGCAGTTGACGACGAAGGTCAGGTTGTCCAGGTGCTCCTTGGCGGCGATATGCAGCGCGCCGCGGGACTCGACCTCGTCCATCTCGCCGTCGCCCAGGAACGCCCAGGTGTGCTGCTGGGAGGTGTCCTTGATGCCGCGGCCCAGGAGATACTTGTCGAAGGACGCCTGCTCGATCGCGTTCACGGGGCCGATGCCCATCGACACCGTCGGGAACTCCCAGAAGTCCGACATGGCGCGCGGATGCGGGTACGAGGGCATGCCATGCTTCGAGGAGAACTCCTGGCGGAAGCCGTCGAGGTCCTCCTGCGTCAGGTTCCCCTGCATGAACGCACGGGCGTAGATGCCGGGGGAGGCGTGGCCCTGGAAGAAGACGTGGTCGCCGCCGCCGGGGTGCTCACGGCCGCGGAAGAAGTGGTTGAAGCCGACCTCGTACATCGTGGAGATCGAGGCGTAGCTGGAGAGGTGCCCGCCGACGCCCACCCCGGGACGCTGCGCGCGGTGCACGACCATGGCCGCGTTCCAGCGCAGCGCGTTGCGGATCTCCTTCTCGAGCTCGAGATCGCCCGGGTACTCCGCCTGGTCCTCGACGTCGATGGTGTTGACGTAGTCCGTCATGAGGGAGTCCGGGAGATGGAGCTTCATCATCCGGGCGCGCTGGATGACGTTCTGCACGACCTCGGTGGCCCGCTCATCGCCGCGCTCCTCCACGAGCTGGTCGAGGGAGTCGAGCCACTCCCGGGTCTCCTCAGGATCGGGATCCTGCGCATGGCTGGGCAGATTGATGCCGATCGGACTCGGGGTCTCGTGTGCAGTCACGCTGTCCTTCTCTCGTTGCTTGAGCGGAACCGGTGGGCCGTCTGGCGCAGATGCGCGGGATCTTCGCATCGGTGCGGCAGGACGGCGAACGTCCTCCCAGAGTACCGAAACCGGGAGATGGTCGCGGTCTCGACGTGACCCAGCGAACCTCTGTGGCGTACGATTCGTAGGCGCCGTATGCGGCCGCCCCCGCGGCTCTCCATCCGGCGCCCTGTTCATCCCTGATGTCGCATCCCCGAGGAGACCCACTTGTCACCGTCCGCAGACGCCCCTTCGTCCCGCACTCCTGCGGAGGTGCTCGGGCTCTCCGCCGGGCAGCTGGTGCAGGAGTTCGGGTACGACGACGATGTGGACCTCGATCTGCGTGACCAGATCGAGGACGCCGTCGAAGGCGAGCTCGAGTACGAGGACAGCCAGGAGATCGTCGACGCGGTCATCGTGTGGTGGCGCAAGGACGACGGCGACCTGACCGATGCCCTCGTGGACGCCCTCTCCTCGCTCACGGCGGGCGGTCCGATCTGGCTGCTGAGCCCGAAGCCCGGCCGCGAGGGCACCGTGCTCCAGGCCGATGTCCAGGACGCCGCGAGCACCGCGGGCCTTCGCGTCATGAGCACCGTCTCGCTCGCCCCGGACTGGCTCGGCACCCGGCTGGCCAGCCGGGCCTGAGGTCCGGGGACCATCGCAGACGCAGCACCCCGCCGCCCACGAGGCGACGGGGTGCTGCGGCATCCGGAGTGGGTCGTGAGGGACTCGAACCCCCGACCTGCACGGTGTAAGCGTGATGCTCTGACCGACTGAGCTAACGACCCGCCCTGCGGCTCGCCCGTGCTCGTACGGGCTCTGCCAGCGGTCTATCGTCACAGATCGAGGCGCGGATCGCAAAGCGCGATCATGCACGGGGCGGTGCGTTCAGGATCACCGCGTGACGTCGGGGATCACCGCGTGAAGAGGTAGGCGAGGACCGCGAGGCCCACGACGACCGCGAGCACGCACAGCCACACCGCGGCGGACTGCCGGTCCCGTTCGATCTCGCGCTCGCTGCGCGGGGCCTGCGCGGCGCGGGGTCCGCGGCGGCTGAGCATCCGGGCCGCCGAGACGCCGAGCACGGCGACGGCGCTGAGCCCGAACAGGGACAGGATCAGGGTCTCCATCCGCAGGCTGCTCCTTCTCGTGGTCGGCACGGCACCGGGAGGATCTCCGGGCCGCGCACACTCTATCGAGGCGAACCTCGGCGCCCGATGGGAGCCGTCAGGAGCGGTTCCTATACTGGTCTCCCCGGCAGACGGAGGCTTTCCGGCATGACCTCTTCCCCTTCCCGCACCGTCCGCGGGCTCGATCCCGCCAGGGTCCGCGCAGACTTCCCGATCCTGGAGCGCACGCTCGCGGAAGATCATCCCCTCGTCTACCTCGACGCGGGGGCGACGAGCCAGCGCCCCCGGCAGGTCATCGACGCCGAGGTCGCCTTCCTCACGCGCTCGAACGCAGCGGTCAAGCGGGGCGCGCACCAGCTGGCCCAGGAGGCCACGGAGGCCTATGACGGGGCGCGGGCGCGGATCGCCTCGTTCCTGGGCGCTCCGCGCCCCGAGGAGGTGGTCTTCATGCGCAACGCGACGGAGGCGCTGAACCTCGTGGCGTACTCGCTCGGCAACGGCGACGCCTCGGTCCCGGATCATCTGCGCGTGCGCGACGGCGACGAGATCCTCGTGACGGAGATGGAGCATCATGCGAACCTCGTGCCCTGGCAGGAGCTCGCCCGGCGGACCGGGGCGGTGCTGCGCTGGATCCCGCTCACGGACGGCTTCACGCTGGATCTCGCGGCGCTGCCGGCGCTGCTGACCCCGCGCACGAAGGTCCTCGCCTTCACGCACCAGTCCAACGTGCTGGGCACCGTCAACCCGGTCGAGCAGCTCGTGGAGGCCGCCCGCTCCGTGGGTGCGCTGACGGTGCTGGACGCCTGCCAATCCGCGCCCCACATGCCGCTGGACCTCGCCGGGCTCGATGTCGACTTCGCCGCCCTGTCCGGGCACAAGATGCTCGGACCCACCGGGATCGGCGTGCTCTGGGGCAGGTACGAGCACCTCGCGCAGATGCCGCCGTTCCTCACGGGCGGCTCCATGATCGACGAGGTCGAGATGGAGCGGAGCACCTACGCCGAGCCGCCGGCTCGGTTCGAGGCCGGCACGCCGATGATCTCCCAGGCGATCGGTCTCGCGGCCGCCGCGGACTATCTCGACGCCCTCGGCATGGAGGAGGTCGCCGCCCATGAGCGGGCCCTGACCGACCGGGCGCTGCGCGGCCTCGCGGCCCTCCCCGGGGTGCGGATCATCGGCCCGGGCGCCTCCGCCGAGCGCGCGGGCGCGGTGTCCTTCGCCGTCGAGGGCCGCCATCCGCATGACATCGGCCAGGTGCTCGACTCGCGCGGGGTGCTCGTGCGGACGGGACACCACTGCGCCTGGCCCCTGCATCGTCGGTACGGGCTTCCGGGCACGACGCGCGCGAGCTTCTCCGTCCACACCACCCCCGAGGAGGTCGATGCGCTCCTCGCGGCCGTCGACCACGCCCTGACGTTCTTCAGGAGGTTCGCATGAGCCCCGGGCTGGACGCCCTCTACACCGAGATCATCTTCGAGCACGACAGGCGCCCGCGGCACGCGGGGCTGAGGGAGCCCTTCGACGCGGAGGTCAGCCATCGCAATCCCACCTGCGGCGACGAGATCAGGCTGCGTGTGCGCCGCCGCGGCGGACGCGTCGAGGACCTGAGCTACGAAGCCGTCGGCTGCGCGATGTCCCGCGCCTCCGCCTCGATGATGGCGGAGCTGCTGATCGGTCGCGAGCTCGCGGAGGCCGAGGACGTCGTCCACGCCTTCGAGACTGCGATGGGCTCGCGCGGCACCGATCCCGGGGACGAGGACGTGCTCGGCGATGCGGTCGCCCTGCTGGGCGCCTCGAAGTTCCCCGGCCGCGTGAAATGCGTCCTGCTGGCCTGGAAGGCGTATCGGGCGGCTCTGCTCGAGGCCGATCTGCTCTCGGACGAGGAGGCAGAGGCATGAGCCCGGCGGGACGGCGCCGCTCACCACGCGGAGCGACGGCCGGTGCACAGGCGCCGACCCTCGGCGCGCTCATCGGCGCGCTCGAGGCGCTCTATCCCCTCGCACGGGCCGAGGACTGGGACCGGGTCGGGCTGGTCCTGGGCGTTGAGGACGAGCGCGTCGCCCGGGTCCTGCTGGCCGTGGACCCGACCGTCGCGGTCGCGCGCGAGGCATCCGCGCACGACCTCCTGATCTCCCACCATCCGCTGCTGCTGCGCGGGGCGAGCGCTCTGCCGGCCAGCACCGGCAAGGGGGCCGTCGCGACGACCCTGCTGCGTTCGGGGACCGCCCTGTGGTGCGGGCACACCAACGTGGATCGCTCCCGGGCCGGGACCGCGAGCGCCCTCGTGACGGCGCTCGACCTGCAGGACGCGGCGCCGCTCGTGGCACCGGGCGCTGCCGAGGACGGACTGCTGGGGCTCGGCGCGATCGGCGAGCTGCCGGAGCCGATGCCGATCGAGGAGCTCGCGGCGAGGATCGACGCCCTGCTCCCGGCTACGATCCAGGGCGCCCGCTTCACCGGGGAGCCGCAACGCATGATCCGGACCCTCGCGCTGTGCCCCGGGGCCGGCGACTCGCTGCTGGATCTGGTGCGGACGACCGCCGCCGACGCCTACCTCACCTCCGACCTGCGCCACCACACGGCCCTCGAGCACCTCGAGGCCAGTGCGGACCAGACGGAGGTCCCGGCTCTCCTGGACGTTCCGCACTGGGCCGCGGAATCGCTGTGGCTGCCGCTGCTGCGCGAGGAGCTGCTGCGCATCGCCGCGGAGCATGGCTGGGAGCTGGACGTGCAGATCTCCACCCTGCGCACCGATCCGTGGAGCGGTGCGCGCAGCCACGGGTGCACCTAGACGCGCTCGACCACCACGAGGGTGCGGCCCTCGGGGGCGATCTCGACGTCCAGACCTGCCGGGAGTCCGTTCCGGGCAAGGTCGGCGAGAGCGGCCGTGCTCGTCATGGCGGCATCGTCGTGCGCGAGCAGCAGATGCGCGAGCATGCCCCGATAGCGCTTCGCATCGTGAGAGATCACGGTGCGCCGTCCGGCGTCCTCCCGCACGGCGGAGACCTCGACCGCTCCCGGGATCGGCATCATCGTCCGATAGGCGCCGGATCGGCAGTCCACCACCAGGGGGCTGCGCGCCGCGATCTCGCGACCGATCCCGGCCAGATGCTTCCGCCACCACGACCCCGCCTTCCCGAGCCGGGAGATCCGCGAGGAGGCGGAGAGCCGGTATGCCGGGATCAGGTCCGTCGCCGCGTCGACCACGCCCAGCAGGGCGGAGGTCACGAGCACCTGGCCCTCCCGGCGCGGCCGCTGCGGCCCGAGCGCGTCGTAGAGGACGCCCGCGTACACGTCCAGGACAGGGGCCACCGGCTCCTGATCGATCTGGGTCATGCGCGTCAGGAGCTCGGGCTGCGAGGCGGGGATCCCGAGGTGCGTCGTGCCCTCGTGCCCGTGGGCGGTGCGCGCGGCGGCGCGCAGCATCGTGGAGCGCGCCTCATGCAGCTGCCCGAAGGAGAGCCGCTCCAGGTCCAGGGGCGGGCCCTCGGCGGGCCGGGACTTGGACTCGGAGGGCGGCAGCACGATGATCATGCAGGGGATTCCTTCGCAGGGTCGGGACAGGAGTAGGATCACGGTCGATCAGTCGGCCGGGCAGTCGCGTCGTCGCCCTCGGGCGGCGCCGAGGAAAGTCCGGGCTCCATCCGGCACGGTGGTGGGTAACGCCCACCCGGAGCGATCCGCGGGACAGTGCCACAGAGAGAAGACCGCCGGCCCGCGAGGGCCGGTAAGGGTGAAAGGGTGGTGTAAGAGACCACCGCGGTCCCGGTGACGGGACCGGCATGGTAAACCCCACCGGGAGCAAGGTCAGACAGGGAACGTTCGAGGGCGCCGGCCCGAGTTCCCGGGTGGACCGCTGGAGGTCGTCGGCAACGGCGATCCGAGAGGGATGACTGCCGATCACAGAACCCGGCTTACAGGCCGGCTGGTCACCGCACGGGGCGGTGCAGGAGATCTCCTGCACCGCCCCGTGCCATCGGTCAGAGCTTCTTCGCAGCCTTCTTCTTGCGCGCCTTCGCACTCTTCTTCGCCTCCGCGCGGGCGAGAGCCGCGGCCCCGATGATCCCGGCCTCGTTGCGCGTCTTCGCCGGCACGATGGGCGTCTTCAGATCCAGCAGCGGCAGGAACTTCTTGTGCTGCTTGGAGATCCCGCCGCCCACGATGAACAGGTCGGGGGAGAAGAGGAACTCGATATGCGCGTAGTACTCCTGCAGACGGCCGGCCCACGTCTCCCAGTCCAGGCCCTCGCGGTCGCGGATCGACTCCGCCATGTACTTCTCCGCGTCCATGTCGTGCAGCAGCACGTGACCCAGCTCCGTGTTCGGCACGAGCTCCCCGTCGATGAACAGCGCGCTGCCCACACCCGTGCCCAGCGTCGTGAGGATCACGACGCCCGGCACGTCCCTGCCTGCGCCGAAGGCGACCTCGGCGATGCCCGCTGCGTCCGCGTCGTTGACCACGAAGACGTCATGGCCCGTGCGCTCGGTGAGCAGGGCATCGACGTCGGTGCCGATCCACGAGTCGTCGACGTTCGCGGCGGACTTCGCGACCCCGTGCTGGATGATCGCCGGGAAGGTGACGCCGACGGGCATGTCCTCGTCGATGTCGAAGGAGGAGATGAGCTGGGCGACCGTATCGGCCACGGCGTCCGGAACGGAGGGCTGCGGGGTGGGGATGCGCAGCCGATCCGCGGCGAGCTCTCCCGTGCGCAGGTCCACGGGCGCGCCCTTGATGCCGCTGCCGCCGATGTCGATACCGAACGCTGTCTTGCTCATCGATCTCTCCTTGGGACCGGCCGCGGCCGGGGAGGGGCCCGGCGCTGCACCGGGACGGGGACGCAGACAGTCTCTCAGATCACGGGAGCGTCAGGAGCTCGTAGCCGTCGGCGGTGACCAGCAGGGTGTGCTCGAACTGGGCCGTGAAGGAGCGATCCTTCGTCACGACGGTCCAGCCGTCCTCCCACATCTCCCAGTCCTGGCTGCCGAGCGTCACCATGGGCTCCACCGTGTACGTCATGCCTGGTTCGATGACGTCGTCGAACATCGGCGCCGAGTCGTAATGGGGGATGATCAGCCCGTTGTGGAACCCCTCGGCGACGCCGTGGCCGGTGAAGTCCCGCACCGACTCGTAGCCGTGGCGGCCCACGTACTTCTCGATCACGCGGCCGATCACGTTGACCTGCCGTCCCGGCTTCCCGGCGCGGATCCCGCGCATCATCGCCTCCTCGGTGCGGTCGATCAGCTCGTCCAGCCGCGGGTCGACCTCCCCGACCCGGAAGGTGGCGTTGCAGTCGCCGTGCACACCGCCGAGGAACGCGGTCACGTCGACGTTGAGGATGTCGCCCTCCTCCATGACGGTGGAGTCGGGGATGCCGTGGCAGACCACCTCGTTCAGGCTCGTGCAGCACGACTTCGGGAAGCCCAGATATCCGAGCGTGGAGGGGTAGGCGCCATGGGACAGCAGCACGTCGTGGACGACCGCGTCGATCTCGTCGGTGGTCACGCCGGGGGCGGTGGCCTCGCCGGCGGCCTGCAGCGCGAGGGCGGCCACGCGGGAGGCCGCGCGCACACGCGCGATCACCTCCGGGGTCTGGACCCGGGGCCCGGAATCGGAGACGGCCTCATCCTTGCCGACGTATTCGGGGCGCTCGATCCGCGTCGGGACGCTGCGCTCGGGTCCGATCGTCCCGGGGACCAGCGGCGCGCGATGCTCGGGACGGATCCAGCTCTGCTCTACAGTCATGCTGACCAGTCTCTCACCGGGAACAAGGAGCGCAGACATGAGCGAGTTCTACTTCAACGTGGCGACCGGCCAGGTCGAGGAGGGGAGGCAGTCCCCCGGGACCGAGCTGATGGGCCCGTACGCGAGCCGTGCCGAGGCCGAGCGGGCTCTCGAGTCGGCGGCCGCCCGCAACAAGGCCTGGGACGAGGAGGACGCCGCCTGGGACGGGGAGACGCCCCCCTCCTGAGCGATCTCAGTCGAAGGAGTGCTCCGGCCCCGGGTACTCGCGGCCCTCGACGGCGCCGCGGTACTCGCGGGCCGCTCGCTCGAGCTCCTCGCGCAGGTGGGCGAAGCGGCGCACGAACTTGCCCTCGAAACCGGACAGGCCGGCCATGTCCTGCCACACGAGCACCTGGCCGTCGCAGTCGGGACCGGCGCCGATCCCGATCGTCGGGATCTGGAGGACCTCGGTGACCCGCTGCGCGAGCGATCGCGGCACCAGCTCGAGCACGATCGCGAAGGCGCCCGCCTCCTGCAGGGCGAGGGCGTCGTCGGCGAGGCGGTCGGCCGCCTGATGATCACGGCCCTGCACGCGGTGGCCGGACAGGGCGTTGACGGACTGGGGGGTGAAGCCGAGGTGCCCCATCACCGGGATCCCCGCCTCGACCAGGGCACGGACCTGCGGGACGATCTCATGACCACCCTCGAGCTTGACCGCCTCTGCCCCGGCGCGGATCAGCTCCACGCCGTGACGGATCGCATCGGCGGGCCCGGTCTGATACGTGCCGAAGGCGAGGTCTGCGACGATCAGCGGGCGGGAGACCGAGCGGGCGACGGCCCCGGTGAACAGGCGGATGTCCTCATGAGTGGTGTGCACGGTCGAATCGTGGCCCAGGACCGTCGTGCCGACGCTGTCGCCGATCAGGAGGACCTCGATCCCTGCGCGTTCGAAGGCCTTCGCCGAGTACTGGTCGTAGGAGGTCAGCATCGAGAAGGCCCTGCCTGCCCGCTTGGCGTCCTGAAGGTGGCGGATGCGGATCTTCGCGGGGCCGGGAGCTCCGGCGCCGACGCTGCTGTTCACGGTCTTCTCCTGGGCGTTCGCAGTGGTGAGGAGTTCAGCGTAGCGTCTCGCGGCCCGCGCACGGGGAGGCGATGGGGAGGACTCCCCATCGCATGCGGGGCGCCGACGTGGTTGCATAGTGCCACCGTTCAACGCGACGGATCACAGACGAAGGGACCCACCATGAACGCCATCATGCGCAAGGCAGGCCGCGGATCGACCCTCCTGGTCGGAACGGTCGCCCTCGCCTTCTCCCTCGCCGCCTGCGGCGGTGGCGGCGATGCGGCCGAGGAGACCACCGGCGGCGAGGACACCGCCGCGGAGCAGACCACCGAGGAGAAGGCCGAGGAGACCACCGAGGCCGACGCCGCCGCGGAGGAGACCACCGAGGAGGACGCCGCCGCCGAGGAGACCACCGAGGGCGACGACGCCGCAGCCGGCGCGACCGAGGTGACCGACGCCGACCTGACGGCAGCGAAGGAGCAGTTCATCGGGTTCTTCACGGCTGCCTCCGAGGGCGACTACAAGGCGGTCTGCGGATACATGCTGGATCCGACGACGAAGGAGCCGATGACGGAGGGCCCGATGCTGGACGGCTGCGCCTCCGGGGTCGAGGGCTCGCTGGACCCGTCGACGTTCTCGCCCGAGATGGTCAGCATGATCGACTCGATGGTCGAGCCGGTCGACAACGGCGACGGGACGATCGGGTTCACGCTGCAGGGCACGGACCTGGGCATGCCGATGTCGAAGGCCAGCGACGGCAAGTGGTACATCGACTCGGGCGCCCTGATGTCGTCCGAGGCGGGCTGATCGCAGCCCATTGCGCAGGCACGGCCGGTCACCGATTCGGGGACCGGCCGTTCCGCTTCTCGCGGATGGGCCCGCGTCGTGGTGCACACTGGCCTCATGGAACGCCACCACGACGATGTCATCCGCACCGTGCAGGACCGCGACGTCCGCTTCATCCGACTCTGGTTCTGCGATGTCGTGGGCACGCTCAAATCCGTGGCGATCTCCCCGGCGGACCTCGAGACCGCCTTCACCGAGGGCATCGGCATCGACGGCTCCGCGATCGAGGGACTGACCCGCTCCTACGAATCCGACATGCTGCTGCGCCCGGATCCCGCGACCTTCCAGACGCTGCCCTGGCGCGGCGAGGTCTCCGGCACGGGCCGGATGATGTGCGACGTCCTCACCCCGGACGGCGATCCCGCCTCCTCCGACCCGAGACGCGTGCTGCGCGAGGTGATGGGCCGGGCCGAGGCGCAGGGCCTCGAGTACTTCACCCATCCGGAGATCGAGTTCTACCTCTTCGACGAGCCGTGGAAGCAGGGCCGCCCCCTGCGGCCCATCGACTCCGCCGGCTACTTCGACCACGTGCACCACGCCGGCGGACAGGACTTCCGCCGCACCGTGATCTCCTATCTCGAGTCGATGAACATCCAGGTGGAGTACTCCCACCACGAGAACGGCCCCGGTCAGAACGAGATCGATCTGCGCTATGCCGACGCCCTCACGACGGCCGACAACATCCTGACGTTCCGCACCGTCGTCAAGGAGGTCGCCCTGTCGATGGGACAGGTCGCCTCGTTCATGCCCAAGCCGATGTTCGACCGGCCCGGCAACGGCATGCACACGCACCTGTCGCTGTTCTCCCACGGGAAGAACGTCTTCCATGAGCCCGGCGCCGAGTACGGCCTCTCCCGGACGGCGCGCCAGTTCATCGCCGGATTGCTGCGGCATGCGAGCGAGTACGCGGTCCTGACCAACCAGTTCGTGAACTCCTACAAGCGGATCTGGGGTGCACAGGAGGCGCCGAGCTTCATCTGCTGGGGGCACAACAACCGGTCCGCCCTGGTCCGCGTCCCCTTCCACAAGCCGACCAAGACCACCAGCTCCCGCGTCGAGTTCCGGGGCCTCGACTCCGCCGCCAACCCGTATCTCGCCTTCGCGGCCCTGCTGGGCGCGGGGATGAAGGGCATCGAGGAGGAGTACGAGCTTCCCGAGGGCGCCGAGGACACGGTCTGGGAGCTGACCGACCGCGAGCGCCGCGCCATGGGCATCGAACCTCTGCCCACCGATCTGTTCCGGGCGCTCGAATCCTTCGAGGAGTCGGAGCTGATGGCGGAGATCCTCGGCGAGCAGGTCTTCGAGTACATCCTGCGCAACAAGCACGACGAATGGCACACCTACCGCTCCCAGGTCACGGGGGTGGAGCTCGAGACCACCTTCGGCAGGATCTGAGACCGTGCCGCCGCTGACCCATGCCGAGCTGGTCCGGCTCGGATTCGCGCGCGCCGACCGGGTCGAGAGATTCCTCGCGGACCCTCTGCTCGATCCCGCCCCGCGCGAGCTGATCGAGGCGATGGCGCGCTCCGCGGACCCGGACGAGGCGGCGATAGGCCTGCTGCGGCTGGTCGAGGCCATGCATCGCGACGACCTCGCCGAGCAGGCCCGCGCCATCCTCGTCGACGCCTCCGGGCAGGACCTCGTGCGGCTGCTGGGAGCGAGCGTCGCGATCGGCGACCACCTGACCCGCCACCCCGAGACGGTCCGGCCCCTGCTCACGGGGGCGGAGGAGCCGCTCACCTCCGCGGCCCAGTACCGGGAGCGGATCCTGCGGGCCGTCGGCGCGGATCCCGCGGCCGCGGTCCCGGTCGCCTCCGGCACGGGCGACGCCCTGCGCACGGCGTACTTCGCGAGCCTGGCCGGCATCGCCTTCGCGGACCTCACGGCCGAGGACCCGCTGGCGCTGCAGGTGCCCGTCTCCGCTGCTCTCGCCGACCTCGCCGCCGCCGCCCTCGAAGGCGCGCTCGCCCTGGCCCGCGCGAGCCAGCCGGGGCATGAGCACGTGCGGCTGTCGATCCTCGCGATGGGCAAGACCGGCGCACGCGAGCTCAACTACATCTCCGACGTCGACGTCCTCTACGTGGTGGCCCCGGCCGCCCCGGAGGTCGACGCCGAGGAGCTCACGCGCATCGGCGGGGCCCTGGCCCGGCAGGTGGCCCGTATCTGCTCGGAGCGCACGGCGGAGGGTTCCCTCTGGCAGGTGGATGCGAACCTGCGCCCGGAGGGCAAGGACGGGGAGCTCGTGCGCACCATCGACTCCTACCGCCGCTACTACGAGCGCTGGGCGGACTCCTGGGAGTTCCAGGCGCTGCTCAAGGCACGGCCCGTGGCCGGCGACGAGGACCTCGGCGCCGAGTTCGTCGACCTCGTGCAGCCGATGGTCTGGCAGGCCTCCACCCGGGACGGGTTCGTCGACGACACGCGCGCCATGCGCCGCCGCGTCGTCGAGCTCATCCCGCACGGCGAGACCGAGCGGAACGTGAAGCTGGGCCCCGGCGGTCTGCGGGACGTCGAGTTCACCGTGCAGCTGCTGCAGATGGTCCACGGCCGCAGCGACGAGGAGCTGCGCTGCCGCGGCACCCTCGAGGCCCTCGCCCGCCTGCGCGCCGGCGGCTATGTGTCCCGCGCCCAGGCCGACGAGATGGACGAGGCGTACCGCTTCCTGCGCGTCGTCGAGCATCGGATCCAGCTCCACCGGCTGCGCCGCAGCCAGGTCATCCCCGAGGCCCCCGCGGATCTGCGCCGGCTCGCCCGCTCTGCCGGCATGGGGCCGGAGGACTTCACGCGCAGGGTCGGCTCCGTGAGGCGCCGCGTCCGCCAGCTGCACGAGGAGATCTTCTATCGTCCGCTGCTGCAGACCGCCGCCGGGCTCTCCGACGGCGAGGTGCGGCTCAGCCCGGCATCGGCCCAGGCGCGGCTCGCCGCGATCGGCTACCGGGATCCGGTCAAGGCGACCCAGCACATCGCCGCCCTCACCGGCGGGGTCTCGCGGTCCGCGGCCATCCAGAGGCAGCTGCTGCCGGCGCTGCTGGAATGGTTCGCCGACGGGATCGCGCCCGATATGGGCCTGCTCGCCTTCCGCC
The DNA here is from genome assembly GCF_042434575.1 of Brachybacterium hainanense. NCBI lineage: Bacteria > Bacillati > Actinomycetota > Actinomycetes > Micrococcales > Dermabacteraceae > Brachybacterium > Brachybacterium hainanense. Next base: position 53,937 of record NZ_JBHLSV010000010.1, read on the forward strand.
GCCTGAGCGAGGAGGCCGGCTCCACCCACTGGTTCCTGGGGATGCTGCGCGACAGCGGCGTCGCCGCCAAGCGCCTGACCCGGGTGCTGAGCAGCTCGCGCTACGCCGGGGACCAGCTGGTGGCGATGCCCCACACCACCCGCTGGCTCAGCCGCGACGATGACCTGCGGCCGCTCGGCTCCCGGAAGCTGGGGGAGGAGCTGACCGCCTCCATGCGCCGGGCCGGCACCCGGGAGGAGGCCGTCGGCGTCGTCCGCGACATCCGCCGCCGGGAGATCACCCGCCTCGCGCTGTCGCGCCTGTCGGAGCGGATCACCGCGATCGAGGTGGGGACGGCGCTCACCGACCTGGCCGACGCCGAGCTCGCCGCGGCCCTGGACCTCGCTCTGCGCGACGAGGAGTCCGCAGGGATCCGCATGGCCGTGATCGCGCTGGGCAGCTTCGGCGCCCGCGAGATGGGCTACGCCTCCGATGCCGATGTGCAGTTCGTGGTCGAGGACGCGGGCGCCGGTCCCGAAGCCGTGGCGCGGGGAATCCGTGTGGCGACGGCGCTGCAGAAGATCCTCAACGCCCCGAGCGCGGGCATGGACATGAAGGTGAACGCGGATCTGCGACCCGAGGGGCGCCAGGGTGCTCTCGTGCGGTCGATCGACTCGTGGCTCGACTACTACCGGCGCCATGCCGCGCCGTGGGAGCTGCAGGCCCTGCTGCGCGCCCGGGTCAGCGTCGGCCCATCGGGTCTCGCCGAGCGGCTCGAGCAGGAGCTCGACGCGCTGCGGTATCCGCGGGAGGGGATGACCGCCGCCCGGGAGCGCGACTTCGTCCGGATGAAGGCCCGCATCGAATCGGAGCGCCTGCCCCGCGGCATCACCCCGGAACGGCATCTCAAGCTGGGCCGCGGCGCCATGACCGATGTCGAGTGGGTGGTCCAGAAGCTCCAGATCGCCCACGCCGGAGAGAACCCGGACCTGCGCCGGATCTCGACCCTGCCGGCGCTCGAGGCGATCGCCGCGGCCGGGCTGCTGAGCTCCCGGGATGCCGAGATCCTCGCCGAGGCCTGGCTGCTCGCCTGGCGTCTGCGCCGAGCCCTGTTCCTGTGGAAGGGACGCGAACCCGACGCGCTGCCCTCGGACCGCGTGGACCGTCGCGCCCTCGCACTGCTGGTCGAGGGCCCGGACGGCAGTGCGAACTCCCTCGAGGAGCGCTACCTGCGCATCACGCGGCAGGCACGCGCGATCGTCGAGCGCGAGATCTTCGGCGCCTCGACCCCGCACCTGCCGGGGGAGCGGCTCGGATGACCCCGCTCGCCGGTGAGAGGGGAGCCACCCCGCGTCCCGCCGCGGCCGGGCGGGACCGGGTGCGTAGGCTGGGGGCACCATGACCTCACCGAAGCTCAGCCACGACACGCCCCGCGGACGCATGTACTCGATCGAGCCGGGCGGTAAGCCCGTCTATCCCTCGATCACGAACGTGGCCGGGATGCGCGCCAAGGACCACCTGCAGGGCTGGTATGCGACGATGGCGTCCAAACGGGCGCTCGAGATGTTTGACTACCTGCAGCGCAACCCGGAGCGGGCGAGCGAGGAGATCCGGCGCGTCACCTCCGCGAAATGGGGGACCCAGAAGAAGATCGCCGCCGCCGCCGAGGACTACACCCGGCGCGCCGCCGACTTCGGCACCTTCGTGCATGCGCTCTGCGAGGACTGGGAGCGCAGCGGCGTCCGGCCCGGCCGCGAGGAGATGAGCGCCCTCGCCGCGCAGCTGCGGCAGGAGGCGGGGGCCCTGGCCCAGGAGCGCAGCCTCGAGGACCTGGTCAGCCGCGCGCAGCTGCGGCTGGACGGCTTCGCCGCCTTCCTCGACGACTTCCAGCCCGAGTTCATCGAGGTCGAGCAGACGGTCGTGAACCACACCGTGGGCTACGCCGGCACGACCGATGCGATCGTGAAGATCGGCGGCAGCCTGCTGAGCGCCGACATCAAGACCTCCAAGAAGGTCCGCGGCGACTACGCCCTCCAGGGCGTCGCGGTCGTCAACGCGGAGGCCCTCCTCGACGACGACGGCACGGTGCGTCCGATGCCGGAGCTCGTGGGCGCCTTCATCATCCATCTGCCGGAGGCGGGCGGCTATTCCGCTGTGCCGCTGCGCACCGGGGACGCGGAGTTCGAGGTCTTCCGCGCGCTCAAGCAGGCGTGGCTCTTCGAGGCGGAGGAGTGCATCAGCGGTCCCAGCACGAATCCTCAGCAGCTGCTGCTCTCCCTGCTGCGCGCCAAGGGCGGGCTCGACGCGCTCGGCACCGGCGCCTGACATGCCCCGCGGGGCGAGGAGGTCCCCATGACCGCGCCGGGGGATTCGCCGCACGCGGTTGACGACGTCCCGATCTCGGCGCCCGTCGACCCGATCGAGGGGAGCCTCATCACGCGGTCCTTCGGCTACGACGGCGGACGCCGGGTCACGGCGTACATGCCGCCCCGGGCGCCGGAGGCCGTCGTCCTCGCCGGGGACGGGCAGCTGATCTCGCAGTGGGGCGGGTATCTCGAGGCCGCGGATGTCGTGCCGACCATGATCGTGGGCGTCCATCGTTCCGAGGCCGAGGACGAGATGGTGCGGATCCGGGAGTACTCCCCGTCCTTCGACGAGGCCCGCTTCGCCGCGCATGAGCGCTTCGTCATCGACGAGGTCGGGGAGTGGATCCGGTCGGATCTCGGGGTCGTGACGCCGGTCGAACGCACCGCGGTGTGCGGGGTCTCCGCGGGCGGGGAGCTGTCGCTCGCCCTCGGGCTGCGTCACCCCGATGTCTTCGGCGCCGTCTTCTCCGCCTCGCCCGGCGGCGGCTATCGGCCTCCGGAGGTCATGCCGGACCGGCTCCCGCGCGTCTACCTCCTCGCCGGGACCGCGGAGCCGTTCTTCGCGGAGAACGCCGCCCGCTGGGCCGATGCGCTCCTCCATGCGGGAGCGGACGTCAGGACGAGGACGCGCACGGGTGACCACGGCGACCCGTTCTGGGCCGAGGAGCTCCCGCTCATGGTCGCCTGGGCCTTCGGGCGCTGAGACCTGCCGATCGCCGGGGGCGGGCCCATCGCCCTCCCCACCCCGAGCCGACCTCGGTGTCGCGGGTGCGGCGGAAGTGCGGCTTTGCGTGGGGGATTGGCGCAGTTCTGCCGCACGACACAGGCTGTGGAACGGAAGGGCCCGCCCGGCCGACCGTCAGGACGTCCTGACGGCGGGCCGGGCGGGCCCCTCGCGATCGCCGATGCGCGACGCGGGCGCTCAGCTGCGGGTCCGGCTCACAGGTCGTAGTAGAGCTCGAACTCGTAGGGGTGCGGGCGGAAGCGGAACGGGTCCACCTCGTTCTTGCGCTTGTAGTCGATCCAGGTGCGGATCAGGTCCGGCGGGAACACATCGCCCTCGGCGAGATAGTCGTGATCCGCCTCGAGCGCGTCCAGCGCCTCCTCGAGCGAGGTCGGCAGCTGCTTGATCTGCGCGTGCTCCTCCGGGGGCAGCTCGTACAGATCCTTGTCGATCGGCTCCGGCGGCTCGATCCGGTTGCGGATGCCGTCGATGCCGGCCATGAGCTGCGCGGCGAAGGACAGGTACGGGTTCGCCGAGGGGTCCGGTGCGCGGAACTCGATGCGCTTGGCCTTCGGCGAGGCGCCGGTGACGGGGATGCGGATGCAGGCGGAGCGGTTGCGCGCCGAATACACCATGTTCACCGGAGCCTCGAAGCCGGGGACCAGGCGCTTGAAGGAGTTCACCGTGGGGTTGGTGAAGGCCACCAGCGAGGAGGCGTGCTCGATGATGCCGCCGATGTACCAGCGGGCGATATCGGACAGACCGCCGTAGCCGCGCTCGTCGTAGAACAGCGGCTCGCCGTCCTTCCACAGCGACTGGTGGGTGTGCATGCCCGAGCCGTTGTCGCCGAACAGGGGCTTCGGCATGAAGGTGGCGGTCTTGCCCGCGTTCCACACCTCGTTCTTCACGACGTACTTGAACTTCATGACGTCGTCGGCGGCCTGCAGCAGCGTGTTGAAGCGGTAGTTGATCTCCTGCTGCCCGGCGGTGCCCACCTCGTGGTGCGCGCGCTCGACCGGGAGACCGACCTCCTCGAGGACGGCGCAGATGTCATCGCGGAGGTCCGCCATCTGGTCATTGGGGGAGACGGGGAAGTAGCCGCCCTTGAGCTGCGTCTTGTAGCCCTGGTTTCCGCCGAACTCGGATTCGTCGCGGCCCGTGTTCCAGATCGCCTCGTCCGAGTCGATCTTGAAGAAGGACTCGTTGATCGACGTCTTGTAGCGGATGTCGTCGAAGATGTAGAACTCCGCCTCGGCGGCGAAGAAGGCGGTGTCCGCGATCCCGGTCGAGCGCAGGTACTCCTCTGCCTTCGCGGCGACCGTGCGCGGATCGCGGGAGTACGGCTCGTCGGTGAACGGATCCACGATCGAGAAGTTCATGACCAGGGTCTTCCGCTCGCGGAAGGGATCGAGGTACGCGGTCTCGAGGTCCGGGATCAGCTTCATGTCCGACTCGTGGATCGCCTGGAACCCGCGGATCGACGAGCCGTCGAAGTTCTGTCCGGTGGCGATGGCCTCCTCGTCGAACGACGATGCCGGGACGTTGAAGTGCTGCATCACGCCGGGAAGGTCGCAGAAGCGGATGTCGATGAACTCGACGTCCTCCTCCTGCACGTACTTCACGAGCTCACTGGGGTTGCTGAACACGTATCCTCCATCTGAGCGCCGCCGGATGCGGCGCTTCGTCGTCTGGACCCGGTGACCGGGCCGAGCCCCGGACACCGGGCGGCGGACCGCCCGAGCGCCCGTCAGGACGGGACTCGCTGCGTGACAGTCTAGGCACGGCCGGACCGCGCACCCCGCGAGTGGACCCGATCCTGCGCTCCTGGAGCCTCAGGGCCGCTCTGCTCCCAGCGCCCGGGATCTAGGCTGGTCCGGTGATAGAACGCAAGGACCTCGGCTCCTGGATGGACGGACCTCCGCAGGACGAGGAGTACGTGCGCGGCTCCGCGATCGGCCTGCCGCCCGAGGGCCCCGGCTCCGCCGCCCCTTTCGGCCGCCGGGTGGTGAGCCTGCTGATCGACTGGAGCATCTGCTCCCTCGTCAGCGTGCTGCTGTTCTCCTATGACTCCTTGGTCACGTTGTGCCTGTTCGTGGGGCTGAACCTCGCCCTGATGACGCTGTTCGGCGCGACGCCCGGGCAGTATCTCCTGCGCCTGCGCACCCAGCCTGTCGTTCACCGCTACCCGATGCTCGTGCGGAGCCTGATCCGCACCGCGCTCATGCTCCTGGTCCTGCCGGCGGTGATCTGGAACCGGGATCGGCAGCCGCTCCATGACGTCCTCGCCGGGACGGCCGTCGTCCGTCTCTGAGGGTCCTCGACGCTCGCACCCCGAATGTCACGATCAGATCACGAATGTCACGATCAGGTCACGGCCCGCTGGTCGGGCCGCGTGGACCGGGGCGGTCCCCGGGGACGGAGAAGCCCCCGGGGGACCGCATCGGTCCACCGGGGGCTTTGTCCATGCCGCGCCCTGGTCGCCAGGGAGGCGGAGAGGAGGATCAGCGTCCGCGCAGCGCCTTCCGATTGGGGCGGGCGCGCATCGGATCCACGCCCTTGGGCACCGACATCCGCAGCGAGCGCTTGAGCGCGGCCAGGCGCTTGGCGACCTCCGCGGACTCGTCGCGCGTGAGGACCTTCTTCATGCGCGTCATATACCCGGGCAGCTTGTGCAGCGGCACCTCGCCCTCGCCGTCGCCGACGATGATCTGATGCACCGGGACGTTCTCGTGGTTCAGGACCCGACGGATGCTGCGCCGCTCCTTCTCCAGAAGCTTCAGGGAGATGTTCGAGCCGTTCTCCGCGACCAGAGCGATGCCCGCGCGGCCGTAGGCGCGGAACAGCATCGTCTGCGAGCGCGGGTCGATCTGCACCGGCTCGTCCTCGACGTTCCAGCCGCGCCGGATGGACTGCATGGCCGCGAGCGGCGCGCCCTGCTGCCCGCGGATCCGGTCGAAGGCTGCGGCCTCCGCCTTCCGCGCGAGGATGAACATCGCCGCGAGCAGGCCGATCGCGACGCCCAGGAACACGCCGTACCAGGGGCTGCTGAGCAGCCACCAGCTCAGCAGGACCGCGGCGACGATCGAACCGACCATCGCCAGAGCCATGTACGGCACCAGCGTGCGGTCGACCTTGCGGGTCATGTGGAAGACCTGGAGCATCTGCTTGAAGCGTCCCGGCTGCTTCGGGGTCTTCTTCGTCTCCGCCTCCGCGGGGGACTTCTCGTTCTTGCGTGCCATCGTCTGCTTTCGGGGCGTCAGCCGACCGGTGCCGCATGGCGGGCGACGACGCTCGCGGCTTCCTGTCGGGCGGGGGTGGTCTGGTCGAGGTGGCGCAGGTTCTCCGGGATCTCGCGGCCCAGCTTCTTCATCGACTGCGCCCACAGGCGGCCGGCCCGGTACGAGGAGCGGACCATCGGACCCGCCATGACCGCGAGGAAGCCCATCTCCTCCGCGGCCTGCGACAGGTCCAGGAACTGCTGGGGCTTGACCCAGCGGTCGATCGGATGGTGCATCTTCGAGGGCCGCAGGTACTGGGTGATGGTGATGATGTCGCAGCCCGCATCGCGCAGTCGCTGCAGCGAGTCGAGGATCTCCTCGTCCGTCTCGCCCATCCCGAGGATCAGGTTCGACTTCGTGATCATCCCGGCGTCCTTGCCCATGCTGATCACATCGAGGCTGCGCTCGTAGCGGAAGGCCGGGCGGATCTGCTTGAAGATCCGCGGCACGGTCTCGAGGTTGTGCGCGAACACCTCGGGCTTCGCGTCGAAGACCTGCTGGAGGGCTTCGCCGTTGCCCTTGATGTCGTCGATGAGCAGCTCGACCCCGGTCCCCGGGTTCATCGCATGGATCTGCTCGCAGGTGCGGGCGAAGAGGCCGGCGGCGCCGTCGGGGAGGTCGTCGCGGGCCACACCCGTGATCGTCGAGTAGCGCAGGCCCATCTCCTGGACGGACTGCGCGACCTTGAACGGCTCCATCGGGTCCACGGGCAGCGGCTTCCCGGTCGCGATGTCGCAGAAGTCGCAGCGCCGCGTGCAGCGGTCCCCGCCGATGAGGAAGGTCGCCTCGCGGTCCTCCCAGCACTCGAAGATGTTGGGGCAGCCCGCCTCCTCGCAGACCGTGTGCAGGCCGCGGCCGTGCACGCGCTCCTTCATCGCCGAATACTCCGGACCCATCACGGCGCGGGTCTTGATCCACTCGGGCTTGCGCTCGATGGGGGTCTGCGCGTTGCGCGCCTCCACCCGGAGCATGCGGCGTCCCTCTGGGGCGATGGTCACGCTCGTGCCTCCTCGCTGTCGGGTATGCCGGCCAGTCTATCGGCCGGGCACCGGGGCTGGCCGCTCACGCCGCGTGCGGCCGCGTGCGATCGGCCACGAGCTCCTCCAGCTCCCGCTGCGCCGCGTCGATGACGTCCGCGACCGCGACCCGGCGGCCCGCCTGCTCGGAGAGCGTGGTCACCTCCGCGTCATCGATCCCGCAGGGGATGACGTTGCGCGCCCAGGAGAGATCGTTGTCGCAGTTCAGGGCGAATCCGTGCATCGTCGTCCGCTTCGAGACGCGCATGCCGATCGCGGCGACCTTCCGGTCCGCCTCGCCCTCGCGCACGACCCAGACGCCGCTGCGGCCCTCGACGGGCACCGTGTCCACGCCGACGCTCGCACAGACCCGGATCAGGGCCTGCTCGAGCGCGCGCACGAAGCCGACCACGTCGATCGGGACCGGCAGGGGGATGATCGGGTAGCCGACCAGCTGCTGCGGTCCGTGCCAGGTGATCTTCCCGCCGCGGTCGATGTCCACCACGGGGGCCCCGTCGCGAGGGCGCTCTCTCTCCGCCGTCAGCTTGCCGGCCGTGTAGACGCTCTGATGCTCGAGCAGCAGCAGGGTCGGCGGGCGGGTCCCGGCCACGACCTCGGCGTGGATCTCCCGCTGGATCGCCCAGGCGCGGCGGTACTCCACGGGCCCCGGCGGCAGGCCGAAGTCCTCATGGTCGTCCCCGCCGGGCAGGGGCTCTCCGAAGCCGAGTCGAATCACATCTAGCACGAGGCTGACAATACTCCCACCTGCGCATTGTGGATGAATCGCGGGGAATCCGCGGCTCCTGCGGTTCACTGTGCCCATGGACGCACCGGATGCACGAGGAGAGGACGGGGCCCGCCTGCGCGTGGTCGACCCGGAGGCGGCGGAGGCCTCTCGCGGCGGCCGGCTCCGATACGAGGACGCCGACCGGCGCGAGACCCTCCTGCCGGGCGGGGCCGGGGTCGAGCTCGAGGTGAGCTGCCGTACCGCGGCGGGCCGGGACGGCATCGCCCGGGAATCCCGGCTGCTGCAGGAGCTCGCCGCGGAGGGCGTGCGTGCCGCGCCGGTCCTGCGCGCCCTCGGGTCGGAGGGGCATCGGCGTGAGACCGGCTGCCCGCTCCGGCCCGGGAGCGGTCGACGGGCGGACCGGGACGGTGCCCCAGGTCCGCTCGAGCAGGCGGCGCTCGGGGCGGCACGGTCGGACCTCGAGGCGCTGCTCGAGGCCGTGCACCGGCGGGGTCTTCTGCTGGGTCTGACGGCCGGGGAGGGCGTCGCGGTCCGCGCCGACGGCAGCGTGCTCGTCGACGTGCTGCGGAATCTCCGTGACGGGGACGGCCCGCGGGAGCGCCTCGCCGACCTCCTCTGGATCGACTCGGTCCTCCACGACGAGGCCCGCACCCTGAAGCGGCCCCGTCCGGCCGAGGCCGTGGGGCAGGCCCTGCCGTACGGCGGGGCACCGCCCGAGGAGACGCCGGACATCGTGCGCGGCGTCCCCTCGGCCCTGACCCGGGGGAGCCCCTGGCGGCGGATCGACCCCGAGGACCCGCCGCCGCAGGAGCCCGGGACAGAGAACGGGGCGCGGTGCTCCGGGGGGTCGGGTCGTCGAGCTCGGGCATCCCGGCGGCGAGCGCCGATGGGGGCGGTCGTCGCCGGGGTGAGCACGGTGGCCGCCGCCGGATCGCTCCTCATGGTCATCGTCCTGCCCACGGGAGGAGACGCGGAGCCGGTCCTCGAGGCGCCCGCCGCCTCGGCATCCGGCGGGGCCTCCCCGATGCCCGCGGTCGCAGGCGCGGAGCCGGCATCCGATCCGGGCCGGACCGGTCTCGAGGACCCGCGGCAGGTGCTCGCGGAGCTCGTCGACGCGCGCCGGGCGTATCTGCTCGAGGGCGGCACCCGGACGGTGGCGGCGCCCGGGTCGCCCGCGGCGAGGGCGGATGCGCAGATCCGCGAGGACTACCGGGGGCGCACGGTCCAGGGCTGGACGATGACGGTCCTCGAAGCAGAGGTGATGAGCATCGACGAACCCTCCGGGACAGCGGTGGTGCGGGCGCTCATCGAGGAGAGCCCGTACACGCTCCTGTCCGCGGACGGCTCCCGTCAGGAGGTCGCCGGAACCGGTGAGGCCTGGGTCGAGGTGCAGCTGGAGCGGGCGGGCGGCCGCTGGCTGATCCGTGAGGTCGCCCCGGTCTGAACAGCTCGATCCGTCATGATCCATGACGACGCAGGGCCCGCACCCTCTCGGGGTGCGGGCCCTGCACACAGGACGGGCTCAGCAGCTGCGGCGCCCGTCGCCGCGGGTCACAGGCCGAGGTCGGCGTGGAAGCGGCCGTCCTCGAGGCGCTTCTTCATGAACGTGAGGAAGCGGGCGGCGTCGCCGCCGTCGACCAGGCGGTGATCGTAGGACAGGAACAGGTACATCATCGACCGGATCGCGATGACGTCATCACCCTCAGGCGTGGTGATGACCGCGGGACGCTTGACGATCGTTCCACAGCCCAGGATCGCGACCTGCGGGTTCGGGACGATCGGGGTGTCGAACAGCGCCCCGCCCGAGCCGGTGTTGGTGATGGTGAAGGTCGCGCCCTGCAGGTCGTCCGGACCCAGCTTGTTGCCCTTGGCCTTCGCCCCCAGCTCGCCGATCTGCCGGGCCAGGCCCGCCAGGTTCAGGTCGCCGGCGTTCTTGATCACGGGCACGACGAGGCCGCGCTCGGTGTCCGCCGCCATGCCGATGTTCTCGGAGCCGTGGTACCTGATCACGTCGCCGGCGATCTCGGCGTTGAGCTTCGGGTAGGTCTTCAGCGCCTCGACCGCCGCCTGCATGATGAAGGGGAGGAAGGTGAGCTTCGCACCCTCGCGGGCGAGGAAGCTGTCCTTGGCCTTTCCGCGCAGCTTCGCGATGGCGGTCATGTCGACCTCGACCGCGGTGGTCAGCTGCGCCTGCGTCTGCAGGGACTCGACCATGCGGCTCGCTACGATCTTGCGCAGGCGGCTCATCTTCTCCTCGGTGCCGCGCAGCGGGGAGACCTCGACCTTCGCCGGAGCGGAGGACGCGGCCGGAGCCCCGGCCGAGGCCGCGGCGGGGGCGGATTCGGCGGCGGCCTTGGCCTTCGCCTCGATCGCAGCCTGGACGTCCTGCTTGCGGATGCGATTGCCCAGACCCGTCCCCGTCACGGTGGACAGGTCGATCCCGGCGTCCGCTGCGAGCTTGCGTACGAGCGGCGTGACGTAGCCGGAACCGGAGTCGGATCCGGAGACCGCGGCGGAGGCCGGTGCCGCGGCGGGTGCGGCCGCCGGTGCCGGAGCGGCCGGTGCCGGTGCCTTCGCCGCCGGTGCGGGAGCCGGTGCCTCTGCAGCAGGAGCCGGTGCCGGCTCCGGAGCGGCCGCCGGGGCCTCCGCCGCCGGTGCGGGCGCGGAGGCCGGGGCCTCAGCCGGGGCGTCGTCGGCAGCACCGATGATCGCGACGACGGAGCCGACCTCGGCGTCCTCGTCCTCCTGGACCCGGATCTCGAGCAGGGTGCCCGCGGCCGGGGAGGGGATCTCGGTGTCGACCTTGTCGGTGGAGACCTCGAGCAGGGGCTCGTCGACCTCGACGGTGTCGCCCACGGACTTCAGCCAGCGCGTGGCCCTCGGTGACGGACTCGCCGAGCGCCGGCATCGTGATCTCGGTGCCGCCGGATGCGCCGGCGGGCGCGGCCTCGGCGGCAGGCTCCGGGGCAGCCTCCTCGGCGGCCGGCTCCGGGGCGGGAGCCGGGGCAGCCTCCTCGGCGGCAGGCTCCGGGGCGGCGGGGGCGTCGGCCGGGGCCGAGCCCGAGCCGTCGCCGATGATCACGAGATCCGCGCCGACATCGGCGTCCTCGTCCTCGTCCACCAGGATCTTCTCGATCACCCCGGCGACGGGGGAGGGGATCTCGGTGTCGACCTTGTCGGTGGAGACCTCGAGCAGGGGCTCGTCGACCTCGACGGTGTCGCCCACGGACTTCAGCCAGCGCGTGACGGTGCCCTCGGTGACGGACTCGCCGAGCGCCGGCATCTTCACGGTTTCGGACATGATGTTCTCCTTTGTGGGGGCAGTCAGGCGTGGGCGTGCAGCGGCTTGCCGGCGAGGGCGAGAGCCGCCTCGCCGATCGCCTCGTTCTGCGTGGGATGCGCGTGGACGAGGGAGGCGACGTCCTCGGGGTAGGCCTCCCAGTTCACGATGAGCTGGGCCTCGCCGATCTGCTCGGCGAGGTTCCGGCCGATCATGTGCACGCCGACGATCGGGCCGTCCTTCTCGCGCACGAGCTTGATGAAGCCCGTCGTGCCGAGGATCTGGGACTTGCCGTTGCCTCCCAGGTTGTACTCGTACGTCTCGACGCCGTCCGCGCCGAACTTCTCGACGGCCTGCTTCTCGGTGATGCCCACAGAGCCCAGCTGCGGCTCGCAGTAGGTGACACGGGGGATGCCGGACTCGACGATCGGAGCCGGGTTCTGCCCGGCGATGCGCTCGGCGACGAAGATGCCCTGGGCGAAGCCGCGGTGGGCGAGCTGGAGGCCGGGGACGATGTCGCCGACGGCGTAGATGCCGGGCACGCTGGTCTGGAGGGTCTCCTTGTCGGCGAGCACGAAGCCGCGGTCCATGGCGACGCCCTGCTCCTCGTAGCCCAGGCCCGAGGTGCTCGGCCCGCGGCCCACGGCGACCAGGAGGTAGTCGCCCTCGAACGTCGTCCCGTCCACGAGGGTGACGGTGACGCCGTTCTCGGTCTGCACCGCCTTCTCGAAGAAGGTGCCCAGCGAGAACTTGATGCCGCGCTTCTTGAAGGCGCGCTCGAGCGCCTTGGAGAGGGACTCGTCCTCGTTGGCCGCCAGATGGGGCAGGCCCTCGACGATGGTGACGGACTCGGCGCCGAAGGACTTCCACACCGAGGCGAACTCGACGCCGATCACGCCGCCGCCCAGGATGATCGGGTTCTTCGGGATCTCGGGCAGCTGCAGCGCGGCCTCGGAGTCCAGGATGCGCCCGCCCAGCTCGAGACCCGGGAGGGTCTTGGAGTAGGAGCCGGAGGCGAGGACGATGTTCTTGCCGGTCAGCTCGCGCACGCCGTCCGCGGTCTCGACGCTGACGGTGTTCGCGCCGGTGAGCCGGCCGAAGCCCTCGACGTACTCGACCTTGCGGGACTTCACCAGGCCCTGGAGGCCCTTGTACAGCCGCCCGATGATCTTGTCCTTGAACTCGAGCGTGGTCGTGATGTCGATGCCCTCGAGGGACATCTTCACGCCCATCTCCGCGCCCTCGGCCGCGGAGTCGGCGACCTCGCCGACGTGCAGCAGGGCCTTGGTGGGGACGCAGCCGCGGTGCAGGCAGGTGCCGCCGAGCTTGTCCTTCTCCACGAGGGCGATCTTCAGGCCGAGCTGGGCACCGCGCAGCGCGGCCGCGTAGCCGCCGCTGCCACCGCCCAGGATCACGACGTCGTAGGACTGGGACGTGGATGTATCCGCCACCTTGTGAGCTCCCTCGGAATATCGGTGAAGGCGCCGGAGGCTCGGAGGAGCCTCCATCGCGCACGCTACGCCGACCATGCTAGGCCACGGGGCACGGTCCCGATGCGCACTTCACGGGCGGGACGCGAGGAAATGTGAGAGCCCCGACCCCGCCGGTGGCGAGGTCGGGGCTCGACGTGCCGCATGCCGCCTGCGGCCACCCGATCAGGAGGCGCGGTCCTCGATGACCTGCAGGACGGTGCGCACGCTCATGCCGGTCGCGCCCTTGCCCGAGTACCCGGCGGCACTGCTGGCGAAGGCGGGGCCGGCGATGTCGAGGTGAGCCCATTCGGTCTCGCCCACGAACTCCGAGAGGAAGACGCCCGCGCTCAGGGCGCCGCCGGGACGCTCGCCGATGTTGCGCAGGTCCGCGACGCGGCCGTTCAGGGTCGCCCGCAGCTCCTCGGGGAAGGGCAGCGGCCAGAACGGCTCGCCCGTGCGCTCCGCCGCCTCGAGGACGGCGCTGCGGCCCTGCTCCGTGCCGAGCACCCCCGCGGTCCGGGTGCCGAGCGCGACGACGGCGGCGCCCGTGAGCGTCGCGACGTCCATGACGAGGTCCGGCTGGGCGGCGACCGCGTCGACGAGCGCGTCGGCCATGACCATGCGGCCCTCGGCATCGGTGTTGAGGACCTCGACGGTCCGGCCGTTGCGCATGGTGACGACGTCACCGGGGCGCTGGGCCCCGCCGCCGGGCATGTTCTCCGCGATCGCGAGGAAGGTCGTGACCTTGGTCTCCACGCCGAGCCGGGCTGCCGCCACCGTCGCGGCGAGGACGGTCGCCGCCCCGGCCATGTCCGAGGTCATCTCGTCCATGCCCGCACCCGGCTTGAGGGAGATGCCGCCCGTGTCGAAGGTGATGCCCTTGCCCACGAGGGCGACGTGCTGGGTCGAGGCCGCGGGGGAGTAGGACAGGCGGACCAGGCGCGGGGGACGTGCCGAGCCCTGGCCGACGCCCATGATGCCGCCGTAGCCGCCCTCGAGGAGGGCCGTCTCGTCGAGCACCTCGATCTCGATCGGGAGGTCGGCGACGAGCTCCTGCGCCCGGACCGCGAAGCTCGCGGGGAACAGCAGATTGGGCGGGGTGTTGACCAGGTCGCGGGCGATCGCGACGGCCTCGGCGAGGACCGCGGCGCGGGACGCGGACGCCGCCGCCTCCGGCTCGGGGACGTCCCCGGCGAGGACCTCGAGGGCCGCGAGCGCGGGCTTCGGATCGGATGCCTCGGACCTGTGGGCGATGAAGCTGTAGGCGCCGATCGCGGCGCCCTCGATCGCGGCGGCGAGGGAGGCGGCGTCCGCGCCCGGAGCGGCGATCGCCGCGGAGGCGATCCCGGTGAGCGACCGGGTCGCGGCGCCGTAGGCGCGGCGCAGGTCCTCGGCGGAGGCGTCGGCCAGCGACGGGGCGCCGACGCCGACCAGGACGACGGAGCCCGTTCCGGCGAGTCCCAGGGCGGGAAGGGCGGGCAGGCGGTGGAGCTGCTCCCGGGAGCCGGTCGCTCCGATCGCGACGGCCGCGGCGCTCAGCTCGGGGCTGGCGGGGACGGACGCGTCGGCGCCGTCGGCACCGGTGAGGACGGGCAGGACGAGGACGTCGGCGGTGACGTCCCCCACGGACTGGGAGGTGACGGAGATTGTCGGCATTCCTCTATCGTATGGGAGGCGGCGACCCCCTCCGTCGCCTCGGAGCCATCGGAAGGATCTGAGCGGAGCACATGGCGGTCCTGGTCATCATCCTGCAGGTCCTCAGCGTGCTGACGGCTCTGCTCGCCCTGCTGTACGTCATCCGGGATCTCGCGGCGGACCTCGTGCTGCTGGGCGCCTGCGCCCTCCTGCTGCTGGTCTGGCTGGGCGAGGCCGCGGCGCTCGGGGTCCGGGACCTCGCCGGCGGGCAGGTGCCCGATCCCGTGCTGCTGTACGGCTACCTCCTCACCGCGGTGCTGCTGCCCGTGGCGGGGCTGTGGGTGGGCGTGTGGGAGCGGAGCCGGTACGGGAGCGCCGCGATCCTCGTCGTCGCCCTCACCTCGATCGTGCTGCAGGTCCGCGTGGAGCAGCTGTGGCCGGGAGGATTCGCATGAGCCGCACCGCGCCGCAGCGCTCGCGCCGCGGCTTCGCGGCCCTGCTGGTCATCGTCTACGCCGTGTTCGCGCTGTCCGCGAGCGCTCGGGCGGGCTACCAGATCTGGGCCCATTTCGGCACCGCGCCGGTGGCCTACACGTTCTCGCTCCTGGCCGCGCTCACCTACATCCTCGCGACCGTCCTGCTCGCGCGCCGCGGCGGCGACTCCCGAGCCGCCCTCGTGGTCGTGGTCATCGAGCTGATCGGCGTCCTCACGGTCGGCACCCTCACCGTGGTGGATCCGGAGCTGTTCCCGGAGGCGAGCGTCTGGTCCTACTACGGCAGCGGCTACGGATGGATCCCGCTCGCGCTGCCGCTGGTCGCGATCGTGTATCTCGGCAGGCGTCGCCTCGCGGCCCGACGGGCGGCGCGGGAGGCCTGAGCGGGCAGCCGCGTTCCGGGCGCGCAGGCGCCGCCGGGCCGCGGGACGGTACCGTCATGCCCGTGGCACCCACGATCTATCCCCTCGTCTTCCGTCATCTGCTGAGCCGCCTGGACGCCGAGCGGGCGCACACGCTCACCATGACGGCCCTGCGCACCGCGCACTCCCTCCCCGGCGGCCCCGCTGTGCTGCGGGCGGTCTTCCGCACCCCTCGCCCGGATCGCGACCCGCGGCCCGCGCGCATCGTGCTCGGCGCGGAGCACCGCAGCCCCTTCGGCCTCGCCGCGGGGTTCGACAAGCAGGCGGAGGTCCCGCTGGCGCTGCTCGACCTGGGCTTCGGCCACGTCGAGATCGGCACGGTGACGGCGAAGGCGCAGCCGGGGAATCCGAAGCCCCGCTCCTTCCGCCTGATCGAGGACCGCGCCCTCATCAACCGGATGGGCTTCAACAATCCCGGCGCCGCCGCGGTCGCGAAGCACCTGGCCCGAGCCCGCGCCACCGAGCGCGGCCAGCGCGCGGTCATCGGCGTCAACATCGGCAAGTCGAAGGTCACCGCCCTCGCGGACGCCGCCGAGGACTACCGCTTCTCCGCCCGTCTGCTCGCGCCGTACGCGAGCTACCTCGCGATCAACGTCTCGAGCCCCAACACCCCGGGGCTGCGCGATCTCCAGTCCGCGGCGTCGCTGCGCCCGATCCTCGAGGCCGTGCTCGAGGAGGCCGCGGCGACGGCCCGGACCATGGGCCGCGAGGTGCCGGTGCTCGTGAAGATCGCCCCGGATCTGCATGACGCCGACATCCTCGAGGTCGCCGCGCTGAGCCAGGAGGTCGGGCTCGCCGGGGTCATCGCGACCAACACCACCATCGCGCGCCCCGACGTGCTGCGCACCCCGCGACCGCGGATCGAGGAGATCGGCGCCGGAGGGCTGTCCGGCCCGGTCCTCGCCGGGCGATCCCTCGCGGTGCTCCGGCTGCTGCGCGGCGCCCTCGGGCCGGAGCCCGTCGTGATCAGCTGCGGCGGGATCGTGACGTCCGCGGACGTCCGCGAGCGGCTCGCCGCTGGCGCGGACCTGGTCCAGGGGTACACCTCGATGATCTACGAGGGCCCGTCCTGGCCGGGGCGCATCGCCCGCGGTCTGTGATCGTCCCCGCCCTCGCCTAGGCTGGAGGGATGGAGGAGGACCTGTTCTCGCTGTCCGGCGACGCTCCGGCGCCGCGGACGCTCTCGGACCGCAACCGGGACCATCGGGCGCCGCTCGCGGTGCGGATGCGTCCGCGCAGCCTCGAGGAGATCGTCGGGCAGCGCTCGGCCCTCGAGCCCGGCAGTCCGCTGCGACGGCTCGTGGCCGGCGACGACTCCCGCACGGCTCCCAGCTCCGTGATCCTGTGGGGCCCTCCGGGAACCGGCAAGACGACGCTCGCCTATGTCGTCGCGCAGTCCGGCGACCGCGAGTTCGTCGAGGTCAGCGCCGTCCTCGCGGGGGTCAAGGACATCCGCGACGTCGTCGACCAGGCGCGCAGCCGGCTGCGGACCGTGGGGCGGGAGACCGTCCTGTTCGTCGACGAGGTGCACCGCTTCTCGAAGTCGCAGCAGGACGCCCTCCTGCCGAGCGTGGAGAACCGCTGGGTCACGCTGATCGCCGCCACGACCGAGAACCCGTACTTCTCGGTGATCTCGCCGCTGCTGTCGCGCTCGATCGTGATGACCCTCGAGTCCCTCGAGCGCGAGGACCTCGACACCCTCGTGGACCGCGCCCTGTCCGACGAGCGCGGTCTCGCCGGCGAGGTCTCGCTCACCGAGGAGGCGCGCGAGGCGCTGCTGCGGCTGGGCGGCGGGGACGCCCGCAAGATCCTCACCTCGCTCGAGGCAGCGGCGGCCGCGGCCCTGATGAAGGAGTCCCGGGAGGTCGACGCGGACACCCTGGCCCAGGCCGTGAACCGGGCCACCTTGCGCTACGACCGCGCCGGCGACCAGCACTACGACGTCACGAGCGCGTTCATCAAGTCCATGCGCGGCTCGGACGTCGACGCGGCCCTGCACTACCTGGCGCGGATGATCGAGGCGGGGGAGGACCCGCGGTTCATCGCCCGGCGCGTCGTCATCGCCGCGAGCGAGGAGGTCGGCATGGCGGATCCGACCGCTCTCCAGGTCGCCGTCGCCGCGATGCAGGCCGTGCAGATGCTCGGCATGCCCGAGGGACGCATCCCGCTCGCGCAGGCCGTGGTGCACATCGCGACGGCCCCGAAGTCCAACGCCTCGTACCGTGCCCTCGACGCGGCGATCGCGGACGTCCGGTCAGGAAAGGGCCAGGGCGTCCCGCCGGGTCTGCGGGACGCGCACTACGCGGGGGCGAAGAAGCTGGGCCACGGGGAGGGCTATCGCTATGCCCATGACGCCCCCCATGGCGTCGCGACCCAGCAGTATCCGCCCGACGACCTGGTCGGGGTGGACTACTACGCGCCGACGACCCATGGAGCGGAGGGCGACGTCGCCCGCCGGGTCCCGGCCCTGCGCCGGATCATCCGCGGCGGGGGTGCGGGGTGAGCGAGGGCACAGCTCGACACGACGCGGATCACGCCGCACGCGGTTGAGCAGGGCGGTCTGCTCGATTAGGGTTGTGCGTTGAATCCGCGGCTGCCTTTCTGGATTCACACCACGCGAACAAGAGGTATACCTCGTGACCAACGTCACCCGTGCGCGCCGCCAGGCGCGCCTCTCCCGAGCCCTCGGGCTCCCGCTGACCCCGAAGTCCGTCAAGTACTTCGAGAAGCGCCCGTACCCCCCGGGTGAGCACGGCCGCGCCCGCCGCCGCACCGAGTCGGACTACGCGGTCCGCCTCCGCGAGAAGCAGCGCCTGCGCGCGCAGTACGCCCTGCGCGAGAAGCAGATGCACCGCGCCTACCTGGACGCCAAGAAGGAGTCCGGTCTGACCGGCGAGAGCATGGTCGAGCTGCTCGAGATGCGTCTGGACGCCCTCGTGCTGCGCGCCGGCTTCGCCCGCACCATCCTCCAGGCGCGCCAGGCCGTCGTGCACCGTCACATCCTGGTCGACGGCAAGCTGGTGGACCGCCCCTCCTTCCGCGTGAAGCCGGGCCAGACCATCCAGGTCAAGCCCAAGTCCCAGGCCATGGAGCCCTTCCAGATCGCCGCCGAGGGCGGGAACAGCGACGTGCTCGCCACCACGCCCGCCTACCTGTCGGTCGAGCTGCCCGAGCTGAAGGCCAAGCTGGTCTCCCGCCCCAAGCGCGCCGAGGTCCCCGTGACCGCCGAGGTCGCCCTGGTCGTCGAGTACTACGCCCGCTGAGCCAGCACTTCTCGCCGCGAAGCCCCGGCAGCCGTACTCCGGTACGCTGACCGGGGCTTTCGCATCCGCCCCGCCGTACGCCCCGTCCAGGAAGGACACCCCGCCCATGCGCACCGCCGAGATCCAGAGACGATTCCTCGACTTCTTCGAGAAGAAGGGGCACGCCGCCGTGCCCAGCGCCTCGCTCGTCTCCTCGGATCCCTCGATCCTGTTCACGATCGCCGGCATGGTGCCCTTCATCCCGTACATCGTGGGGACCGAGAAGGCGCCGTGGCCGCGAGCCGCGAGCGTCCAGAAGTGCATCCGCACCAACGACATCGAGAACGTGGGGCGCACCACCCGCCACGGCACCTTCTTCCAGATGGCCGGGAACTTCTCCTTCGGCGACTACTTCAAGGAGGGGGCGATCGACCTCTCCTGGGAGCTGCTGACCAGCTCGCAGGACGAGGGCGGCTTCGGCCTGGACCCGGAGCGTCTCTGGATCACGCTGTGGGAGAAGGACCTGGACTCCTACGAGCACCTCACCGAGGTCATCGGCCTTCCGCCGGAGCGCATCGTCCAGCTGCCGTGGGAGGAGAGCTGCTGGGACACCGGGCAGCCCGGCCCCGCGGGCTCGACCGGCGAGTGGTACTACGACCGCGGCCCCGAGTACGGGCCCGATGCGCCGACCGGACGCCAGGAGGTGTGGCCCGGGGACGAGCGCGCCGAGGACCGCTACCTCGAGATCTGGAACCTCGTGTTCGACCAGTTCCTGCGGGGCCCGGGCAAGGGCAAGGACTACCCGCTGCTGGGGGAGCTCGAGAACAAGGCCATCGACACCGGGCTCGGCGTCGAACGTCTCGCCTACATCCTGCAGGACAAGCAGAACATGTACGAGATCGATCAGGTCTTCCCGGTCATCGAGCGCACCCAGGAGCTGACCGGCCGCGTCTACGGCGAGGACGCCGAGGACGACGTGCGCCTGCGCGTGGTCGCCGACCACGTCCGCAGCGCGATGATGCTCGCCTCCGACGGGGTGCGCCCCGGCAACGAGGGCCGCGGCTACGTCATGCGCCGCCTGATCCGCCGCGCGGTGCGCTCCGTGCGCCTGCTCGGCCACGACCGGCCCGCGATGCCGGAGCTGCTCCCCGTCGCGCTGGCCGCGATGCAGGAGGCGTACCCGTCCCTCGAGGCCCAGGCGGAGCGCATCCGCGAGGTCGTCTACGCGGAGGAGGACGCGTTCCGCCGCACCCTCGCCACCGGCAGCGCGATCTTCGACCAGGTCGCGGGCCAGGTGAAGTCCGCCGGAGGCCGCAGCGTCTCCGGCACGGACGCGTTCCGCCTCCACGACACCTACGGCTTCCCGATCGACCTGACCCTCGAGATGGCGCAGGAGGTCGGCCTGTCCGTGGACGAGGCCGGCTTCCGCTCCGCGATGCAGGAGCAGCGCGAGCGCGCCCGGGCCGATGCCGCGGCGAAGAAGGGCGGCCATGCGGACACGGCCGTCTACAACCGCCTGCTCGCCGTGCGCGGCGAGGCGGTGCCCTTCCTCGGCTACACCGACCACACCGTCGCCACCAGCGTCGAGTCGGTCCTCGTGGACGGCGCCCTCGTCGACTCCGTCGAGGCCCCGGCGGAGGTCGAGGTGATCCTCGCCTCGACCCCGTTCTACGCGGAGATGGGTGGGCAGCTGGCCGATCAGGGCCGCATCTCGCTGAACAACGGCGGCATCATCGAGGTCGACGACGTGCAGGCCCCCGTGAAGGGTCTCACCGTGCACCGCGGGCGGCTCGTCGAGGGCGCGGCCGCGCCGGGCGTCGGGGCGATCGCGGAGATCGACACCGAGCGCCGCGGGGCGATCGCCCGCGCCCACACGGCGACCCACATGGTCCATCAGGCGCTGCGCGAGGAGCTCGGCGACGGCGCGACCCAGGCCGGCTCGGAGAACTCCCCGGGGCGCATGCGCTTCGACTTCCGCTTCGGCCAGGGCGTCCCGAGGAGCTCCCTCGAGCAGATCGAGGGCCGCGTCAACACGCAGCTGCAGCAGGAGCTGCTGGTCACCGACCAGCAGATGCCGCTCGAGGAGGCCCGCGCCGCCGGCGCCATGGCCCTGTTCGGCGAGAAGTACCCCGAGATCGTCCGGGTCGTCTCGATCGGCGGGGATTGGTCCAAGGAGCTGTGCGCGGGCACGCACGTCGCCTCGACCGGCGCGATCGGCACCGTCCAGCTCATGGGCGAGTCCTCGATCGGCTCCGGGGTGCGGCGCGTGGACGCCCTCGTGGGCCTGTCCGCATACCGCTTCCAGGCCCGGGAGCATGCGCTGGTCTCCCAGCTCACCGAGCTGCTCAAGGTCGGCTCCTCCGAGGACCTCCCCGAGCGCGTGCGCGGGCTCGCCCAGCGGGTCAAGGACATGGAGAAGCAGCTCGCGACCCTGCGCGGGGCGCAGCTGCAGGCGCAGGCCGGCGAGCTCGTCGGCGGTGCCCGTGATGCCGGTGGCGTGCGCCTGCTCGTGCACGACGCGGGGGAGGGCATCGGCGCAGGGGACCTGCGCACCCTCGTCACCGACCTGCGGGCCCGGCTGGGCGAGGACGCGCCGAGCGTCGTCGCCGTCACCGGCTCCGAGTCGGGGAAGTCCGCGCTCGTCGTGGCGACCAACGCAGCGGCGCGGGAGGCGGGCCTGCGGGCCGGGGCGCTCCTGCGCACCGGGGCGCAGGCCATGAACGGCCGCGGCGGCGGCAAGGACGACCTCGCCCAGGGCGGCGGAGGCGATCCGACGCTCGCCTCGGCCGCGCTCGAGGCGATCGCCGGAGCCGTCGCGGAGACCGCCGCCGCATGAGCGGCCCCCACGCGGAGCAGCCCGGCCTGCCGCGCGGGACCCGGCTCGGCGTGGACGTCGGCGACGTCCGCGTCGGGCTCGCCCGCAGCGACCTCGACGGGATGATCGCGACCCCCGTCGAGACCCTCGAGAGGGACCGGGCCGTGGCTGATGTCCTGGCCTGGACGCGGGAGACCGACGCCCATGTCATCATGGTCGGGTTGCCCCGTCGGCTGGACGGCGGCGAGGGTCCGGCAGCCCGGAAGGCCCGCGATTTCTGCGCGGAGCTCCTGGCGGCCCTCCCCGTCGGCGCGGAGCCGATCGAGGTGCGACTGGTCGACGAGCGGCTCACCACCGTCGATGCCCATCGCGCCCTGCGGTCCTCCGGACGCAAGGGACGTCGGCATCGAAGCGTGGTGGACCAGGTCGCTGCGGTCATGATCCTGCAGAGCGCCCTCGACATCGAGCGGAGCACGGGTCGCCGCGCCGGCGAGCTCGTCGATCCTGCGACCCCGTCCCCGGCGCCGAAGGAGCCCTGATGAACGACCACCGCAGCTCGTTCGACGAGATCGCCGAATCGCAGCGCGGTGATGCGCCCTCTCCCGGCCAGGGGAAGGACGGCGCCCCGGGCCGGGGCCGTCGGCGTGCGGAGGCACCGAGGCGCGGGCCCCTGCGCAGGCTGCTGCCCGCGATCCTCGTGCTGGTCGTCCTCGGCGCCCTCGGCGTCGGCGGGGTGACCGGGTACCAGTGGCTCTCGGGCAGCATCCGGATCGGGCAGGTCGAGGCGAAGGACTATGAGGGGCCGGGCACCGGCGAGGTCACGATCGAGGTCAAGGAGGGCGACACCGGCACCGACATCGCCAAGACCCTCGTCGAGCACGATGTCATCCTCTCGACCGGACCGTTCGTCGCCATCTTCTCCGCGACGCCCGAGGCCTCCTCGATCACGCCGGGCACCTACCGGCTCAAGAAGCAGATGACCTCCTCCGACGCCCTGCAGATGCTGCTGGACCCTGCGAGCCTCGCGGGCCGCCGCATCACCATCCCCGAGGGGCTGCGCCTGACCGCGATCTACGAGCGGGTCTCGGAGGCCACCGGCATCCCCGTCGCGGACTTCGAGGCGCTCACCGACGATCCCGCCGCGATCGGCCTTCCCGAGAATCCGGCGGGAAGCATCGAAGGGTATCTGTGGCCCGGACGCTACGACATCCCGGAGGACGCCACCGCCCAGGACGTCCTGACGATGATGGCGGCCCGCATGACCAGCGAGCTCGACGCCCGCGGCGTGCCGGAGGACCAGCGCCACCGCGTCCTCACGATCGCCTCGATCGCGGAGAAGGAGGCGCGCAGCCCCGAGGACTACGGCAAGGTCGTCCGCACGATCGACAACCGCCTCGCCGGGACGGGAGAGGCCGGGGGCGTCCCCATGAAGCTCCAGCTCGACTCGACGGTCGCCTACGTCTCCGGGCGGCAGGCGGTCTCGACCACACCGGCCGAGCGCGCCGTCGACAGCCCCTACAACACGTACCGGGTCGAGGGGCTCCCCGTCGGACCGATCGCGAATCCCGGCGGAGCGACGATCGACGCCGTCCTCGACCCGCCCGAGGGCGATTGGCTCTACTGGGTCACGGTCAACACGGACACCGGCGAGACGAAGTTCGCCGCCACCAAGGCGGAGCACGATGCGAACGTCGCGCAGTGGCGGGCCTGGGCGGAGACGAAGAATGGCTGAGCACTCCGACCCCCGCACCGGACCGCGGTCCGGACGCTTCGCGGTCGTCGGCAGTCCGATCGGGCACTCGCTCTCCCCGGTGCTGCACCGCGCCGCCTACCGCGCGCTCGGCCTCGAGGGACCGACGTACGTCGCCCACGAGGTGCGGGCGGGGGAGCTCGCCGTCTTCCTCGCCGAGGGCCCCGGCCGGGAGCTGGGCGGGGTGAGCGTGACGATGCCCGGGAAGCCGGAGGCCTTCGCCCTCGCGCAGGAGCGCGACGAGGTCAGCGAGCGTCTGGGCATCTCCAACACGCTGGTGCGGCGGCCGGACGGGAGCTGGCGCGCGGAGAACCACGACGTCCACGGCATCGTCGCCTCCTTCGCCGACCACGGGTGCACCCGGATCCGGCGCGGGGGAGTGCTCGGCTCCGGCGCGACCTCGCTGTCCGCGGCCGACGCGCTCCTCGAGATGGGGGCGCAGGAGATCCTGCTCAGCGCCCGCTCCCCGGAGAAGCTCGACCCGATCCTCTCCCACGTCCGCGCGCGCGGCGCACGGTCCCGTGTGGTCGGCTGGAGCACGAGCCATGAGGTGCTCGAGGCCGATGCGGTGGTCAGCGCGATCGCGGCCCCGGGATCGCCGAGCCTGCGCGCGGCCTGGGAGGCTGTCCCGGAGGCGGAGCTCCGCATCCCGGAGGTGTTCCTGGACGTCCTCTACGATCCGTGGCCGAGCCCGCTCACCGGGCTCGTCTCCGCCCGGGGCGGCGAGATCGCCAGCGGGCTCGAGATGCTGGTCCACCAGGCGGCGCGCCAGGTCGGCTCGATGCTCCGACTCGACGAGGTGCCGATCGCCCCGATGCGGGAGGCGGCACGGGAGGCCCTCGCCCGCCGGAGGTGACGCCGGGTCGCCGATCCGGGGACGGCGCGGGGTCAGCCTCGCCGCTCGGCCTCGGCGGCTCCCGGATAGCCCAGCTGTCGCCACGCCTCGTAGACGGCGATGGAGGCGGCGTTGGCGAGGTTCAGGCTCCGGCGCGCGGGCAGCATGGGGATGCGGACCCGGGCGGTGATCCGCGGATGCGCGAGCACCTCGGCGGGCAGGCCGCTCGGCTCGGTGCCGAACAGCAGCACGTCATCGTCCCGGTACTCGACGTCCGCGAAGCTCTGGGTCGTCTGGGCCGTGAAGGCGAAGACCCGTGCCCCGGGCACGGCGGCGAAGGCGGCCTCGACATGGGGGTGGATCGTGAGGTCGGCGAGGTCGTGATAGTCGAGCCCGGCCCGGCGCAGCTTGGCGTCCTCGAAGTCGAAGCCGAGCGGCTCGATCAGGTGGAGGCGGGCGCCGGTCACGGCGGACAGGCGGATCGCATTGCCGGTGTTCCCCGCGATGCGGGGCTCGTGGAAGAAGACGTGGACCATCCTCGGATCCTCCCACGCATACCGTCCTGCGAGCCCGAGAGCACCCTCGGGGGCGTCCCGGCGTGATTGTCTTCACGAACAGCGTCAGAGGAGGTCATCGCGTGGAATCCGGGCTCCGGACCGTGCTACTGTTTACTCGTTGCCGCGGGGCGAGAGCCGCGCGGGACACCACCTGTCCGGGTGGCGGAATTGGCAGACGCGCTAGCTTGAGGTGCTAGTGCCCGTATTAGGGCGTGGGGGTTCAAGTCCCCCCTCGGACACCGCAGGAACAAGGGCCCGGCCCCATCGAGAGATGGTGCCGGGCCCTTCGTCTCGTCCCCGGAGCTGTCTCGTTCCCGGAGCCGTCGTGCTGTCTGGTCTCCCGGGGCTGACGACCGCGGGGGACGCGGCACCGTGCTCAGGCGGTCGCGACCGCGACCGTCAGATCGTCATGGATCTTCGTGCTGCTGCTCCGCACGGGCCGCCGGGCACGGGAGCGCTCGGCATCGCGTACCTCCTCGCACAGCTCCTCGAGCCGGCCCGCCGCGCACTGCTCGGCGAAGCGCTCGACGTCGTGCGTGCCGAGCTCCAGCATGGCCCGGGTCGCCCCGTCGCTCGCCGCAATCACGACCATGCCGCTGCGCCAGGGAACGGAGCGGACCAGCGCGTGACGCGCCGCCGCGGGATCGTGATGGGCGCACCAGAAGCCGCCGTCGACGTTCCGAGCCGCGTCCAGCGCCTGGAAGCGCAGCGGGATCTCCTCGACAGGAGCGGCGAGCCGCTCCGCGGGCCGCTCGGCGAGCAGCCGCGTCCAGCGGTCGACCGCGCCCTGGACCCGGAGGTCCGTCACCAGCTCGGCCTCGAGACCTGGCCCGTCCGGTCCCGGCACCCCGATCACGATCGCGGCATCGCACAGGACGAGCGTCTCGAGCGTCCCCTCCCGGAGGCGCCAGGCGGCCACGGTCCCGCTCGGGCTGCCGGCATGCAGATCGCAGGATCCTCCGTGCAGCGCGCGCACGGCCCCGATCGCGCCCTCGAGGGCATCCGTCATCGACAGCCGCTCCTCGCCCTCGCGCTCGAGCCGAAGCGCGAGCTCGCGGGCGAGGTTCCGCGAGTACCAGGCGACGGGATGCGTGCAGCCGCGCCGCATCTCCGGGCGCAGTCCGGCGCCGTCCACGACGACGGCGAGGTCCCGGCCGAGGGCGACGGCGTCCTCATTGACGAGGTCAGGGGCGGCGGGATCGGTCAGCACGCGGATGCGCATCGTGCTCTCCTTCGAGTCGAGGACGGAGGGGCGGAGCAGCGGGGACGGGGGAGGGCCCCATCAGCCGGCTCCGAGGGCGGCGGCCACGAGGGGCGAGGCCAGGAGGCCGAGGAACGGCGCCGAGAGCAGGACCGGGCCGTAGGCGAAGCGGGCGTCGGCGCGCCGGGAGATCGCCCAGACCAGCCCGCCCGCGACCCCTCCGACGAGCGCGACCCCCAGCAGCCCTGCCAGCAGGCTGAAGGGACCGAGCGCCGACGTCATGAGCACGACCACGGGTGCCGTCTTCGCGTCTCCCATGCCGATCAGCTGGGGCGCGACCAGAGCGAGCGCGATCCCGGCGACCGCGCACAGCACGGCGAGCACGAGACCCACCCGCAGCAGCGGACGCAGGGCGGGATCGATCAGGGCCGCGAGACCGAGGGCGAGCACCGTCGAGAGGGTCAGCATCCCGACGCGCCGGTTGGGGAGGCGGTGCTCCCGTCCGTCGATCCAGGACAGGGCCACCGCCTGTCCGCCGTAGACCAGCAGCAGGACGCACAGCGCGGGGAGCGAGGGCGGGTCCATGCCCCTATTCCAGCAGAGACGCGTCGTGCCGCGGGAGCGCGGTGGACAGCTGGTCCTCCCCGCCCGACGTTCAGGTCCCGAGCGAGGAACGGACCCGGATGATGCGTCGGCGCATCCACACCTTCTGCCCGCCGCCGATGTACATGCGGGTGCGCGCGAGCTCCCAGCGACCGTACTCGGCCTCATCGGTCACGGAGGCCCGGGCCGCCGAGAGCGACACTCCGCGGGGAATCGTGAGCACCTGGAACTCGTAGTCCTCGGCGCGACGGCCGGGCCCCAGCGGCAGATCGGGGCCCGGCGGCGCAGAGGAGATCCGGATCGAGGGATGCGCGGGGCGGGACATGCTCCTGGGCACGGCGACCTCCGGTTCGTGCGGGAAGGATCCGGGCGGCCGGATCGGGTGGGACGATTCGGGACAGAGGCGGGACGGGAAGGACGGGATGAGACTGTCCATTCTGCCGTCGGACGGGGTACGGTCCAACCATGAACACGGATCCGCGTGCAGCTCTCGCCGCTCTCATCGCAGCCCTCGAGCGCCACTACGAGGCCGCCTCGGCCTCGCACGGCGAGGACGACCCCGCCCTCGACGCCGCCACCGATGGCCTGACCACCGCCTTCGACGCCTATGACGACGCCCTCTTCGAGGCCTACGACATCGCCACGCCGCTCATCGTCTTCGACGGCGACGATGAGGACGACGACGAGGACTTCGACGATTTCGACGACCTCGATGTGGATGACGAGGACGAGGAGGACGACTTCGACGAAGAGGACGAGGAGGACGAGGACGACTGAGGGCTGGACGTGCCCTCTGCTCCACGGAATCTTCACCGCTGATCCGCTGCGCGGCGCCCGGTCCTCCACCGGGCGCCGCGTACTGTGTTCCAGGGCCCGCGCGCTGCGCGACGGGCCCGTCCCCGTCACCCCGGGCCGCCGTCCGCGCGCCCGCCGTCGTCACCACCAGGAGAGCACGTGAGCTTCATCGATGCGATCATCCTGGGCATCGTGCAGGGCCTCACCGAGTTCCTTCCCGTGTCCTCCAGCGCCCATCTCCGTGTCGTCGGGGAGATGCTCATGCCCGGTCGCGAGCCGGGGGCGGCCTTCACCGCGATCATCCAGCTCGGCACCGAGACCGCGGTGCTGATCTACTTCTGGAAGGACATCACCCGGATCATCGGCCGCTGGTTCCGGGCGCTCGCGGGCAAGGTCCCGCAGTCGGACCCCGATGTCCGCATGGGCTGGCTCGTGATCATCGGCTCCATCCCGATCGGCGTGCTGGGCCTGCTGTTCGAGGATCAGATCGACCACGGCCTGCGCAACCTCTACATCACCGCGGCGATGCTCATCCTCTTCGGCCTCCTGCTCGGCGTCGCCGACCGGATCGCCCCGCAGACGAAGGAGCTGAAGGACCTCACGATCAAGGACGGCCTGATCTACGGCGGCGCCCAGGCCCTGGCCCTGATCCCCGGCGTCTCCCGCTCCGGCGGCACGATCACCGCGGGGCTGCTGATGGGCTACACCCGCCAGGCCGCGGCCCGCTACGCCTTCCTCCTGGCCATCCCCGCCGTGTTCGCCTCGGGCCTGTACAAGGCGGCCAAGGAGGTCCCCGCCCTGCTCACCGCCGACGGTCGCGCCGCCGCGGTCGCCGCCGGGGAGCCGTCCCTCCTCGCGATCCTCGTCGCCACCCTGGTGTCCTTCGCCGTCGGCTACGTCGTGATCGTCTGGTTCATGAGGCTCATCGAGAACCGCAGCTACCTGCCCTTCGTGCTGTACCGGGTGGGCGCGGGCGCGCTGCTGCTGGTGCTCCTGGCCACGGGTGTGATCGACCCCCTCGCCGGCGGCGTCTGATCCCCGGGCCGCGCCCAGCGGCGCGCACGTATGATCGTTCGGTGCGAGCTTGGAGAACACCGCAGATCAGCGTCCTTCCCGCGAGCGGCATCGCCCCGCGGCTGCATGACACCCGCAGCGGTCAGGTGCAGGAGGTGGTGCCGTCGACCCCGGGTAGGGCCCGGCTGTACGTCTGCGGCATCACGCCCTACGACTCGACGCACCTGGGGCATGCCGCGACCTATCATGCCGCGGATCTCATGCGCCGGGCGCTGCTGGATGCGGGGCTCGAGGTCGAGCTCGCCCAGAACGTGACCGACGTCGACGACCCGCTGCTCGAGCGGGCCGACCGCGACGGAGAGGACTGGCGGGACCTCGCCGCGCGGGAGACCGCGAAGTTCGCCGGGGACATGGAGGCCCTGCGCATCCTGCCGCCGCAGACGTATCGCTCCGTGAGCGAGGCGATGGAGGAGATCATCGACCTGGTCCGGCGCCTCGTCGCGGCCGGGCGCGCCTATCAGGTCCCCACCCCCGGGGCGGCCGGCGAGGACTGGTACCTCGATCTGTCGCAGGACGGAGCGCTCGGCGGGGTGAGCGGCTGGGACGAGCAGCAGATGCTCGAGGTCTTCGCCGAGCGCGGCGGAGATCCCGACCGCGCCGGCAAGCGCGGGATCTTCGATCCGCTGCTGTGGCGTGCCGAGCGCGAGGGCGAGCCCGCCTGGGACGCAGGGGAGCTGGGGCGCGGGCGCCCCGGCTGGCACGTCGAGTGCGTCGCGATCGCCCAGGAAGGCCTCGGCCTGCCCTTCGACGTGCAGACCGGCGGGAGGGACCTGATCTTCCCCCATCACGACATGAGCGCCTCGCACGCCGCGGCGCTCGGCGAGGGCTTCGCCACCCTCTACCCGCATGTGGGGATGGTCGCCTACCAGGGCGAGAAGATGAGCAAGTCGCTCGGCAACCTGGTCTTCGTCTCCGAGCTGGTGCGCCAGGGCGTGGATCCCGCCGCGATCCGGCTGGTGCTCATGGCTCATCACTACCGCAGCGACTGGGAGTGGACGGACGAGGAGCTGAGCCGCGCGAGCACGCGTCTGGCCGCCTACCGGCGAGCCGCCGCCGAGCCCGCCGACGACAGCGACGTGGTCGCGGCCCTCCGGGATGCGCTGCGCGCGGACCTCGACACCGAGCGCGCCCTGCGCGTCCTGGACCGCTGGGCGGCGGGACGATGCCCCGGGGAGGACGCCGCCGATGCCGAGCACCGCGACGTCGACGGCCCGGGCTCGGTGCCGGCCGCGCTCGACGCGCTCTTCGGGATCGCGCTCTGACCGACCGCGCGCGGCGCACGGGAGGGCCCGCGCGCTACTCCTGCTCGCGTCGCCGCAGGAACTGCTCGAACTCCCGCGCGATCGCGTCCCCGCTCGCGCCGGGCAGCCCGGTCGCATCCTGAGCCCGCTCGAGGCGCTGCACGTAGTCCGCGACCTCGGCGTCGGTCCGGCACAGCTCGTCCACGCCGCGCACCCACGCCTCGGCATCCTCCTCGAGGTCGGCGAGCGGGATCGGAGCACTGATCAGGGACTGCAGCTCGGCGATCAGCGCCAGCACCGCCTTCGGCGCCGCGTTCTGCGCGACGTAGTGCGGCACCTGGACCCACAGGGAGGTGGTGCGCAGCCCGCGGGCGACGGCGAGCCGCCCCAGCACGCCGGGAATCCCGACGGGCCCCTCGTAGGCGTCCTCGGGGGCGCTCTCGTGCGTGCCGGGCTCGACCTGCGCGCTCACCGGCAGGGGCCGGGTGTGCGGGGCATCGGCGAGCAGGGCGCCCAGCGAGAGGAGCGAGGAGGCTCCGGCGGCCTCGATCCGCGCGAGCACCTCGGCGCAGAAGCGCTTCCAGCGCAGCGAGGGCTCGGGCCCGTGCACCAGCACGAGCTCCGGCCCGCGCGGGGGCGTGACGAGATCGATGAGGGTGTCCGGCCATTCCAGCCGGCGCCGTCCCTCCTCGTCCGTGCGGATCGAGGGACGGTTGACGGGGAAGTCGGTGAACTCCTCGGCGTCGATCACGGAGAGCCGACGGGAGGGCCAGACGGACAGCAGATGCTCGATCGTGCCGCTCGCGGCCTCCCCGGCGTCGTTCCAGCCGCTGAACGCGGTCACGGCGATGCGGGTCATCGATCAATCATAGGGCGGCCCGCTCCGCGAAGGGCGGGCTGCCAGGGCGCCCTCACCGCGGACCGCTAGGCTCCCGGGGACGGGATCGACCGAGCCGAGGAGAGCACGCGCGTGAAGCAGCCCGAACTGCGACTGGGATCGCTGCCGCCTCTGCGGATCTCCCCGGGCACGCTGGTCACGATCGCGGTGCTGGCCCTGCTCGTGCACCCGGCGATCACGCGGGTGGACGGGATCGGCCCGGCGACCGCGGTCGCGGTCGCCGTCGGGATCGGCCTGTTCATGATCGTCTCCGTCGCCGTGCACGAGCTCGCCCACACCCTCGCCGCCCTCGCCTTCGGAGCGAAGGTCGACCACATCGCGCTGACCCTGTGGGGAGGGCACACGCAGTACAGCGGCGGGCGCCTGCGCTCCTGGCACGGGGTCGTCATCTCCCTCGTGGGCCCGCTCAGCAACGCCGTGCTGGGTGCGGCAGCGGCGCTCGCGGACCCGTTGGCCGAGCGCGGCTCCGCGGCGGCCGCCTTCCTGTTCTTCGCCTCGAGCCTGAACTACGCGCTGGCCGCGTTCAACCTCCTGCCCGGTCTGCCGATGGACGGCGGGCGCGCCCTCGAAGGGGTGCTGGGCGCGCTCACCCGGCGTCCGCTGCTGGCCACCCGGATCACCGCCTGGACCGGCCGCGTCATCGCGGCGGCCGTGGTCGTCTATGCGCTGGGGCGGACGATCCGGGACCCCGGGGGAGCGGATCTGCTGCTCGTGCTGTGGGCGGTGCTGATCGGCGGGATGCTCTGGCAGGGGGCGGGCGCCGCGCTGGCCCAGGCGCAGATGGAGTCGCGCGTCGAGCGGGCGGATCTGGGCAGGCTGCTGCGTCCGGTCCGTCTGCTGCCCGCCGATGCGCCGCTGACGGCGATCGGCCCCGACGTCGATCCGGGCTCTCTGCTCGTCCTCGAGGAGGCGGCCGGATTCGGGCTCGTCGATGCGCGTGCCCTCGACGCGGTGCCCATGGAGCGCCGTCCCCAGCTGCCCGTGCGGGCGGTGATGACATCGCTCCCGCGGGCCGCGCAGCTGACGATGCCGCTCTCCGGCGCCGCGCTCGTCTCGGCGATGCTGGCCCGCCCCTTCCCCCTGTACGTCGTGCGCGGCCCCGGCGGGGAGGTGCTCGGCACCGTCGCCTCGGCCGATGTGGACGCGCATCTGCGGGGCCGGTGAGCCCGCCGCCGATGCCGGCTGTGACATCGGACCGGTGCCGGGGCGCGCCTGGGACGAGTCGATCGGAGCGGCGGGGACGGACCTAGACTGGGACGATGGACTCCACCCCCCTGACCGACGTGCCCGCCGCCCCGGCGCCGCGCGCTCCGCGCCGCCGGCTGGACCGCACCGGCCCCTTCGAGGTGGGCGACAAGGTCCAGCTCGCCGACACCAAGAACCGCATGCACACGATCACCCTCCGGGAGGGCGGCGAGTTCCACAGCCACCGCGGCGTCCTGGCGCACGACGCGCTGATCGGCCAGGACGACGGGATCGTCGTGGAGGACTCGCGCGGCACGCTCTACCAGGCGCTGCGCCCGCTGTATGCCGATTACATGCTCTCGATGCCGCGCGGCGCCGCGATCATCTACCCCAAGGACTCCGCGCAGATCCTCATGTGGGGAGACATCTTCCCCGGGGCGCGGGTGCTCGAGGCGGGCGTGGGCTCGGGCGGTCTGACCACCGCTCTGCTGCGCGCCGTGGGGCCGGAGGGCTCGGTCCGCTCGATCGAGCGGCGGGAGGACTTCGCCCAGGTCGCCCGCGAGAACGTCGAGACCTACTTCGGCGCCCCGCATCCCGCCTGGGACCTCGAGATCGGGGACTTCCAGGACGTGGCCCTGCGTCTGGCGGCGGAGGGGCCGGTCGCGGACCGCGTCGTGCTGGACATGCTCGCCCCCTGGGAATGCGTGGACGCCGCGGCGACCGCGCTCGTCTCCGGCGGCGTGTTCCTCGCCTACGTCGCGACGGTCACCCAGCTCTCGCGCACCGCGGAGGCGCTGCGCGCCCACGGCGAGTTCGTCGAGCCCAGCGCCTGGGAGAGCTTCGTGCGGCCCTGGCACCTCGAGGGTCTCGCCGTGCGGCCGGAGCATCGGATGAACGCCCATACCGGCTTCCTCATCACCGCGCGCCGCGCCGCCCACGGCACCCGGGCGCTGACCCGTTTCCGGCGTCCCGCCCCGGGATCGCAGGACGCCGCGGAGCTCGACCATCCGGACAACGAGGGCTTCGGCGGCAGCGAGGGCGTCTGGAGCGCGGAGGACCTCGGGGAGCGCGGGGTCGCCCCGCGCAAGATCAAGCGGGCGCTGCGCGACATCCGCCAGGGCCGGGATCGCTGAGACCCCGGCCGCAGACCGGCCGACGACGAGGAGGATCGCCCCCGTGGGCATGAAGACGTACCAGGAGATGAGCAGCGAGCTCGAGAAGCTCGCCGCGCACAACGAGCGGCTCGTGGCCGGGCTGCGCGCGGCGCGAGCGCAGATCGTCGAGCTCAAGGGGGACCTCGAGCGGGTCGGCGATCCGCCCAACGCCTATGCGACCTTCCTGCGCCGCACCGAGGGCACGACCATCGACGTGCTGCACAACGGACGGCGGCTGCGCGTGGCCACCAGCGCGAAGCTCGACCTCGAGGCTCTGCGCCCCGGAGCGCTGCTGCGCCTGAACGAGGCTCTCGCCGCGGTCGAGCACGTCGCCGAGCCGGAGGACAGCGGCAGCCTCGTGGTCGTCCAGGAGCAGCTGGCCGACGGCCGCATCATCGTCGCCGTCACCCAGGACGACGTGCGCGTGCTGGGCCGCGGCGGAGAGCTGGGGGAGGAGCTCCTGCATCCGGGCGACCACGTGCTCGCGGACCTGAAGGCCGCGCTCGTGCGCGAGCGCATCGAGCGGGCCGAGATCACCGACCTCGTCCTCGAGCAGGTGCCGGACACGTCGTTCGCCCAGATCGGCGGGCTGCGCGACCAGATCGAGACGATCCGGGACGCCGTCGAGCTGCCGTTCCTGCAGCAGGACCTGTTCCGCGAGTATGGCCTGCGCCCGCCCAAGGGCGTGCTGCTGTACGGTCCGCCCGGCTGCGGCAAGACCATGATCGCCCGCGCCGTCGCCCACGAGCTGGCCCTGCGCTCGGCCGAGGCCGCGGGCGTCAGCGTCGAGGAGGCCCTGGCCCAGTCGTCGTTCCTGAACGTGAAGGGGCCCGAGCTGCTGAACAAGTACGTCGGGGAGACCGAGCGATCGATCCGCCTGGTCTTCGAGCGGGCCCGGGAGCGGGCGAGCTCGGGGCACCCGGTCGTCGTGTTCTTCGACGAGATGGAATCGCTGTTCCGCACCCGCGGGACCGGCGTCTCGAGCGATGTCGAGACCACCATCGTGCCGCAGCTGCTCGCGGAGATCGACGGCGTCGAATCCCTCGAGAACGTGATCGTCATCGGCGCCTCCAACCGCGAGGACATGATCGACCCCGCGATCCTGCGTCCGGGCCGGCTCGACGTGAAGATCCGGGTCCGCCGCCCCGATGCGGAGGCCGCCCGCGAGATCCTCGGCATCTACCTGGATCCTGCCGTTCCCGTCCGCGAAGGGCGCGAGGTCCTGCTGGACCGGACCGTCGAGCTGATCTACGAGGACGGCCCGGCCACCGAGTTCGTGCGCCTGGTCTACTCTGACGGCGGCGAGGAGACCCTGCACCTGCGGGACTTCACCTCCGGTGCCGTGCTGCGCAACATCGTCGATCGGGCCAAGAAGTTCGCGGTCAAGGACCACCTCGCGCACGGCACGGCGGGGCTCACCCTCGCACACGTGGAGGCCGCGGTCGAGGCGGAGTTCATGGAGAACGAGGACCTGCCGGCCGGCGCGCACGCCGAGGACTGGGCACGCATCTCCGGGCGCCGCGGACGCCGCGTCGACCGGGTGATCCCGCTGCGCCGCGCCGCTTCCGCCGAGGCGGGCTCCGATGACTGAGGCACCGGATCCGCGTGCGCCGGGCGCGGCACGCATCACCACCCGTCGGCCGATGGGCATCGAGACCGAGCTCGGGGTCGCGCACGCCGAGCATGCCGCTCGCGGAGACGTGGGGGCGGGCAGCGCGATCATGCTCTCCCACCTCGTCGTGGGCGCCTACGCGCTGCTGGCCCCGGAGGAGGGCCCCCGCGGGCGGCGCGTCCGCTGGGACTACGGCGACGAGTCCCCGCTGCGGGACGCGCGCGGCTTCGAGATCCAGCGGGCCGCCGCCCATCCCACGCAGCTCACCGACCAGGTCCGCGACGCCCATGTGCCCAGCATCGACCTGGACGTGCCGCTCGCGGCGGCGGAGGTCGCCCCGGGCGGCGACGACGCCGAGGTCCTCGACTGGGCGCTGCGGCGCTCCCTGGGCAACGCCGTGCTGCGCAACGGGGCGCGCTGGTACGTGGACCACGCTCATCCCGAATACTCCTCGGCAGAGGTCATGACGGCCCGCGAGGGCGTCCTCGTGGACCGGGCAGGAGAGGTGATCGCCCAGCGGACCATGGAGATCCTTGCCGCCGCCGAGGGCGTGCCCGAGGTCGCGCTGTACAAGAACAACACCGACGGCAAGGGCGCCTCCTACGGCACCCACGAGAACTATCTGCTGGACCGCTCGGTGCCGTTCGAGCACGTGGTCCGCGCCCTGATCCCCTTCTTCGCGAGCCGTGCGATCCTCGTGGGCGCCGGCCGCGTCGGGATCGGCACGCGAGGCCAGGAGGACGGCTTCCAGATCTCCTCGCGCGCGGACTTCTTCGAGGCCGAGGTCGGTCTGGAGACCACGCTGAACCGGCCGATCGTCAACACCCGGGACGAGCCGCATGCCGATGCGAGCCGCTTCCGGCGCCTGCACGTGATCATCGGGGACGCGAACCTGCTGGAGACCCCGACGTACCTCAAGCTGGGCATGACCAGCCTGGTCCTCGCCGCGC
This sequence comes from Brachybacterium hainanense, assembly GCF_042434575.1. Lineage (NCBI taxonomy): Bacteria > Bacillati > Actinomycetota > Actinomycetes > Micrococcales > Dermabacteraceae > Brachybacterium > Brachybacterium hainanense. The sequence goes on from NZ_JBHLSV010000010.1 coordinate 89,263, forward strand.
TCGAGCTCGAGCATGCCCAGGAGCGGCAGATCCTCCCGAGGATCCCGCTCGCCGATCCCGTGGGCGCCGTCCACGCCATCAGCCACGACCTGGATCTGCGGGTCGCTCTCCCGCTCGTGGACGGGGGGAGCATCACCGCCCTGGAGATCCAGCGCGCCTACCACCGGGCGGTCGGCGCGGTCCTCGACGTCGCCGATCCGGAGAGCCGCGACGTGCATGCGCAGTGGGGCGAGCTGCTGGACCTGCTCGAGCACGATCCCGCCGCCGCCGCCGACCGCATCGAATGGGTCGCCAAGCTCCAGCTGCTCGAAGGCTTCCGCGCCCGGCACGGCCTGGGCTGGGGCGATCCGAAGCTGCGGATGATCGACCTGCAGTTCTCGGATCTGCGACCCGCGCGGAGCCTCTATGCGAAGCTGCGCGGCTCCGGCCGCGTGCGCACCCTCGTCACCGAGCAGGAGGCGCGGGAGGCGGCCGTCACCCCGCCCGAGTCGACCCGCGCGCATCTGCGCGGGCGCCTGATCCGGGAGCATCCGGGGCATGTGACCTCGGCCGGCTGGGACGTCATCACGCTCGCAGGGGAGGCCGGAGCCGGTCTGACGCTGCGCTGCGCCGATCCCCGGATAGGCTCGCGGGCATGGCTCGCCGAGCACGGCATCGACCCGGCCGACGAGGTCGAGGCTGTCCTCGCGGCCCTGCGGGAGCTCGCCGCGTCCACCTCCTCCTGAGCACCCCACCCACCCTCCTGGAAGGACACCACGATGAGCCAGCAGTCCCTCAGCAGCAGCGGCGGCCCCGCCGACGACGAGACCGGCCAGGACGCCCTCGCCGGCGGCCAGGTCTTCGCCTCCGCGCAGGCGGCCGACTCCCTCCTCGACGAGATCGACGAGGTCCTCGAGTCCAATGCGGAGACCTTCGTCCGCTCCTTCGTGCAGAAGGGCGGGCAGTGACCACCGGGACGCCGCCCGCCACGGGGGCGGAGCGGTGAAGCGTCGCGTCGGCGGTCTCGAGACCGAGTACGGGCTCGTCTGCGTGCGCGCCGACGGCAGCCGCGCCCTCGAGCCGGAGGCCGCCGCGCGCGAGCTCTTCCGTCCGGTCGTGGCCCTCGGCCGCTCCTCCAACGTCTTCCTCGAGAACGCGGCCCGGCTGTATCTGGACGTCGGCTCGCATCCGGAGATCGCGACCGCCGAATGCGACGACTGGTGGGAGCTGGTCGCCCAGGACAGGGCCGGGGAGCGGATCCTCGCCGACCTCGCCGCCCAGGCCAACGCCCGTCTCGCCGCGCAGGGCGAGGATGCGCGCATCCATCTGCTCAAGAACAACGTCGACTCCGCGGGCAACTCCTTCGGCAGCCACGAGAACTATCTCGTGGACCGGCGCGGCGAGTTCACCCGCCTGCCCGCCGCGCTGCTGCCCTTCCTCGTGACCCGGCAGATCATCACCGGGGCCGGGGGAGTCGTCACCGAGGACGACGGCGAGGGCGGATCCCGCGGCCGCTTCGTCTTCTCCCGGCGCAGCGACCACATGTGGGAGTCCGTGTCCTCCGCGACGACCCGGACCCGCCCCATCATCAACACCCGCGACGAGCCGCACGGCGACGCGACCCGCTTCCGGCGGCTGCACGTGATCGTCGGGGACTCGACCATGTCCGAGGTCTCGACCTGGCTGCGCTTCGCGACGACCTCGCTCGTGCTGCGACTCGTCGAGTCCGGGCAGGTCCTGCCGGACCTGCGCCTGGCCGACGACATCGCCGCCATCCGCGCGGTGTCCCGCGACCTCGGCGGGCACGGCGCGCTCGAGCTCGCGGACGGGGGCACGGTCACCCCCGTGGAGGTCCAGCAGCGCTTCCTCGACCTGGCGGCACCCCTCGCGGACGAGGCCGAGCACGAGATCCTCGACGCCTGGCAGCGCGGCATCGACGCGGTCCGCACCGGGGACCTGTCCTGGGCGCGCACCCATCTGGACTGGGCGATCAAGAAGACCCTGTTCGAGGACGTCGCCGCCCGGCGCGGCCTCGACCTCGCGAGCCCGCAGATCGAGCGCCTCGACCTGGCCTACCACGACATCGATCCGCACGCAGGACTGCTCTCCCGCCTGCAGGCGTCCGGCCGCGCCGTCCGCGTGCTCCCCGAGGAGCGGATCGAGGCGGCCCGCACCACCGCCCCGACGACGACGCGCGCGCATCTGCGCGGACAGGTCGTGAGCGCGGCGATCGCGCACGGCGTCGACCACGTCGTGGACTGGACCACGATGCGTCTGGTCCGGCAGGGCGCGATGCCCGTGACCGTCCTCGACCCCTTCGCGACCGAGTCCTCCGAGGTCGACGCGCTGCTCGCGGAGATCCGCTCCCGCGCGACCTCCGCGCCGCCGCCCGCCTGAGCCTGCCTGCACCGGGCTCCGCCCTCGTCCGGGCCGCTGCCCAGGCAGAGCCCGTACCCTGTCCCCGCACCCGTTCCTCCCCGCATGCCCGCGCGCATGCCGCATCCTCTGGGAAGGTCACCCCGTGATCCGACGCCGTACCCTGCTGGGCTCCGCCCTCGCCGCCACTGCCGCGATCGGCCTGGCCGCCTGCTCCGACGACGCGACGACCGGCGGCGCCTCCGACGGCGGCGGGGACGCTCTCGACGCGGTCACCGTGAGCGACGACCTGGGCAGCGCACCGGTGGTCGAGTTCGCCGCGCCCCTGTCGATCGAGTCGCCCTCCTCGAAGGTCGTCGTCCCCGGGGACGGGGCGGCGATCGCCGAGGGGGACACCATCGTGTGGCGCTCCCTGTTCGTCGCCGGCGCGAGCGGCGAGACCCTCCAGTCCTGGTGGGAGGGCGGCCCTGCCGGCGGCCTCACCCTCAGCACCGACACCGCGGGCGCGGAGGCGGTCTCGTTCCTCACCACGGCGACCGTCGGCAGCCGCGTGGCCATGTCCGGGTGGCAGAAGGACGGCAGCGGCGCCATGGTCTCCCTCGTCCAGGTCGCCGACATCGACCAGGTCGTCTCCCCGCTGCGGGCCGAGGGCGCCGCGGCGGCTCCCTCGGGCACCTACCCCGCGGTGACCCTCGGCGAGGACGGCGCCCCCGCGATCTCCGGCCCCGGCGAGGGCGAGCCCCCCGCGGCGACGATCGTCGAGCCGCTGATCACCGGAACCGGCGAGAAGACCGCGGCCGGCGACTACCTCGTCATGCAGTACACCGGCTGGAGCTGGGACGACGGGGAGAAGTTCGACTCCTCCTGGGACCGCGGCGCCCCCTTCGGCTTCGTCCAGGGCCAGAGCCAGGTCATCCAGGGCTGGGACGAGAACCTCGTGGGCCTGCCCGTCGGCAGCCAGGTCATGCTCGTCATCCCGCCCGCGGAGGCGTACGGCGACGATCCGGCGCAGCACGAGCTGGGAGGCAAGACCCTCGTCTTCGTGGTCGACGTCCTCGCACGCGGCCCCCGGCAGGCCTGACCCGCCCCCTGTTCCCTGCGGGCCGCCCGGTCCGCAGCCCCCATCCCGATCATCGAGGAGAGCCCACCCATGAGCCCGAGCAAGCCGCAGATCGACGCCCCCGAGGGCGAGGCCCCCACCGAGCTCGTCATCATCGACGAGGTCGAGGGCGAGGGCGAGACCGCCGGGCGCGGCGACGTCGTCGACGTGCACTACGTCGGCGTCTCCCACTCCACCGGCGCCGAGTTCGACGCCTCCTACAACCGCGGCGAGCCCCTGCGCTTCCAGCTGGGCGTGGGCCAGGTCATCTCCGGCTGGGACCAGGGCGTGCAGGGCATGAGGGTCGGCGGCCGCCGCCGCCTCGAGATCCCCGCCGCCCTCGCCTACGGCGTGCGCGGCGCCCCGCCCGTCATCGCCCCGAACGAGGCCCTCGTCTTCGTATGCGACCTGGTGGCGGTCCACCGCCGCTGAGCAGGAGCACCGCCAGGATGACCGATGCATCGGCGGCGGGGGCGCAGGACGGGCTCTTCGCCCCGCCCGCCCCCGCCGCCTCCGCCGTGCCGACGGCCGCCGCCGAGGCGTCCCCGGGCTCCGGGGACGAGCGCCTGCGCACCACCGCCGGTTTCGCGCTCGCGCCCACCCTCCCGGTCGCGCGCGTCCAGCTGATCGGCGCGCTCCCGCACCTGGACCGACCCTTCGACTACGCCGTCACGGCGGAGACCGCGGCCGCCGGCCCGGGCATCCGGGTCAAGGTGCGCCTGGCCGGCCGCGAGATGGACGGGATCGTCCTCGAGCGCTGCGCCCAGCCGTCGACGGACCGGCCGCTGGGACCGCTGCTGCGCCTGGTCTCCGAGGACTCCGTGATCTCGCCGGCCCTCCTGCGCGTCTGCGCCGACGTCGCCGCACGCTGCGCCGGCACTCTCGGCGACGTCCTGCGCCTGGCGATCCCGCCGCGTCATGCCCGCGCCGAGAAGGCGGATCGCGCCGCCGAGGAGGCGGAGCGGGCGGAGGCCGCAGAACGGGCCGAGACGACCGATCCGGCGGGCGCCGATCCGGGCGCTCCGGCGCCGTCGGAGCAGGCGCAGGACGCGGAGCGCATCGCCCGCTATGTCGGCCTGGGGGCGCTGCTCCAGCGCGCCGGCTCCGCCGATGGGCCGGTGCCCCGGGCCGGGATCGTCCTGGAGCCGGCGGACCCGTGGACGCAGATCGCCGCCGCCGCGCTGCGCACCGTCGCCGCGGAGGGACGAGGCGCCCTGGTCATCGCCCCTGACATGCGGGACGTGGACCGGCTGCACCGGCTGCTGCAGGAGCAGGGCACGGGGCACGAGGTCCTCGGCAGCGCCGACGGCCCCGAGAAGCGCTACCGCGCCTTCCGCCGGATCCTGCGCGGCGCCTCCCGGATCGTCATCGGCTCCCGATCGGCGGCCTTCGCCCCCGTCCAGGACCTCGCCCTCCTGATCTGCTGGGACGAGGCCGACGACCTGCTCATCGAGCCCCGCGCGCCCTACCCGCACGTGCGCACCGTCCTCCAGTGCCGCTCCGCCGAGGAGAGGGCGGCGCTGCTGCTGCTGTCCTCCTCCTGCTCGCCCACCCTGTCCCAGCTGGCCGAGCACGGGTATCTGCGCCTGCTCGAGCCGGCGCCCGCCCCCCTGACCTCGGTCCGTCCGCGGATCGTCGCGATGGACGAGCATCTGCGCGAGCGCGAGGGCCCCAGCGGTCGGGCCCGCATCCCCCAGGCCGCCATGCGCCTGATCCGCGAGGGCCTGGAGCGGGGGAGCGTGCTCGTGCAGGTCCCGCGCAGCGGCTACGTGCCCGCGATCGCCTGCACCTTCTGCGGGACCCGCTGCCTGTGCGGAGCCTGCTCCGCACCGCTCACCGTGCGTGGGCGCGGCGGCGGCCTGCAGTGTCCGGTGTGCGGGCGGGTCGAGGACGGGTATCGCTGCCCGGAGTGCCATCGGACCGGTGTGCGGGCCGTGGTCATCGGCTCCACTCGCACCGCCGAGGAGCTGCGCCGCGCCTTCCCCGAGCAGGAGATGGTCGTCGCCGGGGGCGCCCACGGTCCCGTCGCCGATGACGCCGTGCCCGAGCGGGCCATCGTCGTCGCCACCCCGGGGGCGGAGCCCGCCGTCGACGGCGGGTACGCCGCCGGTCTGCTGCTGGACTGCGATGCGATGCTCGCCCGCGCCGCCTTCGACGCCGATGTGGAGGCCGTGCGCCGCTGGTCCAACGCCATCTCCCTGGTGCGGCCCGCCGCGGCCGGGGGAGAGGTGCTCGCGGTCGGGACCGCCGCACTGCCCGCCATCCGCGACCTCGTCGCCCATCGATCCCGGGTCTTCCTGGACCGCGTCCTGGCCGACCGTCGCGAGCTGGACCTGCCTCCCTTCGCCCGCGTGGCCGAGATCCTCGGCGACAGGGCGGCTGTGCGGGTCCTCCTCGAGGAGCTGGAGCAGGCCGGGCTGCCCGACGGCACGAGCGTCTTCGGGCCCGTCGACCTCGACGCGGACGCCCAGGCCCGCGCGGTGCTGCGGATCGCCCCCTCCCGCTCCCGGGAGCTGGCCTCGGCCCTGCGCGCGGGCATCGCCGCCCGCAGCGCCCGGAAGCGGCCGGGAGGCGTCCGGGTGCGCATGGACCCGCCGGACGTGTTCTGACACCCGCCCTCGTGCTCCGTCCGCAGCTCCGCCCTACAATGGCGAGCATCATGCGAGTCCTCTTCGCGGGTACGCCCGCCGCCGCCGTCCCCAGCCTCCGGGCCCTGCTCGAGAGCGATCACGAGGTGGTCGCCGTCCTCACCCGGCCCGACGCCCCCACCGGTCGCGGCCGGAGGCTGCGCCCCTCCCCGGTGCGGGCCCTCGCCGACGAGGCGGGCGTGCCCGTCCTCACGCCTCCCACCCTGCGCGATGCCGCGGTGCAGGAGCAGCTGCGACGGCTCGCCCCCGAGGCCGCGCCCGTGGTCGCCTACGGGAACCTGATCCCTGCCCCGGCCCTCGACATCCCCCGTCACGGCTGGATCAACCTGCACTTCTCCCTCCTGCCCGCCTGGCGCGGCGCCGCCCCCGTGCAGCGCGCCGTCCTCGCCGGGCAGACGCGGACCGGGATGACCACCTTCCGCATCGACGCCGGGATGGACACCGGCGATGTGCTCGCCTCACGGCCCGTGGACATCGGTCCGCTCGAGACCTCCGGGGAGCTGCTCGAGCGCCTCGCCCATGACGGCGCCCCCCTGCTCGTGGAGACCCTCGACGCGCTCGCGGACGGGACCGCCCGCGCCGTCCCGCAGCGCGGCGAGGCCAGCCACGCGGCGAAGCTCACCGCTCAGGAGGCGCGGATCGACTGGAGCGCGGACGCTGCCGTCCTCGACGCGCACATCCGCGGGATGAGCCCCGATCCCGGTGCCTGGACCCTGCTGCGCGGCGAGCGGTTCAAGATCCTCGGCGTCGACGCGACGCAGCCCCCCGCCGATCTCGTGCTCGCCCCGGGCGAGCTGCATGCGACCCGCCGCGCGCTCTTCGTCGGCACGGGCACCGCGCCGATCGCCATCGGCACCGTCGCCCCGGCCGGGAAGAAGGCGATGCGCGCCGCCGACTGGGCGCGCGGAGCCGCCCTCGAGGAGCGGACCCTCTTCGCGCCCCCGACCGATGCCGAGGAGGCACGATGACCGACCGAGAGAAGCACCGCCGAGACGATCATCGCCACGACGACCGCCGTCGCGGACGGGACGAGGCACGGGGCGGAGCGGAGCGCCGCGGGCGCGATGCGAAGGGCCGCGAGCGCTCCGGCTCCCGGGGACGGGGCGGACCGCGACGCGGATGGTCCGAGGATCGCCCCTCCGAGCGCTCGCGCCGCACCACCTCGTCCCGGCAGGTCGCCTTCGAGGCGATGCGCGCCGTCCGCGAGGACGACGCCTACGCGAACCTCGTCCTGCCCGGCCTGCTGCGCCGCAGCCGGGTCGCCGGCCGCGACGCCGCCTTCGCGACCGAGCTGTTCTACGGCACCCTGCGCGCCCAGGGCCGCCTGGACGCGATCATCGGCGCCTGCATCGACCGCCCCCTCGACCAGGTCGACGGCGATGTGCTCGACGTTCTCCGGCTGGGCGCCTACCAGCTCGTGGACATGTCGGTCGCCCCGCACGCCGCGACCTCCGAGACGGTCGCGCTCGCACGGCAGGTCGCCGGCGCCGGGGCGGGCAGCTTCGTCAACGCGGTGCTGCGGCGCATCGGCGAGGACGATCGGGAGGGCTGGATCGCGAAGGTCGCCCCGGACCGCTCCGAGGACGAGATCGGCCATCTGTCGATCGCGCACTCCCATCCGGCCTGGATCGTGCGCGCCCTGTCCGATGCGCTGGCCGCCCACGGCCGCGACCGCTCCGAGATCGACGCGCTCCTGGAGGCCCAGAACGCCGCCCCCTCGGTGTCCCTGGTCATGCGGCCGGGCCTGACCGACCTCGACGAGCTCATCGACAACGGCGCGAGCGCCGGGCACCTGTCGATCTTCGCGGCCTCCTGGCCCTCCGGCGACCCCGGCGGCACCGATCCGGTCCGGGAGGGCCGCGCCGCCGTGCAGGACGAGGGCAGCCAGCTGATGGCGCTCGCCCTCGCGCTCGGGGCCGACGACCTCGTCCGCGCCGAGGACCATCGCTGGCTGGACCTGTGCGCCGGACCCGGCGGCAAGACCGCGCTGCTGGCCGGGCTCACGCTCGAGCACGACGCCGAGCTGCTCGCCGTCGAGCTCCAGGAGCATCGGACCCAGCTGGTCGAGCGGGCCGTGGCCACGCTCGTCGAGGCCGGGGCCGAGGTCACGACCCGCACCGCCGATGGCCGGGACATCGGCGGCGAGATGCCGGGGACCTTCTCCCGCGTCCTCGCCGACGTCCCCTGCTCGGGGCTCGGAGCCCTGCGCCGCAGACCGGAGTCGCGCTGGCGGCGCAGACCCGCGGACATCGGCCAGCTGGGCGGCCTCCAGCGCGACCTGCTCGCCAGCGCGCTCGATGCGGCGGCCCCCGGCGGCGTCGTCGCCTACGTCACCTGTTCCCCGCATCTCGCGGAGACGCGGCTGATCGTGCAGGACGTGCTGCGCCGCCGTACGGACGCGGAGCAGCTCGACGCCCGCCCTGCCGTGCGGGCCGGGCTGCTGCCGCAGGCCCGGGACGTGGAGCTCGGAGAGGGGCCCGCGGTCCAGCTGTGGCCCCACGTCCACGGGACCGACGCCATGTTCATCGCCCTCCTGCGCAGGCGCGAGCAGGACTGACCGACCCATCGACCCGGGAGGACATCCCCCATGCCGTACTCGACGGACCGTGACTTCATCCACCCCAGCATCCTCAACGCGGATTTCATGCGGATCGGCGAGGAGCTCGACCGCATCTCCGCGGCCGACTCCGTGCACGTCGACGTCATGGACAACCATTTCGTCCCCAACCTCACCTTCGGCGCGGACATGGTCGAGCAGATCGTCCGGCGCAGCCCCCTTCCCGTGGACGCGCACCTCATGATCGAGGACGCGGACCGCCAGGCTCCGCTGTTCGCCGAGGTCGGCGCCGACTCGGTGACCTTCCACCTCGAGGCCGCGCGAGCACCCGTGCGTCTGGCCCGGGAGCTGCGTCGCAAGAACGTCGCCGCAGGCGTCGCCCTGCGCCCGGCCACGCCGATCGAGCCGCTGCTCGACGTGATCGGCGAGTTCGACATGCTGCTGATCATGACCGTCGAGCCCGGATTCGGCGGCCAGAGCTTCCTCGAGGGCATGCTCCCGAAGATCCGCCGTGCGCGCCGGGCGATCTCCGAGGCGAACCTCGAGGTCTCGATCCAGGTCGACGGCGGCGTCAGCCGCGAGACGATCGAGAAGGCGGCCGAGGCCGGGGCCAACGTGTTCGTCGCCGGATCGGCCATCTACCGCGCGAACGACTGCGCCGCGGAGATCGAGGCCCTGCGCGAGCTCGCCGCGGCGCATCAGCACTGAGCCGAGGCGCTGATCACAGGCTGTTCACCCAGCGACGAAAAGCTGGGCCGGGTGGGATCCGCGGCGTAGAGTTCCGCTGTCACATCGTGATGTGCTCCGGGGTCGGTGGAAGTCCGAACCGGCGGTGATAGTCCGCGACCCGCTTCGGCGGCTGAGCCGGTGGAACTCCGGCACCGACAGTCAGAGTCTGGATGAGAGGCGCACAGGCGGGTGATCCGTGCGTGTCGGCGTCCCGCCCCGCCCGGATGCATCCGTGTCTTTTCCCCCGGAGCCGCTGCTTCGGAACGGAAAGGACGGATCGCGTGATCCTTCATGCATTGCAGTGGCTCTTCGATGCTCGTATAGAGTTCTCCGGCGGCCAGTTCATCCTCTGGCGGGAGGTCCTCGGCAACGTCTTCGGACTGCTCAGCGCGCTCGGCGGCATGCGCCGCAAGGTCTGGGCCTGGCCCATCGGCATCCTCGGCAACCTGCTGCTGCTCACGGTGTTCCTGGGCACCGTCTTCGGGACGCCGAACCCCGTGAACCTGTACGGCCAGGCGGGCCGTCAGATCATGTTCATCGCGACCTCCGTCTACGGCTGGGTGCGCTGGCGCCAGGCGCAGAGCGAGGACGGCACCGCGGTGCAGCCGCGCTGGGCGTCCTGGGGGACGCGGGGCCTGCTGATCGCCGCCCTGGTCGGCGGCACGGCCGCGCTGACCCCGCTGTTCCGGGCTCTCGGGTCCTACGAACCCGTCTGGTCGGATGCCTGGATCTTCATGGGGAGCCTGCTGGCGACCTTCGGCATGGCCAAGGGATGGGTCGAGTTCTGGCTGATCTGGGTGGCGGTCGACATCGTCGGCGTGCCGCTGCTGCTGAGCGCCGGATACTACGCGAGCGCCTTCATGTACGTGTTCTACGGCGTCTTCACGCTCACCGGCTTCTTCGTGTGGTGGCGGGTGCGGCGCCGCGAGGACCGCACGGTGAGCGTCGAGACCGCGCATCTGGACCCCACGGTGCGGCGCGGCTGACCGGGCCCCGGCCCGGCCGAGCGCGGTCCGGCCGAGCACGGTCCGGGGGAGCGATCTGCGCCGCCCAGGGGACGGTCCGATGCGACGCCTCTGTGCGGGGCCCGCTAGGCTGGAGACGTGAAGGATTTCGAGACGCTGTTCGCCGAGCTCACCGAGAAGGCGCGTACCCGCCCGGAAGGCTCCGGGACGGTCGCCGAGCTGGACTCGGGAGTGCACGGCATCGGCAAGAAGATCGTCGAGGAGGCCGCGGAGGTCTGGATGGCCTGCGAGCACGAGACCCTCGACGACGCCGCTCTGGAGATCTCCCAGCTGCTCTACCACACGCAGGTGATGATGGTCGCCCGGGGCATCTCTCTCGAGGACGTCTACCGCAAGCTCTGAGCGGCGCGGCGCTCCGCGACCGCTCGACCGATCCGCCGGCCGCCCGCATCCCGGTCCGGCCGAGAACCTCTCCCGAAGGAGCAGCTGTGCTGCGTATCGCCGTGCCCAACAAGGGCGCCCTGTCCGAGCCGGCCGCCGAACTCCTGCAGGAGGCCGGCTACCGCCGGCGTGGCCACCAGAAGGAGCTCGTGCTCGTCGACGAGGACAACGGCGTCGAGCTGTTCTTCCTGCGCCCCCGGGACATCGCCGTGTACGTCGGCTCCGGGACCGTCGACGTGGGCGTCACCGGTCAGGACATGCTGGCCGACTCCCGCACCCCTGCGGACGTCCTGCTCGAGCTCGGCTTCGCCCGCTCGACGTTCCGCTTCGCCGCCCCCTCGGGGCAGGCCCGGGACCTCGCCTCCCTCGAGGGGGCCCGCATCGCCACCAGCTACGAGCACCTCGTCGGCGACTACCTGGTCTCCCGCGGCGTCTCCGCCCAGGTGGTCCACCTGGACGGCGCCGTCGAGTCGAGCATCCGCCTCGGAGTCGCCGAGGTCATCGCGGATGTCGTCGAGACCGGGACGACGCTGCGCCAGGCCGGGCTGGAGACCTTCGGCGAGCCGATCATGACCAGCCAGGCGGTCCTCTTCTCCCGCCCCGGCCTCACCCTCGAGACCGCGGCGCAGCACACCCTCGAGGTGCTGATCCGTCGCCTGCGCAGCGTCCTGGTGGCCCGCGAGTTCGTGCTCATCGACTACGACATCCCGCAGGAGAAGCTCGAGGCCGCGGTCTCGATCACGCCCGGCTTCCAGGCGCCCACGGTCTCGCCGCTGCACGACGGGGCCTGGTCCGCGGTCCGTTCCATGGTCGAGCGGAGGCAGGTCAACAAGGTTCTCGACGACCTGTACGACGTCGGCGCCCGCGCCATCCTCGTCACCGCCATCCAGGCCTGCCGGGTCTGATCCCGATGAGCACGCCGACGCCGTCCGAGCCTGACGACGAGGCCCCGATCGTGATCCGGCCCCGCCTGGCGCGGAAGGTCGGCTACGGCGTGGGCGTCCTGCTGTTGGGGGCCAGCATCGCCATCGCGATCCTCATCACGACCTTCGACCTGCCCAACCGGATCCTGTTCGTGCTGTTCGGGCTGGGAATCTTCTGGTTCTGCCATCGCGAGGCCTCGGTGCATCTGACCGCGACGCGGGAGGGGGTCGAGGTGCGCAACTTGATGACCCGCACCCGGCTCGAGTGGGCCGAGATCATCGGCGTGAGCTTCCCCAAGGGTGATCCGTGGGCGCATCTGGACCTCGCCGACGGCCACACCCTCGCGGTGATGGCGCTGCAGCGCTCCGACGGCGAGCACGGCCTCGCCCAGGCTCGCCACCTGGTGGAGCTGATCCACGACCGCGGGGAGGCGCATCCGCCCTCGGAGCCGCCGCAGCTCTGAGCCCCGGCCCCGGTTCAGCCGATGAGGCCCGCCGTCGGCTCCGGCTCAGCTGATGAGGCCCGCCGCGGCGCGGCCGGCCAGGGCCGCGTAGAGGAACGCGGCAGTGTCCTCGTCCAGGTCGCGGCCCATCGTCGACAGGCGCAGGGGAAGGTCGCGCAGCGCCTCGAGCAGCCCGTCGGTCCTGACCTCGATCAGCTCGTGGGCCAGTCCACGAGCCGCGGCGGGGGAGAGGATCTGCTGCTCGACCTGCGCCGTCACCTGGGCGTGGAAGACCCAGTCCCCCCGACGCTCCGGGGCGGCGACAGGGAAGCGAGCGGGCACGAGGGTCGTCCGCCCGTATGCCGTCGCGCTGTGATGCGACAGGCCCCGATGCCGAGCGCGCTCATCGGCCTCGGAGACCCGCAGCGCCCCGATCGGGGAGCCTCCCAGCACCCCGGCGGCGTTGAGGGCGTCGCCGGCCTGCACCCCGGAGAAGCCCCACCCGGTGCCGGTGCCGAGGTTCCCGGGGCCCTGGATCACGACCGCGACATCGGCCTCGAGGACGTGGCGGGCCCCCAGCAGGGCGGAGTGCACGGTCACCGCCTCCAGATCTCCGCCGAAGGCCTGGCCGGCGCTGATCGACGCGGCGACGAGGCCCTCCTCCCGCAGGGTCGCGAGCACGCGGGAGTAGGCGGCGGGGAGCGCGGCGCCGTCGGTCATGACGTAGACGATGCGGGCGGAGGGGGTCTCGGCCAGGATGCCGGCCACGATCGGGGCGAGGGAGGAGTGCAGGTCCGCGACGACGACCGGCATGCCGCCGAGGTCCCGGGCATGGGTGAGCGTCGTGTAGTGCTCGCTCGCCGGGTCGTCGAGGGCGTCGACCATGGTCTGCACGGGCGTGTAGCGCATCTTCATCATGTGGCCGCGGATCGGCTCGGCGGGCGGCGCCGCATCGCGGCGCGAGACGACGATCGCGTCCCCTCCCGTGCCGAGTCCCCGGCGCAGCGCGTTCGTGTTCAGATCGACGGTCTCGCCGATCTCCGGGGTGCCGACGAGCTCGGTGTAGGCCAGGGCGCGCACCGTCTCCGGCGCACCGTCGGCTCCGAGCACCTCGACCTGGAGGGAGGCCACTCCGGGCCAGCCCCTTCGGTGCGCGATCACGCGTCCACTCTCCCAGCGCAGCATGCTCCGAGCGTAGAGCACGCCGACGGGTCGTGATCCGCCTGCGTGCCCGGGGATGGTGGAGACCCCGTGCGGATGCTGTGCGCGAACGTCCCGCCGGAACGGGGGCCCGTGGCTAAGCTGGGATCCGTGGCCTCACGCAACGTCGAACGACTGCTCAACGTGATCATGACGATCGGATCCCGGCCCCGTCGCGGGATCGACCGCGCGACGCTGTTCGCGGCGATCCCCGAGTACGCCGATGCCGCGACCGATGAGGCAGCGGAGAAGATGTTCGAGCGGGACAAAGCGGCGATCCGTGAGCTGGGGCTCCCGCTGCGCACCGAGCGCTACGACGCCTGGGACGAGAACGCCGTCCGCTACCGTCTCGACGCGGACACGAGCGGCGCGGATCTCCACCTGAGCGAGGGGGAGTACACCGTCCTGCTGGCCGCGAGCCGCGCCTGGGACGACGCGGCCGCGGGCGGCGCCGCCCGACGCGTGCGTGCGAAGCTGCTGAGCCAGGGCCTGGACGCCGATGCCGACCTGCTGCGCCGCACCCCGCGGGGAAGCGTCGAGTCGCTTCCGGTGCTGGGACCGCTGCTGGAGGCGGTCACGTCCGCGAACCGCGTGTCCTTCGCCTATCGCACGGCGGACGGCCGCGCCGCGACGCGCCGCCTCGAGCCATGGGTCGTGGCGGTGCACGAGGGCCACTGGTACGTGCAGGGCTATGACCTGGACCGGGCCGGAGAGCGCGTGTTCAAGGCCTCGCGCATCGAGTCCTATCCGCAGATCGGCGCACCCAGCACCCATCCCCGGGAGCCGGCCTCGAGCCTCGCTCGATCGCTCGCCGGGGTCCGCGCCGATGACGACACCGCCCGGGCGCACCTGCGCGTCGAGCCCTTCAAGGCGCTCGCCCTGCGTGATGCGGCCGGCGCTCCTCCGGCGGCTGAGGAGGTCGTGCTGCCCTCGATGCCGCGCTCGGCGGCGCTGCGGCAGGTGCGCGCCGAGGCCCGCTGGATCACGCTCGAGGAGCCCGGCACCTGGCGCGAGGCGCTGGCGGATGTCTACGAGGAGATCGGCGCGCGCCACCGCAGGAGCCCGGACCTCGCGCAGATCGACGAGGCGCCGGTGCGCAGGGCCCCGCGGATCCGACGTCCGACCAGCGGCGCCGATCATCTCTCCCGCCTCGTCTCCCTCGCCTCCTACGTGCTGGCCCGAGGGGAGGTGGAGATCGCGGAGCTGCTGGCGGAGTTCGGGATCTCCCGGAAGGAGCTGGTCGCTGACCTGCAGGTCCTGTTCGTCTGCGGGGACTTCGCGACCGGTTGGGAGCAGGACCTGATCGAGGCCGAATGGGACGACCGCTTCGTCCGAGTGCGCAATGCCGAGGCTCTGCGCAGGCCGCTGAGCCTCACAGCCTCGGAGGCGAGCGCGCTGCTCGCGGGGCTGGCCGCGCTCGAACCCGTCGCCGGGGAGGAGGCGCAGCTGCTGGCCTCGGCCCGCGAGAAGCTCCGGGCGCGGGTGGGAACCGCCGGGGCCGATGCCGCGCTCGGGTCCGAGACGGTCCCCGCCGTGGAGCAGCCCGGGCCGGGGGAGCGTCGCGGCTCCGAGGACGCGGGCGGGAGGTCGCCGGGAGGCCGATCCCGGGCCGATGCGATCCTCGACGCCCTGACGGCGGCGATCCGCGAGGAGAGGAGCGTCGTGATCCGCTACTCGCCGCCGGAGCGCGCGGGGACCTCGGTGCGCCCGGTGCGTCCGCTGCGGGTCGAATCCGATGCGGGGCGCGCCTACCTGCGGGCGGACTGCGCGCTCGCCCAGGATGTGCGGCTGTTCCGCCTGGACCGGATCGTCGAGATCCTGCCGCCCGGGACGTCGCCCATCCGTGACTCGACCTCGACCTCAGGCCCGGACTTTCCGGCGGGATCGGCGACAGAACCCTCGACCTCTGCTTCAGGGTGGGATTCGGGCGCGGCGCTCGGCGGCGACAGGGGAGCCTCCCGGGACACGGGAGCCCCACCGGACAGCGGCCGCCTCGAGGAGGACGTCTGGCTGCACCTGGACGCGCCCGCCCTGTGGATCGCCGAGGCCTTCTCCGCCGGGGAGCTGCGCGAGGCTGCATCTGGGGGCACGCTCGCCCTGCTGTCCCGTCCGGTGCGCGGTGCGCTGGTGAGCGCCGTGATGGAGGCGGCCGGAGCCGCGGAGGTCCTCGCGCCGGCCTCGCTGAGAGACCTGATCGTGACCCGAGCCGAGGAGGCCGGAGCGCGCCATCGCACGGCGGAGCCGCTAGGCTGAGTCCCGCCTCCCGCGCGCCGGGATGACCAGCACGGCTTCGGGCGTCCGCATGCTGTGCGCTCGGCCATCTTCCAGCTCGACGTGGGAAAATGCTCCAGCCGTGACTTCCGGCCCTCTCGAAAGGACCAATCCATGGGTGCACTCAAGCCCTGGCACATCATCGTTCTCGTGCTCCTCGTGCTGCTGCTGTTCGGCGCGGGCAAGCTCCCGGGCCTCGCGCGCAACCTGGGCAAGTCCATGCGCATCTTCAAGACCGAGGTCGAGGAGCTGCGCGGAGACGACAAGGCCGAGGACGAGGAGGACGACTACCGTCCCGCCCGCCGCACGGACAGCCGCGACTCCCGTGAGGCCGACGGCCGTGACCGCTCGTACGACCCGCGCGACGAGAAGGACGAGCGGGACGCCGTGGAGCAGCGTCGCGACGACGACTACCGCCGCGACTGAGCCCGCTCGGGCACATCTGCTGACCTGAGCGGTCCGGGCACCCCGTGCCCGGACCACTCTCGCGTACGAAGGAAGAACCGCACGTGGCGAGCTCATCGCAACCGATGGACAAGGCGGCCAAGGCCGGGAAGCCGAAGCGCAGGAAGAGGGACCCCGAAGGCCGGATGGCGCTCGGCGAACACCTCACCGAGCTGCGCAACCGGCTGCTCTGGTGCGCCGGGACCGTGCTCGTCACCGCGGTCATCGGATGGTTCCTGTACGACTGGGTGTTCTCGTTCCTCGCGGCACCGTTCCGGCGGGCCAATGATCTCGGCATCGACGCACAGGTCAACTTCGGCACCGCTGTCAATCCCTTCAGCATCAAGCTGCAGATCTCGGCCTACATCGGCCTGATCCTTGCAGCGCCGATGTTCCTCTATCAGGTCTGGGCCTTCATCATGCCCGGTCTGCACAAGAACGAGCGCCGGTATGCGCTCGGCTTCTTCGGCAGCGCGATCCCGCTGTTCGTGATCGGCTGCCTTCTCGGCTACTTCGTGGTCGACAAGGCGATTCCGATTCTGCTGAGCTTCGCGCCGAAGAACTCCGACGTCTCTCAGATCATCGAGTTCGACGTCTATCTCAAGCTCTTCGTGAAGACGACGCTCGCCTTCGGCATCGCTTTCATCATGCCCGTCGTCCTCGTGCTGCTGAACTTCCTCGGCATCCTGCCCGGGAAGACGATGCTCAAGGCCTGGCGCTGGGTGACGTTCCTGTGCTTCGCCTTCACCGCGGTCATGGTCCCGACCCCGGATCCCTTCACCATGACGTTCATGGCCCTGCCCATGGTGGGGCTCTACTTCGCGGCCGTCCTCATCGGAATCCTCCATGACAGGCGGAAGAAGGGGGGCGACGAGGACGAGCTCGACGACGACGTCGCCAGCACGATCGACGACGCCCCCGAGGCGATCGACGGCCCGTCCTCCCTCGACGAGGACGACGACGAGCCCCGAAGCCCGAGGCGCTGATGAGCCGGCTCCGGGTGGGGCTGCTGTCGAACCCGACAGCCGCCCATGGCGCGGGGCACCGCACCGGGCGCCAGGTCGCGAACCTGCTGCGCCTGGCCGGACTCTCCGTCGTGGACGTGTCCGGCCCGAGCGCCGCCGTCGCCCGGGCTCGCGCGGAGGAGGTCATCGACACCCTCACCGCGCTCGTGGTCGTCGGCGGGGACGGCACCATCTCCCTCGGGGCCTCGCTCGTCGCCCACACCCCCGTGCGCCTGGGCGTCGTCGCCGCCGGCAGCGGCAACGACCTGGCCCGCTCCCTGGGTCTCCCCGTGGGAGCACCCGAGGAGTCCGTGCGGCTGCTGCTGCACGCCCTGTCCCGGCCCGCGACCGCGATCGACGCGATCGAGATCCGCGGGCACAGGAACGTGCCCCCGCACCGCTCGATCGCGCTCGGCAACGTGTCCCTGGGCTTCGACGCGCTCGTCAACGAGCGCGCCAACAGCGCACGCAGCGGGGTGGGCGCCAAGTACTCCGTCGCCCTGCTGCGCGAGCTGCCGTCCTTCTCCCCGCTGCCCTACTGGGTCGAGGTCGACGGACAGGAGCGCTACGAGGTCGACGCGACCCTGCTGACCGTCGCGAACACCGGCGTGTTCGGCGGAGGCCTGCGCTTCGTCCCCGGGGCCGTCGTCGACGACGGGCTGCTGGACCTCGCGACGGTGGCCGGTGCCCGCCGACGCGACCTGCTCGCGATGCTCCCGCGCCTGCGTCGCGGCACCCATGTCTCCCATCCCGCGTTCTCGGTGCGGCGGGTGCGCGAGGTGACCGTGGGACTGCGCCACGGTCGCGACGTGCGCGCCTACGCCGACGGCGAGCCCCGCGCCCTGCTCCCGGTGACCATGCGGGTCGCGCCCGGGGCCGTGCGGATCCTCGCCGACCTCGACACGATCCGGGAGGAGCGGGCATGAGCTCGCCGGCAGAGCAGTACGCCGCCTGGGCCGCGCAGGAGCGCCTGGCCCGCACCCCGCTCGGCAGCTTCCGGGAGCGCTATCCCTTCGCACTGGATCCGTTCCAGATCGGGGGCTGCGAGGCGCTCCAGGACGGGGAGTCCGTTCTCGTGGCGGCCCCGACCGGCGCCGGGAAGACCGTGGTCGGGGAGTTCGCCGTCCATCTCGCCCTCGCCACCGGCCGGAAGATCTTCTACACCGCGCCGATCAAGGCGCTGTCCAACCAGAAGCACGAGGAGCTCGCCGCGTGGCTGGGCCACGAGAGGGTGGGCCTCCTCACCGGCGACACCTCCGTGCACCCGGAGGCCGACGTGGTCGTGATGACCACGGAGGTGCTGCGCAACATGCTCTATGCCGGCTCCCCGCTGCTGGACGGGCTCGGCTTCGTGGTGATGGACGAGGTCCACTACCTCGCCGATCGTCTGCGCGGCCCCGTCTGGGAGGAGGTCATCATCCATCTCGACCAGGCCGTCCAGCTGGTCGCCCTGTCCGCCACGGTCTCCAACGCGGAGGAGTTCGGCGCCTGGATCGACGAGGTGCGCGGCCGCACCCGGGTGATCGTCTCCGAGACCCGCCCGGTGCCGCTGTGGCAGCACGTGATCATCGGCGAGGAGCTGCTGGACCTCTTCGTCGACGAGTCCGGCGCCCCCGTCGTCTCCCACGGCCCCGGGGCCGCCCGGGAGCGCACCGTCAACCCGGATCTCGAGACCGCGAGCCGAGGTCTCAGCGCTCCGATCCCCGGACACGCCTCGCGCGGCGGACACGACCGGCCCGAGGACGGACGCCCGGGAGCGCGCCGCGGCGGCGGTCGAGGGCGGGGCCGAGGCGCGGGACGCGGCGGTCGGCACGGACGCGAGGGGACGCAGGGACGGCATCGGCTGCGCGGCGCCGACGGCGGAGCACCCGCGCATCGCGGCGGATCCGATGCGCCCCGCGGTGAGGGACCTCGCGGGTCCGGCACCCCTCGTCTCGGCGCACGCCCTCTGCGACGACCCGATGTGGTCTCCCTGCTGGACCGCGACGGACTGCTGCCGGGCATCTTCTTCATCTTCTCCCGTGCGGGCTGCGACGCGGCGGTGCGCCAGTGCGCGCAGGCGCATCTGACCCTCACCACCCCCCAGGAGCAGCAGCGGATCCGGGCGCTCCTCGCCGAGCGCCTCGCCGTGATCGGCCACGAGGACGAGCAGGTGCTCGACCTCCCCGCCTTCCGCCGCGCCGCCGTCCACGGGATCGCCGCCCATCACGCCGGGATGCTCCCGCTGCTCAAGGTCGTCGTCGAGGAGCTGTTCTCCCTGGGCCTGATCAAGGCGGTCTTCGCGACGGAGACCCTCGCCCTCGGCATCAACATGCCCGCCCGCTCCGTCGTGCTCGAGAAGCTCGTGAAGTTCAACGGCACCGAGCACGCCGACCTCACGCCGGGGGAGTACACCCAGCTCACCGGTCGCGCCGGCCGCCGCGGCATCGACACCGAGGGGCATGCCGTGGTCGTCGCGGGCCCCCGCTTCGACGCCGACGCCGTCGCCTCCCTGGCGAGCCGTCGCACCTACCCCCTGCGCTCCGCCTTCCGGCCCACCCCGAACATGGCCGTGAACCTGCTGGACCGCTTCGACCTGGGCCGTGCGCGGGAGACGCTCGAGATGAGCTTCGCCCAGTTCCAGGCCGACCGCTCCGTGGTCGGACTCGCCCGCAAGGCCCGGGAGACGGAGGAGGCGGTCCGTGCCTACCGCGGTTCGATGGAGTGCGAGCGCGGCGACATCCTCGGCTACCTGCGCCTGACCGAGGAGATCGCCGACCGCGAGAAACGCCTCGCGCAGAAGCGATCGGCCAAGGACCGCGACCGGACGCTCACGACCATGCGTTCCCTGCGTCGCGGAGATGTCATCGCGATCCCGGGCGGACGCCGGGGCGGCTACGGGGTCGTGATCGACGCCGATCGCCAGGTCCTCGAGGGCGTGCGGCTGAGCGTGCTCACCCCCGAGGCGAGGATCCGCGTCCTCAGCCCCGGCGACGTGCCCTCCGCCCCCGCGGTCATCGACACCCTCCGGCTCCCCCGTCCCGAACGCCTGGGCAGCGCCAAGATCCGCCGAGACACCGCCAGCGCCCTGCGCCAGCTGCTGTCCGGCCGCGACCCGGATCCGCGGCGCGAGGTCCGCTCCCGCGCCCCGCGCGAGCCGTCCACGGCCGCGACCGACGTGCGGCTCGCCGAGCTCCGGGAACTCCTGCGCGAGCATCCGTGCCACGACTGCCCCGACCTCGCGGCGCATCTGCGCTGGGCGGGCCGCTGGCGGACGGCCTCCGCCCAGCTCGACCGGGACGCCCGCCGCATCGAGGGACGGACCTCCTCCCTCGCCCGCCGCTTCGACCAGCTCGTCGCCCTGCTGCTCGAGCTCGGCTACCTCGCCCGCGAGGACGGCGAGGACGCCTCCTGCCGGCCGACCGAGCGCGGGCTGCGGCTGCGCCGGCTGTTCAGCGATCGCGACCTGCTGATCGCGGAATGCCTCGACCAGGGCGCGTGGGCCGAGCTCGACGCGCCCGGACTCGCCGCGATCGTCTCCGCCGCCGTGCACGATGCACGACGCGAGGAGATCGCCGCCCCGGAGCTGCCGTCCTCGCCCCGCTTCGCCCGCGCCCTCGCGCGGACCGAGCGGATCGGCGATCAGCTGCGCAGCGCCCAGGGCCGCCACGGCGTCGACCTGACCTCCCCGCCCGATGCCGGAGCCTGCGCGATCGTGCATCGCTGGGCGAGCGGCCTTCACATGGCCGCCGCGATCGGAGAGTCGTCCATGACTGCCGGTGACTTCGTGCGGCACTGCCGCCAGGTCATCGACATGCTCGAGCAGCTCGCCGCCGTGGACGGGGTCTCCGCCACGGCGCGCGAGGCCGTCCGGGCGATCCGCCGCGGGCTCGTCGCCCAGGAGATCGACCGGTGAGCAGCTCACCACCCCGCCCCGCCGAAGGAGACGCCCCCGCCATGGCCCTGACCCCCGCCCCTGCTCCGTCCGCCCCCGTGCTCTACACCGGGATCGTCCTGTACAGCACCCAGGACCCGGAGGCCTCGGCGATGCTCGTGGACGGGGGGACGGTCGCCTGGATCGGACCGGAGGACTCCGCGCTCGTGCTGCATCGCTCTGCGCGGCGCGTGAACGCGGACGGGTGCCTGGTCACGCCGTCCTTCGTGGACGCCGCCCCGACGGCGGACGGCAGCGAACCCCCCTCCGCGTGGCTCGCGGAGGCCTACGGCCGCGGCATCACCCAGGCGGTCCCGGGCATGCCCGGTCTCCGGGACGGCGTCACCGTCCTCGCCCCGTGCAGCGAGGGTGCCGACTACCTCGACCTCACCCGGGAGGGGACGGCTCTCGCGCTCGGCTCCCGCGGCCAGGAGGACGCCGCGGATCCCTGGTCGTGGGTGCGGGCGCTCGCGCACGAGGGCCCGGTCGAGCAGCGCATCAGCGACCGGGCGGCCTTCCTCGCCGCGACCCGGGGCGGACGCCGTCTCGCCGGCACCCCGCACCCCGGTTCCCTGAACCCCGGCGCGGAGGCCACCTTCGTCGTCTGGGAGCCCTGGGACCTGACCGTCCGCGGCCAGGACGAGCGCATCCAGACCTGGTCGACCGATCCGCGCTCGCGCACGCCCCTGCTCCCGGATCTCACCACGGGATCGCCGCGAGCCCTGCGCACCGTGGTGGCGGGGCAGATCGTCCATGACCTGCTCGGGGATCAGCCGGGGATGGAGGCATGAGCCCAGCCGCGCCCGCCTCCCGCGCCCGCTCCGGCGGCTCCGGAGGGCGTCCGCGGTCCCGGGCGGTGGCCGAGCACGACCGGCTCATCCCGACACCCTGGCAGCTGTCCCTCGTGCTGGGAGCCGCCGGGGGAGCGGGCATGCTGCTCGCCTTTCCCCCGTACGACCTGTGGTTCCTGCTCCCGCTTGCGATCGCGGCGCTGACCGCGGCCGCGATGACCCGGCGTGCGCTCGCTGCGATCGCGGGCTCCCTCGCCTGGGGGCTCGCCTTCTTCGTGCCGCTGACCGCCTGGGCGAACACCTACGCCGGGACGATGCCCTGGATCGCCCTCGGCGTCTTCCAGGCGCTCTTCCCCGTGCTGTTCGCGCTGCTCGCCCGCACCGTGCTGGTCCGTCGCGGCCTCGGGATCGGCAGCGGCATCGTGATCGCCGCGCTCTGGGTGGGCGTGGAGACCCTGCGCTCCCACACGCCCTGGGGCGGCCTCCCCTGGGGAGCGACCGCCTTCGCGCTCTCGCAGTCCCCGCTGCTGAACCTGGGGCCGTGGATCGGCACCGCCGGGCTGTCCTTCCTCTGCGCGCTGCTGGCCCTGCTCGTGCTGCGGGGCGTGCTCGCCCTCGCCAGCCGCAGCCGCACCGGCCTGGGCGGCATCGGCGGGCTCGCCCCGATCGCGGTCTCCGTCACCGTGGTCGCCGCCTGCCTCGTGGTGCCGCATCCGGCGAACCCGGCCCCCGAAGGCCGGCCCAGCATCCGGGTCGCCGGGATCCAGGGCAACATGGAGCCGATCGACCCGGTCGCCTTCACCATGCCCGAGGGCGTCTTCGAGAACCATCTGGCCGTGAGCCAGGAGGTGCTCGCCGAGGAGGGGCAGGGGCTGGACCTGATGGTCTGGCCCGAGGACTCCACGAGCGTCGACCCGCGCGAGGACCTGTGGCGCGGCGAGCAGCTGACACGGCTCGCGCAGGAGGCCGACGCCCCGATCATGGTCGGCACGCAGACGCCCACCCAGGACGGGCGCCGCTACAACTACTCGCTGCTGTGGTCGCCGGACGGGGGCGTCGCCTACCAGTACGCCAAGCGCCATCCCGTCCCCTTCGGCGAGTACATCCCCGCGCGCGACCTGTTCCGCCTGGTCACCGACAAGGTCGACCTCGTCTCCTCCGACATGATCGCGGGGGACGAGGTCGGGATCGCCGAGGTCGGCCCGACGCGGGCCGGAGTGCTGATCTGCTTCGAGATCGCCTACGAGTCCCTCGTCCAGGACGTCGTGGACGACGGGGCGGAGCTCATCGTCGTGCAGTCCAACAACGCCCTGTTCGGTGACTCCGACGAGGCGATCCAGCAGCTCGCGGAGGCGCGCGTGCTCGCCGTCGTCAGCGGCCGCAGCGTCGTGCATGTCTCGACGGTGGGGCACTCCGCGATCTACAGCCCCGAAGGGCGTCAGCTCGCCTACGCAGGGCATTGGGAGCAGGGCTCGGTCGTGGCCGACGTCCCGCTGCGCACGGGCCTCACCCCGGCCGTGCGCGCCGGATGGTGGATCCCGCTGGGGATCAGCGCGCTCGGGGCCGCCGGCCTCCTCGCCGCGCTGAGCCGCGGACGACGGGCGATCGCGCGGCGCCCCTGAGCGCCGTGGCGGACCGAGGGCGCCGCCGCATATCCTCGGGGAGCAGCCCTCGTCCCGCGTCCCCGATCCCGTCCTCGCATCCCGCTTCCCCGTGCCCGGGCCCATCCCGTCAGGAGAGACCCCTGTCCGTCCCCGCCCTCGGCCCCAGCCTGGTCATCATCCCCACCTACAACGAGATCGAGGCCCTTCCGGGCACGATCGCGCGTCTGCGCGCGGCCGTCCCCGAGGCCGACGTGCTCATCGCCGATGACCGTTCCCCGGACGGCACCGGCGAGCTCGCCGATCGTCTCGGCGTGCAGGACCCGCGGATCCACGTCCTGCACCGTGCCGGGAAGGAAGGCCTGGGCCCCGCCTACATCGCAGGCTTCCGCTGGGGCCTCGAGCGCGGCTACGAGGTGCTCGTGGAGATGGATGCCGACGCCTCGCATCGGCCCGAGCAGCTTCCGGAGCTGCTCGAGGCCGTGCGCCGCGGCGCGGACCTCGCGATCGGCTCGCGCTGGATCCGCGGGGGCGCCGTGCACGACTGGGCCCCGCACCGGGAGCTGCTCTCGCGCGGGGCGAACATGTACGCGCGGATGCTCATGGGCATCGGCGTGCACGACGCGACGGCAGGCTTCCGCGCCTACCGCGCCCCGCTGCTGCGACGCCTGCTCGAGGCCGATGTCGCGAGCCATGGCTACTGCTTCCAGGTCGACATGACCCGTCGCAGCCGGGATGCGGGAGCGGTGATCCGGGAGGTCCCCATCGACTTCGACGAGCGCCGCGAGGGGACCAGCAAGATGGACTCGTCGATCGTGGCGGAGGCCCTCGTCCGGGTGACACAGTGGGGCATCGCGCACCGGGCACGGCAGCTTGCCAGGGTGCTCGGCTACCGTAGGGGCTGACGGCCGTCGCGGCGGGCCGCACGGCAGGCAGGAGGGTGAGCCCATGACCACGCAGCAGCCCCGGACCCCATCGAGCCCCGGGAAGGGGCGATCGCGCCTGGCGACGCTCGTGCCCGTGGCGATCCTCGTGCTGGGCCTGGCGGAGATCGCCATCCTGGTCGCGATCGGCGTGAACAGCTCACTGTGGTGGTCGGTGCTGATCATCGCGATCGGCTGGGTCGTCGGCATCGCGCTCCTGGTCGCCGCCGGACAGCAGTCCTTCGTGCGCCTGCGCTCGCTCGTGCAGGCTGTGCGGGGCAGGGGCGATGTGCAGGACCATCTCAGCCGCCCGGCCTTCACCCTCCTCGCCGCGCTGCTCTTCTTCTTCCCCGGGCTGCTCACGGACGTGCTCGCGATCGTCCTGCTGCTCACGCCCGTGCAGCGCCGCGCCGTGAGGGCGGCGGGCCTGGGCAGCGGCTCCGAGGCGGCACAGAGGGTGCTCTACCGGCGCACGCGCGACGGCGTGCTGCAGGGCGAGATCGTCATCACCCCGGAGGACTCCGCATCCTCCCGGAAGGATCGCCCCGGCGGCCCCGACGGCGGGTCCGCCCCTCCCGTCATCACCCAGGGGTGAGATCCGCCCTCCGACAGGACGACGCGCCCCCGACCGTGGAGGTCGGGGGCGCGTCGTGTTCCCGCGGGGAACGGCTCAGAGGGTGCGGCTCGAGCTCTGGTGGAGCTTGCCCGAGCGCAGCAGCTCGAGGCGCTGATCGAGCAGGACCTGGAGGTCCTCCTCGCTGCGGCGCTCGAGCAGCATGTCCCAGTGGGTGCGCTGCGGCTTGCCGGGCTTCTCCTCCGGCTTCTCGTGGTCGCGCAGCACCGCGGTCGCACCGCAGCGGCACTCCCAGACGGCGGGGACATCGGCCTCGACGGAGAAGGGGAGCACGATGGTGTGCCCGTTGGGGCAGTCGTAGTTCGCCTCCTGCCGGGGCGCGGCGAGCACGCCGTCATCGGTCTCCATGCTGAGCGATCCCAGGCGGGTACCTCGCAGGCTTCGGCTGTTCATGTCTCTCGCTTCCTCCCGACGGTCGCTGTCAGCGCTCCCCGCACAGGGGCGAGGTGCGCACGATCGTTCACAACGCCGCATGCTCCAGCTCTGTTCCCGGACGTGACCGACCGCCGCCCTCGGGCGGGCAGACGCACCGCGGAGCGCTCGGCACGGCCGAGCATCAGTCACGGGGCGGGGCGGCGTCCTCCAGGAGCTCGGCGAGCACATCGACGCGATTGGTGATAATACCATCGACGCCCAGGTCGAGCAGAGCCCGCATGACATCGCGCTCGTCGATCGTCCAGACGTGCACCTCGCATCCGGCGCGATGCGCCGCGGCGACGGTCCGCGGCGTCACGACCGGGACTCCCCGGTACGAGACCGGCACCTGGAGCGCTCCGTAGGGGGAGAGGAGCCGGCGGACTGCGCGATCGGGCAGCTCGAGGGCACCCGCTGCGAGGAACGTGCCCAGGGCGATGCGCGAGGGGCTGCGCACCGGGGTGATCCCCGTGGTCACGCGCACTCCCGTGGCGGCCCTGCGGGCGACGGCATCGTCGAAGCTCGTCACGCACACCCGCCGCGCCGATCCGGTGCGCGCGATGGCCCGCACGGCCGGGCCCACGGCCGCTGCGTCCTTCACGTCGATGTTGATCGGCATATCGGGGAAGGTCCCGAGCACGTCCTCGAGGCGGGCGATCGGCTCGAGCCCGGCGATCCGGATCGCCGGGAGGTCGGTCGCCGCGAGCGAGTCGACCCGTCGCCGGTCCCCGGCGATGCGGCAGAGGTCCTCGTCGTGGAGAGCGAGGGCCACGCCGTCCGCCGTCGCCCGCGTGTCGGTCTCGAGCATGGTCGCGCCGGCGGCGACGGCGTCGTGGAAGGCGCGCAGCGTGTTCTCGGCGCCGTCCGGGGCGAAGCCGCGGTGGGCGATCCGGCGCGGGCGCAGGCCGGGAAGGAACCGGGAGCGGGGGCCGGGTCCTCGCCTCGGATCGGGTCCCGCGACGGGCCCGGCCCCCTCAGCGGTCGCGGTCGTCCAGGAGCGCATCCTCTTCCTCCTCGTCGAGCGAACGGGCGCGCCGATTGCGGCTCGCCTCAGGGCTGCGGCCCTCGGAGCCGCGGCGGGAGCGCCGCGGCGAGCGATCCGCGGACCCCAGGGCAGCAGACCCCGGGGACGGCGGATCTCCCGGACCGGCTCCGGGCCTCCCGGCGCCGCCTCCGTCCTCGGTCGGCGCCGGGCCGCGGGAGGCATCGGCCTCGGCCTGCGCGGCGCGCTCGTCACGGCGGGTCCGCCGAGCGCGGATGATCAGGGCCGCCGGGAAGAAGAGCGCGAAGATCCACCACTGGAAGGCGTAGGACAGATGGGGACCCAGGCTCGTGTCGGGCTCCTCGAGCGGCTGCGGACGCGCGACGTCGGCGGGGGACTCGGCGATCAGATCCCCGTAGACGCCGGTGTAGACCGGGCCCGCCACGGGCAGCTCGGCGGCGAACTGGACCGGGGCCACGGACTGCACCTGGCCGGGGGGATTGGAGCGGTCCTCCAGGACCTCCTCCGCGGGACGTAGATGCGCGGTCACCGTGATCTCTCCGGCGGGCACCTCGGGTTCGCTCACGGGCGCGGAATCGACCTCGTCGGAGTCGATCCATCCGCGCACGATCAGGAGCGTGCCGGCATCGGTCTCGAAGGGCACCAGCTGCCAGAAGCCCACGGATCCCCCGAGCGGACGGTTGCGCACGTACAGGACGCATCCGGGATCGGTGCAGTAGCTGCCCGTCAGCTCCACCGGCGTCCAGTCCCGGCTCGGGGGCAGGCTCCGATCAGGTCCGTCCAGGACCTGGTCCAGGGCGACGGGATCGGCGTCGATGTTCGCCCGCACGGTCGCGGCGATCTCGCGCCGGTTCTCGAAGCGGTGCCACTGCCACAGCCCCAGACCGATGCACAGGGCGGCGGCGAGGGTCACCGCGAGCACCGCGGTGACCAGATCGCGCGCGGCCGAGCGGGATGCGCCGTCGGGACGGCTCATCGAGAGGCGGCGGAGCCGGCGAGGGCCTCGGGGGCTGCGGAGGGCGGGGCTTCGCCCGCGGGAAGGACGGGAGCGGCGGCCGAGATCCAGCCGGTGGGGGCGCGCGCGGGGAGATCGTGCACGGCGAAGTCGGCGAGACGGACGAACAGCAGCGCGGTCGCCGCCGCCAGGAGGAAGCCGAGCGCGGTCACCGTGATGGTCACGCCCAGGCGCAGACGGGGGCGGGAGCGCCGCTCCTCCTCCGCGGGGAAGCCGTAGTCCTCCGCCTCGAGATGGTTCTGGGACCACATTCCGGGGTTGAGCACCGTGACAGGGTAGTCCTCGATCCTGGGGCGGGGCCGGGCGCCTGTGGCCGGGACCTCCTCGGAGTCGAGGAGCGGTCCGGCGACCGGGCTGACCTGCCCGGTCGGCACCCAGGTCCGCCATCCGGTGGGAACCGGGCCCCACCGGATGTCGGGCCGCCACCCGTCCGGTGGAACCCATCCGTCGTGCGGGGGCTCCGGCCAGGCGGGCGGCGGGTTGAAGACCTTCGTCACGCAGGCACGTCCCACGTGTACTGGTCGGTGAAGTTGTCGTAGACGACGACGAGGCCGCCGCTGCGCGAGACGTCGAAGAGGACCCGGATCGTGTACTCCTCGCCGGCCTTGAAGTCCGAGGGGGCGTCGATCTCGATCCCGGCGTCCGCGAGGCCGAAGGTCTCGACGGCGGAGTCCACGGTGCCGCCGTACGGGGTGCGCACGCTCAGGTTGTACGGGGCGAGGGTCATCGTGCCGTCGGTGACCGAGATCTTCGCGGTCACCACGAGGTACTCGGGGAACTCGCCCTTCTCGACGGTGCCGCCGTAGCTGCTGGGCAGCTTCTCCGCGGGAAGCCATTCCATGGACACCGTCAGGGTGCCCTTGCCCTCGCTCGAGGCGATGGCCACGGGCTTCGCGGCGGGATCGACCGTCGGCAGCACGGACGGCGTGACGACCTCGAGGGTCTCGTCCGTCGCCTCCTCCGTCGGGGTCTCCTCCTCCGTGGTGGTGCCGTCCTCGGTGGACTCGACGGCCGTGGGCGCCGTGGTCGGGTCCTCGGAACCGGATCCCCTGTTCAGGAGGATGATCCCCCCGATGAGAGCGACGACGAGCGCGGCGATGAGCGCCAGCACGATGCAGCCGACCCACCAGAAGCGGGCGACGATCCCCTTCTGCGGCGGCTGACCGTCCTGGCCGGCGCCCTGACCCGTCGCCCACTGGGATCCGGAGCCGCCGGTGGCGGGATCCGGCGCGGAACCCGGTCCGAAGGAGCTCGGCGACGGCTGCCCGTAGCCCTGGCCGTAGGCCGGCGAGGGGGAGCCCTGACCGTACGCCGGGGTCGGGGAGCCCTGGCCGTAGGCGGCGGCGGGGGAGGCCTGGCCGTAGCCCGGTGCGGGGGAGCCGTATCCCTCGCCGTAGACGGGAGCGGCGCTGTCGTGGCCGGAGGACGGGGCGGGCTCGGCGGACTCGTAGGGCGACGGAGCCGCCCCGGCGGGCGGGGACGCCTCGTCGCCGACGGCTGCGGCTCCTGCGGTGCCGGCTGCGGCGCCGTAGACCGGCGCGGCGGGGGCGTCGCCCGCGGGTGCGGCCTCGGAGGACTCGTAGGGCGTCGCCTGCTGCAGGTCGGCCTCGAGATCGGGGCCGCCGTACTCGGCGGTCTCGACGGCGCCCTCCGCGGAGAGCGCCGGTGCCGGCTCCGTGACGGGCAGCTCCGGCGCGGCAGGCTCGCCGGTCATCGGCTCCTCGGGCCCTGCCGATGCGGCAGCGGCGGCCTCGGCCTCCGGGCCCGCGACCGCCTCGGACTCCGCCGCCGCGGCGGGCTCGACCTCGGGGACCGCAGGCGCCGCCTCCGTGACGGCAGGGGCGTCGAGCGGCTCGGAGGACGGGGCACCCGGATCGCCCGCGATGGTCGGGGCCTCCGTGGCGGGCAGGGCGGGATCGTCGACGGACGCTGCGTGCGTGTGCACGGATTCCTCCGACGCCGGTGCGGGTTCCGGTGCCGACGCGGGCTCGGGGGCCGGAGCCGCGGGCGCGATCGGGGACAGGCGTGTCGCGTCGTCCGCAGGATCGGCGGAGGAGGCAGAGGCCCCGGCGACGTGGGTCGCATCAGGGTCCGGGTCCTCGGTCGGCGCGGGCTCGACAGCCGGCTGCGGCGAGGACGCCTCGACCGACGGGGAGGGTGCGGCCTCGTCCTCGACCCAGAAGTTCCAGCCTTCGGGAGCAGGACCCCAGGCCGGGTCGGGCTGCCAGCCGGGAGGGGGCGTCCATGCCGGGTCCTCGACGGGCCAGTTGGGCGGCGGGTTGAAGCGATAGGCCATGAGCCTGTTACCTTCCATCGTCTGTACAGGGCGATGCCGTGGACCCTCCAGGGCGCATCCCAGCGGCACAGCACTCGCCACGTATCGTAGAGCACAGCCTCCCGCCGCCCGCGCGGGACCCGCCATCCGGCGCGCCTGCCGACCGACCTCAAGGAGCATCACCATGGACACGACCGCCCCCGAGCCCCGCAGCGTGCTGATCACCGGCGGCAGCCGCGGAATCGGCCGCGCGATCGCCGAGGAGTTCGTCCGACGCGGGGACAAGGTGGCGGTCACCAGCCGCTCCGGCGAAGGAGGCCCCGAGGGGGCGCTCACCGTGGCCGCGGAGATCACCGACGGCGCCTCGCTCGATGCCGCCTTCGCCGAGGTCGAGAAGGCGCACGGCCCCGTCGAGGTGCTCGTCGCCAACGCCGGGATCACCGACGACCAGCTGCTGCTGCGCATGGACGACGCCTCCTTCGAGAACGTGGTGGACACGAACCTCACGGGCTCCTTCCGCACCGTCAAGCGGGCCATCAAGGGCATGATGCGCAAGAAGAAGGGGCGCATCGTCCTCATCAGCTCCGTCGTGGGCCTGTACGGCTCTCCGGGGCAGGTCAACTACGCGGCCTCGAAGTCGGGCCTCGTCGGGATCGCCCGCTCGCTGACACGGGAGCTGGGCAGCCGCGGCATCACCTCGAACGTGGTCGCTCCCGGCTACATCGCCACCGAGATGACCGACGGGCTTCCGGAGGAGCTGAAGGGCCAGTACCTCAAGGCGATCCCGGCCGCGCGCTTCGCGGAGCCGGCCGAGGTCGCCCGGGTCGTGGCGTTCCTCGCGAGCGACGACGCGGCCTACATCTCCGGTGCGGTGATCCCCGTCGACGGCGGCCTGGGCATGGGACACTGATCCCCGATCGGGGCGCCGCCGTGACGCCCCGGACCTCTGACCCCGACGAAGGTGTGATCACGCCGAATGGCATCCTCCGACCCCGACAGTCGCCTGCTGCTGCTCATGCGCCATGGCAAGGCCGAGACCGTCGCCGAGACCGACCACGATCGGCCGCTGGCCGAGAAGGGACGGGCCCAGGCCCGGCTGATCGGCGACTACCTCGAGTCCCAGGGGGTCCGTCCCTCCCGGGTCCTCGTCTCCGACGCCCGTCGCACACGTGAGACCTGGGAGTCGGTGCTCTCGGCGATGCCGGGCTTCGACGGCCGCGTCACCTTCCACGAGGACATCTACGACGGCGGTCCCGCGGAGGTGCTGCACCTGATCCGCACGCGCAAGGACAAGCATGCGGTGGTCATGGTGATCGGCCACGAGCCGACCATGTCGACGCTGAGCGCGCACCTGGCCGACGAGGAGTCCGATCCCTCGTCCCTGGCGCAGGCCCGCATCGGCCTGCCCACGGGGGCCATGAGCGTGCTGTCGGGCTCGCAGCCCGCGTGGACCGGGATCGACGAGGAGTCGATGACGCTGCACACCATCGTGCGCAGCTGAGAGCCTGAGAACGACGAGGCCCGCCCCGGAACCCCGGGGCGGGCCTCGTCGTCCGTGGGCACGTGGGTCAGCCCCGGCGCGCCGCGGCCTCGAGGTGGGGCCATGCCCCGAGGAGGCTGGGGCCCTCGAGCTCGACATCGGCCGCCTCTCGCAGCGCCGGCTTCGCCCGGAAGGCGATGCCGGTGCCGGCGGCGCGGACCATGAGGGCGTCGTTCGCGCCATCGCCCAGCGCGACGGTGTGTGCGAGCGGGACGTCGTGGAGGGACGCGAGCTCGCGCAGGACCTCCTCTTTGCGGGCGGCCGTCACGACCGGGCCCTCGACCCGCCCCGTGAGGCGGCCGTCCCGGACCTCGAAGCGGTTGGCGACCACGACGTCGATCCCGGCACGCTCCGCGAGCTCGTCGATCGCCTCGTGGAAGCCGCCCGAGACCAGCGCCGTCACCCAGCCGGCGGCACGGGCCCGAGCGATCAGCTCGATCGCTCCCGGCGTCGGCACGAGGGCGTCGCGGACCTGGGCGAGGACATCTGCCGACAGGCCCGCGAGGGTCGCGACCCGAGCATGGAGGGAGGCGGCGAAGTCGAGCTCCCCGCGCATGGCGCGGGCCGTGACCTCCTCCACCTCCTCCCGGGTCCCCGCGTGGTCCGCGACCAGCTCGATGACCTCCTGCGTCAGGAAGGTCGAGTCGACGTCGGAGACGAGGATCCCGGTGACCGGGCCGGTGCGGACCCGGCGGGGAGCGGTCTGTGCGCTGCTCATGCGAAGACTCATTCCGGTGCGATGACCATGCCCTTGCCGATCACGGTGATCCCGGACGGGGTCACGTGGAAGCCGCGGGCGCGATCCCGGTCGGCGTCCAGGCCGATCTGGGTGCGCGGCGGCACCACCACGTTCTTGTCGATGATGGCGCGATGGATCTGGCTGTGTCGTCCCACGATCACATTGTCCATGACGACGGAGTCGGAGACGTGCGACCACGAGTGGAGGCGGGTGCCCGGGGAGAGCACCGAGTTCGACACCTGCGCACCGGAGACCACCACGCCGGGGGAGACGATCGAATCGACCGCGGAGCCCACGCGGCCCGGTCCGGCGTGCACGAACTTCGCCGGCGGCACGTTCCGCAGCCCGGCGAAGGTGGGCCATTCCTCGTTGTAGAGGTTGAACACGGGATGGACCGAGATGAGATCCATATGCGCCTCGTAGAACGCGTCGATCGTGCCGACGTCGCGCCAGTAGTCGCGGTCCCGTTCCGTGGAGCCCGGAATCTCGTTGTGGATGAAGTCGTAGACGCCGGCGTCGTCCTGCTCCACGAAGTAGGGCACGATGTCGCCGCCCATGTCGTGCGAGGAGGTCTCGTCCTGGCCGTCCCGGCTGACCGCCTCGACGAGGGCGTCCGCGGTGAAGACGTAGTTGCCCATCGAGGCGAGGATCTGGGTGGGGTCGTCGGCGAGCCCCTGGGTCTGCTTCGGCTTCTCCACGAACCGGGCGATGGTGCGGGGATCGCCCTCCACGGTCTCGATGACCCCGAACTGGTCGGACTCCTCGATCGGCTGGCGGATCGCGGCGACGGTGCAGGCCTTCCCCGACTCGACGTGCGCGTCCACCATCTGCGAGAAGTCCATGCGGTAGATGTTGTCCGCCCCGACGACGACGACGTAGTCGGGCTTCTCGTCCTCGATGAGGTTCAGGGACTGGTAGATCGCATCGGCGCTGCCGCGGTACCAGTGCTTGCCCATGCGCTGCTGCGCCGGGACCGGGGCGACGTAGTTGCCCAGGAGCGAGCTCATACGCCACGTCTGCGCGATGTGCTTGTCCAAGGAGTGCGACTTGTACTGCGTGAGCACCACGATCCGGAGGAACCCGGAGTTCACGATGTTCGACAGGGCGAAGTCGATCAGACGATAGATACCGCCGAACGGAACGGCGGGCTTCGCCCGATCGAGGGTCAGCGGCATGAGGCGCTTCCCCTCTCCGCCGGCGAGGACGATGGCGAGGACCTTTTTCGACATGGATGAAGGATAATGCCTCTGTGGGACTGGTCACGTCACGGTCCACCACAGCGGACGGCCCTCCTCGTCAGGCGTCGCCCGCGCTCCATCACGACCCGATCCTGGAGGAAACATGCGCGTCGATCTGCTCACCAAGGAGTACCCGCCGGAGATCTACGGCGGCGCCGGCGTCCACGTCGCGGAGCTGACGCGGGTGCTGCGCCCGCTCATCGACGTGCAGGTCCGCTGCTTCGGCGCCGACCGGGACGAGGAGGGCGCGACCGCCTACCGGGCGCCGGCGGAGCTGGCGGGCGCGAACTCGGCGCTCGCGACCCTCGGCACGGATCTCCCCATGGCCGCGGACTGCGCGGGCGCCGACCTGGTGCACTCCCACACCTGGTACGCGAACTTCGCGGGGCACATCGCGTCCCTCCTGCACGGGATCCCGCATGTCCTCTCCGCGCACTCCCTCGAGCCGATGCGCCCGTGGAAGGCCGAGCAGCTGGGCGGCGGCTACGCGCTGAGCTCCTTCGCCGAGCGGACGGCGTACGAGGGCGCGGCCGGGATCATCGCGGTCTCCGGGGGGATGCGCGAGGACATCCTGCGCTCCTACCCGACCGTCGACCCCGCGCGGGTGCACGTGGTCCACAACGGGATCGACATCGACGAGTGGGCGCCGAACCCTGCCACCGACGTGCTCCGCGAGCGCGGCATCGACCCGGAGGCCCCGACGATCGTGTTCGTCGGCCGGATCACGCGCCAGAAGGGCCTTCCCTTCTTCCTCCGCGCCGTGCGCGAGCTGCCCGCCGGCGTCCAGGTCGTGCTGTGCGCGGGCGCGCCGGACACGCCGGAGATCGCGGCCGAGGTACAGGGACTCGTCACGGAGCTGCAGCGCACCCGCGAGGGGGTGCACCTGATCTCCGACATGCTGCCGCGCCATCAGCTCACCCAGATCCTCACGCATGCGACGACATTCGTGTGCCCCAGCATCTACGAGCCGCTGGGCATCGTGAACCTCGAGGCCATGGCCTGCGGGACGCCGGTGGTCGCCTCTGCCACCGGCGGCATCCCCGAGGTCGTCGTCGACGGGGAGACCGGGTACCTGGTCCCTCTCGAGCAGGCCGATGACGGCACCGGCACGCCGCTGCAGCCCGAGGCCTTCGTCGCGGACCTCGCCGCCGCGCTCACGAAGGCTGTCTCCGATCCGCAGCGGGCGGCGGAGATGGGCGAGGCCTCCCGGAGGCGGGCCGCCGAGCACTTCTCCTGGACCTCGATCGCGCAGCGCACCCTCGAGGTCTACCGCAGCGTGCTGGAGGGGTGAGCGCCGCGGCCGCCGCCGGGCTCAGCCGAGCTCGGCGGCGGCGAGCAGGTTGACCTGGTCCACGAGGGCCTCGCGGGCGGCATCGGCCAGATCCCGCAGCAGCTCCTCGCGGGCGAGCTCCCCGCTGAGGCCCGCGGCGGAGGATCCCTCCGCGAGCTCGGCGCGGGTCAGCAGGAGCGTCCGCGCGGCGAGGACGAGCAGATGCCGGGCCGGACCCGGCACGTGCCGCGGCACGCCCGCGGCGGTCCAGTCCGGAGGCAGCGATGCCTGCGGGATCGGCTCCTCGGGGACCAGGTCGAGGTGGGCGGCGCTGTCGGCCGCACGGCGCAGCGCCCGCAGCAGCTCCTCCCGGGCCCCGGCGGAGTACGCGGGCGGTGGGACCTGGGCCCCGGTTCCGGGGATCTGGGTCCAGGTCACCTCGACGCCCCGGGCCGCGTCGGCCCCGAGCACCTCGGTCTGCGGGACGAGGGTGTGCTCGGCCAGTCCCGCGGCGGTCACGACGACGGCCTGCTCCGCGAGGAGGGCGCGGGAGATCGCCGACGGCGGTCCGATGAGCCCGGCGATCCGCCCGGGCTGCGGGAGCACGAGCCGCGCCGAGACCAGCGGCAGCCGTCGCAGCTGCGTCATCCAGTCGAACAGGTCCGCACCGCCGCCCGCGCGGTGCCGGTGCCCGGCGCCCAGACCGATCTCGACGGCGTCATCGGGCCCCACGTCCCCGCGCAGGTAGGCGCTCGCCCACAGCAGCAGCGAGGCAGCGCGCGGGAGCGGCACGAGATCGCGGGGGATCTGCGGAGCCAGATCGGGAAAGGCGGCATCGGAGGCGGGGCTCATGCGGAGTGCGCCATCTCGAGCCGGGGCATCCGGCTGCCGGGGGCGCTCTCGCCCACCAGGAGCAGGATCTCCTCGCCGAGCGGTGCGCTCCCAGGCACCCAGGCGGTCACCGGCGGCTCGGCGAGCTGGACCTCGACGCGGGCCGGAGCGTTCTCCCCGGCCTCCCGCACCTCGATCACGGTCGCCGGCAGCTGCTCCCCGACGAATGCCCGCAGCGCCTCCGCCTCGAGCAGATCGATCGCCGACCGCTCGAGGGATCCGGCGCGGGCGACGGTCTCCTGCATGATCGGGGGGATCTGCGCGAGGGCGGCCAGGAGTTCGGGCTCCGGTGCCCTGCCCTGGGCATGGGCGTGGCACACCAGCAGGACGAAGCGGTCCACGAGCCGGCGCAGCGGCGCGGTCGCGTGCGCGTAGGGGGCGGCGATCGCGGCCTGACGCGGGTCCTCGGGGCGCTCCTCGGGCCGGGTGAAGGCCGCATAGGAGGCGCCGCGGAACAGGGAGGCGGCCTGATTCAGCAGGGCGAGATGCCGGCCCTCCCGCCAGTCGAGGGAGCGCAGCAGCCGCCCGTAGGGCATGTCCTCCGGCCAGGTGACGCCGAGGGCGGTGCACTGGCGGCGGAAGCGCTCGATCGCCGCGGGCTGCGCGGGCGGCATGATGCGCAGGATCCCGCTGCCGCCCTCGAGCATGAGGTCCGCCGCCGCCATGCCGGTGAGCAGGGACAGCTGGGCGTTCGCGTCCTCGACCGGCTGCGGGCGGCGCCAGTCGAGCCGCACGGCGCCCCCGTCCAGGCGCGCCTCCTGCTCCGGGACGCTGAGGCTCGCCCCGCCGCGCTCGGCCTCGCGGGCCGCGCGCAGGGCGCCGATCTCCTGCAGCAGCTGCATCTGCGGATGCCCGGACCCGGCGTCGAGGTCCCGCTGGACGCCCTCGTAGTCGAGCTTCTCCCGGGAGCGGACCAGAGCGCGCACGAGGTCGAGGGAGATGAGCTCGCCTCGCGCGTCCAGATGCATGTCCCAGACGAAGGCGGGGGCGTCCTGCCCGGGCAGGAGGGAGGCGGCGCCCTCGGACAGCACGGGCGGGTGCAGGGGGATGCGCCGGTCGGGCAGGTACAGCGTCGCGCCGCGGCGCCGCGCCTCGGCGTCCAGCACCCCGTCGAGCTCGACGAAGAGAGGGACGTCGGCGATCGCGTACCGCACGCGGAATCCGTCCTGCTCGCGGTGCAGATGCATCGCCTGGTCGAGGTCGGTCGAGGAGGCCGGGTCGAGGGTGACGAAGGGGATGTCCCGCAGGTCCGTGGCGGGCGCGGAGGCGCGGACGCGGCGGGCGGCATCCTCGGCGGCGGCGAGGACCTCCGGCGGGAACTGCGTGGGCACCTCGTCGCGGGCGGTGTCGAGGAGCTCGTCGATGGCGGAGCTGAGGGTCTCGGCGGCCACGGAGCCACGGGGGAGGTCCAGCGCAATCGGACGGTGCATGGGGGCTCCTTCGCGGCTGGGCGGATCAGGCCCAGTCTAGGCGGCGGCACGCCGTCGCCCCGGCCCGGGCGGGAGCGAGGAGCAGATAGGCTCGGGGCATGCCCGAAGCCGCCGCTGAACTCACCGATGTCGTCGTCCGCCGCGCCGGACGCCACCTGCTGGACTCCGTCTCCCTCCGGATCGAGGAGGGACAGCGCTGGGTGGTGCTGGGTCCCAACGGGGCCGGCAAGTCCACCCTCGTGCGACTGCTCGCCGCCCGCCTGCACCCCACCTCCGGGA
Organism: Brachybacterium hainanense; assembly: GCF_042434575.1. Lineage (NCBI taxonomy): Bacteria > Bacillati > Actinomycetota > Actinomycetes > Micrococcales > Dermabacteraceae > Brachybacterium > Brachybacterium hainanense. The sequence goes on from NZ_JBHLSV010000010.1 coordinate 126,298, forward strand.
CCGTGGACCTGTTCGGGGCGCGGCTGGGCCGCACCGACATCTTCGAGATCCGTCCGCTGATCGGCCTGGCCTCCCAGGAGCTCGCCGAGACCGTTCCCGTCGAGGAGACGGCGCTGGACGTCGTGGTCACCGCCGGATACTCGATCGTGGGCCGCTGGCAGGAGCAGTACGAGGACGAGGACCTGGACCGGGCGCGGAGCCTGCTGGCCTCCTTCGGGGTCGCGCATCTGGCCGACCGCATGTTCGGGACCCTGTCCACGGGGGAGCGCAAGCGGGTGCTCTCCGCGCGCGCCCTCATGACCGACCCGGAGCTGCTGCTCCTGGACGAGCCCGCCTCCGGGCTGGACCTGGGCGGCCGCGAGGAGCTCGTGCGGAACCTGGGCCGCCTCGCGAAGGACCCCGCGACCCCGGTGACCGTGCTCGTCACCCACCATGTCGAGGAGATCCCGCCGGGCTACACGCACGCCCTGCTGCTGCGCGCGGGAGGGATCGTGGCGGCGGGCCCCATCGGCGAGACCCTCACCTCGCAGAACCTCACCCGCACCTTCGGCCTGCCGCTGGTGGTCGACACCCACGGCGAGCGGTTCTCCGCCCGCGCCGTGCAGCTGGGCTGAGCCGGTGGCGGTGATCCATCGGATCGAGGCGCTCGAGGATCCGCGGCTGGACGACTACCTCCGCATGACCGACGTGCGCCTGCGCTCGCGGCTCGAGCCGGAGCGCGGCCTGTTCATGGCAGAGAGCTACGAGGTCATCTCGCGGGCGCTGGATGCCGGGCACGCCCCGCGCTCCTTCCTCATGTCGCCGAAGTGGCTGGACCGCTTCGCCCCGCTGTTCGACCGCTTCGCCGAGGTCCCCGTCTTCGTGGGGGAGGAGACGATGCTCGAGCAGCTCACCGGCTTCCATCTGCACCGCGGGGCGCTCGCGGCGATGCAGCGACCGGAGCTGCGGCCCGTCCCCGAGCTGCTGGCGGAGGCGGGACGCTCACGGATCGCGATCATCGAGGACGTCGTCGACCACACCAACGTGGGTGCGATCTTCCGCTCCGCGGCGGCGCTGGGCGTGGACGCGGTGCTGGTGACGCCCCGGTGCGCCGACCCGCTGTATCGTCGCAGCATCCGCGTCTCGATGGGCACTGTCTTCCAGGTGCCCTGGACGCGCGTGGAGCCGTGGCCCGCCGGTGTCGAGGACCTCCGGGAGGCCGGATACGTGGTGGCGGGCATGACGCTGGGCGAGGGGGCGATCACGCTGGACGAGCTGGTCGCGGAGGACCACGAGCGCCTCGTCCTGGTGTTCGGCACGGAGGGACACGGGCTGACCGCGGCCGCCGACGCCCGGCTGGACCGGCGGGTCACGATCCCGATGATGCACGGGGTGGACTCGCTGAACGTGGCCGCGAGCTCGGCCGTGGCGTTCTACGCGACGAGGTAGGCCCCCGAGCGGCGGTGCCGACCGTCCCGGGCCGAGGATGATGGCCTGCTGCGGCCCGGTCGCGGGGGGCTCATGCCCCCGCATCATGATGCATGTGCGGCCCGGGGTCTGCCTCGTGCCCGCCCGGTACGCGGTCGAGGAGGCTCGGGGTCGTCTTCTCGACAGGAGTCCGATCGGCCCATGAGGCTGCGTGCCGAGGAATCGGGGCCCGCTCAGCCCGGCATCCCGGCGATCCGCTCCAGGAGCAGTCCCGCGCCCACCAGGAGCATGGCCGCCCCGGCGATCCGCGTGGTCAGCCGGGCGAGTCGGGGCCGCGCGCCGAGGACCCGGTCGGCGGCGTATCCGAGCGGGAGATAGACGACCGCGGTGATGAGGATGTAGACGGCTCCGAGCACGGCGAGCTGCGTCGGCAGCGGCCAGCCGCCGGGGGTCGTCCGCGCGAACTGCGGAAGGATCGCCAGGAGGATGAGGATCCCTTTGGGGTTGAGGCCGCTCACGGCCATGCCGCGCGCGAGGTGGCCGCGGGGTCTGCGGCCTGAATCGTGCTGCGCCGCCGTGGGGACCTGCCCGGCGCCGCGCAGGGTGCGCAGGCCGAGATGGAGCAGGTAGAGCGCCCCGGCGACGGTGATGGCGGCGAGCGCCGGCGGCCAGGCGAGGAGGAGGGGGCCGAGGCCCGCCACGACGGCTCCGGTGATGATCGCGTATCCGGCCAGGATGCCCGCGACGGCCGGGATCACGACATGGTCGCGTGCCCCGGAGACGAGGACGTAGGCCCAGTCCGGGCCGGGGACGGCGATGAGCGCGAGCGCGATCCCGGCGAAGCCGAGCACGGCGGTGATCTCCATGAGCATCTCCCTCTGTCAGAAGGGAACGCTACGCAGGATCGCCCGAAATGTGCTCCCCGATCTGCGGGTATTCGGCGTCATCTGTGGAAGGATCGTCGCCATGGACGGGATCGATCGGAAGATTCTTGCGGAGCTGCAGGTGGACGGGCGGCTGAGCGTCACGGAGCTGGGTGCACGGGTCGGGCTGACGGTGTCGCCGACGCATCGGCGGGTGCGCGATCTGGAGACTTCCGGGGCGATCACCGGCTATCGCGCGGTCGTGGATCCGCGGGCGCTCGGGCTGGGGTTCGAGGCGCTCGTGTTCGTGACGATGACGCAGGAGGACCGGACGACGCTGCTGGCCTTCGAGGAGGCGGTGGCCGCGGTTCCGAACGTCCTGCAGGGCCAGCGGCTGTTCGGCGATCCCGACTACCTGCTGCGGGTGCGGACTGCTGACCTGGATGCCTATGCCCGTCTCGAGGACGATGTGCTGTCCACCCTTCCCGGAGTGCAGCGTCTGAACTCGACGCTGGTGATGAAGAGCTTCGTGCTGGACCGCCCGTATCCGACCGATCTGCGCTGATGCGCTGCGACGTCCCGCCCGGGCTCCTCCCCGTCGAGGCCCGCGTCCTCCGCAGGCCCAGCCCGGTGATCGTGACGATCACGGTCGTGAGCAGCACGGGGGAGAATCCGGCTCCGATGAAGGCGACCGCGATCGGTGCGGCGAAGGAGCGCATGAGCATCGAGAGACCGGATTGCAGCGCGGCGACGGGGATGCTGGCGAGAGCGATGAGCAGGCTGATGAGGACGTATTCGACCGCCAGCGGTCCGGGGAGTCCGAAGACGAGCGTGCCGAGGGCGATCACCGCGACGAGCATGACGAGCTGCATGCACACGTCCGTGCACGACGCCATGCTCCCGGTCGGCAGCCGCCACCGGATCCGGTTCGACCCCCAGAAGCCTCAGCGTCGGTCGACGATCTTCTCGAGTGGAGCGGGGCATGAGGGCGCGTCGTGCAGCGGTCGGCCTGTCGCTCCTGGTGCTCGCTCTCGACTCCCTGGCGGGGTGCTCCCTGGTCCCTGCGCCGGTCACCGACTGCGAGCAGAGCACACCCTCAGCGACCTGCGACCGTCACGAGCGCTTCGAGCTCGCCGGGACGAGTATCATCTCGTCGACGAGCTCGAGAACGTCACGGAGACCGGCGACGAGGGCGGGGACCAGGCCCGCGTCGAGGCACAGCTCAGGCTCGAGGGCGAGCCTGTGGACTCGCTGCAGGTGCAGCTGCACGTCGTCGAGCCGCTGACCGAGGAGACGGTCGTCGCCTGGCCTGATACCTCACCGGTCGCGGGGGAGCAGACGCTCGCATTCGACGTCAGCGGGCAGGGCTACGCCCGGCGTATCCACGCCGGCACCTTCCCGCCCGACGTCGTCATCGTGTTCGATGACGGAGAACGCACGGTGACGGTGCCGGTCATGCAGGTCGAGTTCAGTCAGGAGACGGATGAGTCATGATCCCGGCGCTCCCACGTCCCGACGGCGGCTGGCCGCACCTGCTCCGGCAGGTCGTCGCCGTCGTCTTGCTCTGGGCGATCGCGGCCTTCCTGATCGCTGCAGCTGGCCTGCCGCTGATGGACCCGCAGTGCTACTCGGACTCGCCGAGTGGAGGAGAGGTCTGTCCGCTGGATCCCGACCCCGTGCTCACGCATCTGTTCGATGCCCGCTGGCCCGCGGTACCCGAACCGGTGACCGTGACCGTGAGCCTCGCTGCGGTGTTCGCGGGGATCGGGCTCGCGATCCACCTGGACACCTCCGAGCCATGGTCGGAGCGGGGAGACGCACCCACTGCTGCTGGGCTCATCGCCGGAGTGCTCGGTGCCGGCCTCGGCCTGCTCATCGCGGGTCCCGGCTTCCTCGATCCGCGTGTTGCGATCGGGATCACGGCCCTCGGCGCTCTCCTGCTCCTGCTGGGTCTGCTCGCCCTGCGCGCGTTCCTCCGTGCACTGCGCCGCCGCTACGCGCGTCATCTGCGCCGCGAGCATCTGCGGGGGCGCGGCACTCGCACGATCGCCACGATCACCGGGCTCGTCTGGACCGAGCGCTACCGACGATACGGCGGCCAGGAGGATGACGGCGATCCGATCTTCGCCGTGACCGCCCGGCTCGGTCGGGCCTCTGGCGCCCGGACGGTGGCCGAGGAGCTGGCGGTGCCGCGGGCAGACGCGCCTGTCGTCGGCGGCACCGTGATCGTGATCCATGACGACGAGCACGCCCACGAGACGGGCATCGACGTGCTTCTGGAGCCGGATCCGGACGGCCTGCGCGACCCCGACGCTCTGGTGAAGTACCCGCCCGCGCCGGAGAGCTCGCCGAGCTGAGGGACTCTGGACAGCCGAGAAAGGACACGAGAGACATGAGGACACTCGATCGACTCGCCGGATCATGGGCGTTCACGATGCAGCACTGCGCCGTCGCGGAACCGGTCACCGGCACCCAGACCTACCGCTGGGTGCTCGATGACGCGTTCCTCCAGCAGGACTGGGCCTACGACCGCCCGGACTTCCCCGACGCCGTCTCGATGCTCGCGGAGCATCGCCTGCACTACTTCGACGTGCGCGGCATCGTCCGGGTCTTCGAGCTCGAGCTCGAGGAATCCGGCTGGTCGATGATCCGCCGGGACGACGACTTCTGGCAGCGCTTGAACAGCCGCTTCATCGACGACGACACGATCGAGGGCTCAGGGGAGCTGTCCTACGACGAGGGCGCCACCTGGGAGCACGACTACTCGCTCGTGTGCCGACGTGTGGTGAGAGCGGGCAGGCTCTCCTCGCCGTATGACCCCACGCCGTAGAACGGGATATATGACGGCGCTCCGCCGTGGTGGTCCCGATCGCCGATACCAGGCCTGGTGATCAGGACGATGTCTGAAGCCTCCGTCGTTCGGTGTGCTGCATGGTCGTCTCGCCGACCAGGAACCGCACGGTCCGCTCTTCGTCCCGTGTCGCCGAGATAGCGGTGCTGGCCGAGCAGGATCCAGGCGTTCGCCGTCTCGACGCCCCGGGACGCGGCACTGCTCGCCAACCGCTCAAGGGCGTCCGGCCCGAGGCCACGGATCCTGGCGAGCTCCGCCAGCAGAGCTTCTGCCGGTCGTGCTGCTCGCGCCTTCGGTCCATGGTTTCCCCGGGAATCGCAGGGAAGGCGCATTTCCCAGGCGCTCGGGAAACCGTGTATTGCTGCATGGCGAGCACCCGATGAACCTCTGGTGCGGTGGCACGCAAGAAGGGGTGCCGGCGAGAACGCCACGTACCGTGGACGTATGAAGCGTGCCGAGATCATCACCGCGCTGGTCTGGGGCGTGCTCTCGGCCTGGCTCGGGATCTGGATGATCGAGAAGCTCTTCCTGCCCGATCAGAGCCGCAGCATCCTGCCGCTGCGCGATGACACCGATCTGATCGCGCCGCTCGTGATCGGCGTGCTCTGGGGCTTCACCTCGATGATCCTGGGTGTGCTCGCTGCGACCCGCCGCAACCGCGCCGGCCTGGAGGACGCGCAGCTCGCGCACGCGGTCGGCACCGTCGTCGAGACCCACGATCCGGGTATCTCGCACTGGGACTTCGACGACCGTTCGCACCCCGTCACCTTCCTCATCATCCAGATCGACGCTCGGGACGGAGGCCCGCTCCTCGGTCTCCTGCCCGTCGACGGCGACCTCCCGGACGTGGGCGACACCGTCCCGGTGCGGTATGCGCCCGGAGCGCCGGGCGTCCTGTATCCCGCGTACGAGCAGGTGCTGTGATGACCGGTCTGCTCGACATGCTGGTCTGGTTGATCGACCTGCCGGTCCGGCGCGGCGTCGTCTTCCTCGCCTGGGGATTCCTCGGCGGCCTCGGCGCGCTGCTCCTGCTCCGAGCCACCGGAGCCAGGTCCGACCTGTGGCGGCTGCCGGGCTCGACCCTCGGCAACCGCACGCTCACCGCCGCAGCAGGACCTGTGCTCGCGGCGGCGCGGGAGCGCGCCGGCCTCACGTCGGCCAGCGGCGCGGCGCCGACCCGCAGACGAAGCCCGGGAAGCAGCCTGGTCAGGATCGGCGCAGCAGCGCTGCTGGTCCTGCTCGGTGCGAGCGGTCTCCTCGGGCTCATCGGCATCACCGGGGTTCCGGTCACCCGCGCCTACATCGCAGCTCACGGCGAAGAGACCCCGGGGCAGGTTCGTGACGGCTGGGTCGTCTTCACCGCGTCGGATGGGCAGGAGCACATCCTGCGCAGCGATACGTTCCCTCCGATCACCTATCCGGGCGACGACGCGGTGCTGAGCGATCAGGGCGGACCCGTGACGGTCCGGTACCTCGCGAGCCACCCGCAGGCCTTCGTGATCCTCACCACCGATCGAGCAGCGACCAGCACCCGCTCGCACACTGCTGGGTGCCCGCTGAGCAGCTCGCGCGGCGAGCTGGTGACGCTGCAGCAGGGCGACGGGCCCGCCAGGTAGCGAGGGAACAGGAGCGCAGCAGACGTGTCAGGTGCCGGCCATGACCACGCGCCAGGGCCGGATGCGCACCGACAGCAGTCCCGAGACGACGGCCTCGTCGGCCCGCGCGAGCCTCTCCACCCCGTCGAGGCCGACCGAGGCGGGACAGCGCACCACCGTCATGCCCTCGCCGTCGGCATCGGCGAACGATCCGGCGGCGACGAGCCAGCCCTTCTCGTCCAGCGAGCGCAGGAATGCGAGGTGGTGGGCGAATCGCGGATCCCGGAACAGCGGTCCGGAGGCAGTGGGCCCGGGCGAATGGATCAGCGCGGCCCAGGCGCTGCCGGTGCCAGTGCTCTCGGACGTCATGGCAGGGACTCTATCGACCGCGAACCGTCCCGTACCACGACGGCGCAGCTCGCATCCTGCAGACGGTGCCGACCCTCGGCCTGGTACCACCCGGATCCCGCGGTGCACAGCAGGATCTGATCGCCGCCGCCGTTCTCGCCGTGGTGGACGTGCCAGTTGTCGCGACAGCCGGGCTCGAAGCTCACGTTCATCACGCCGCCGTTGCACGACGGGCGAGGCGGCCTCGGCATTGGGGGAGCGGGGTTCCCGAAAGGACCGTTGCTCGGGCCGCGAGGTGCGGGTGCGGGGACATCGCCGTCCGATGGCGGCCGGCCCGGACCGCACCGGGCAGGCCCGCGGGATTTGGTACGGTCGTACAGTCCCCGACCCCGACCCCCGAGGACAGCGATGACATCCCCCCGGGAGGGCCCCCGCGTCCCCGCCGTGGCCACGGCGGGCCTGGGCCTGCTCCTGGCCGTGGGCTGTTCGAGCCCGAGCATCGATCCGGCACCTCGGAGCGCGGGGCCGCCGCCGATCGAGGTCGTCTCGACGGCCGGCCATATCGGGCAGCCGATCGACCTCGACCTGCCCGTGCATCCGTCGGGGGCGTTCGAGTTCGACCAGTGGCCCTCGGCCTGCCAGCTCGTCGACCAGAAGGCGATCACGAGCGTGCTCCCCGGCGTCACCGAGACCGCGCAGGAGTCCCGGCCCGCCGAGATCTCGATCATCACCCTCATGGATCCCGACGCGGACACGGGCCCGTTCACGGTCCCGGAGGCCAGCTGCGGCACGAGCGCGGGCTTCGACGTGGACGGCCTGCGGCTCTCGGACGGGAACGTGGTCATGAACTTCCTCGTCGAGGTCACCGCTGCCGGCACGCCCGAGTACATCGAGCGCAACGCCGACCTGCCCAGCGGGGAGGAGGTGCAGCTCGGCGATGCGACGTGCGTGGCGAGCGAGCACCGCTACGACTGCGCGACGGACAGCTTCGCCTTCTCGGTCTCCCTCGACGCCCGTCCGTACGCGCAGTACGTGGACGGCGGCGACAGCATCTACAGGGTCGACGGCGAGGAGGTCGACTACAGCGACGACGTCGACGGATTCCTGGCCATGACGGACGAGAAGATCCTGCTGCCGGTGGTCACCTCGGCCGCGGAACGGCTCTCGGCATGATCATCTGGCGAGGATGGGGAGGCCTCGCGGTCCCGTACATCGGGCTGTGCGTGCTGCTGTTCGGACTGGTCATCGGCACGAACCTGCCGATCGAGGGCATCGACGTCCCTCTCATCGGGGTCGGGATGATGGCCGGCGGCGTGCTCTGCATCGTCCATGGCTGGTATCTGAACCAGATCCTGCCGCGTCGACGGGCCGATGCCTGGGAGGCGCAGCGGCGTCCTGGGCTCGAGGCGGCCGCAGCGGAGGGGCGCCTCGCGGTCGACGGGATCCCGCCGAAGGATCCTGCGGAGGCCGAGGCGATGACCGCGCATCTGATCGCGCAGGGCAGGCGGCAGGCCGCTCGCGCGAACCAGCACACCCTGTTCTTCATCCCGCTGGAGTTCGTCGGCGTCATGGTCCTCCCACTCGGCGCGATCATCGCGTTCACCAACGGCATGGCGCTGCTGGGCGGCTGAGCCGCACGGCCTGCCTGGACCGAGGGGATCATCCGCCGGACGGTGCGGAGCCCGATCCGAGGACACGCAGCTGCGCCCCCGCTCCGCCCCCGCCTCAGCTCCGGCGCAGGTCCTGCGCGAGCATCACGAGGATCCCGCTCGGACCGCGCAGGTACGTGAGGCGGTAGATGCCCTCGTACTCCGCCGCCCCCCGCAGGGGGAGGCACCCGTGCCGCGCCGCGATCTCGAGCGCCGCATCGAGATCGTCGACGGAGAAGGCCACACGGTGCATCCCGATCTCATGGGGGAGGGTCGGCTCGGTCTCGATGGCCGCGGGGTGGATGTACTCGAAGAGCTCGATGCGGCCATGTCCGTCGGGCGTCTGCAGCAGGGCGATCCGCGCATGGTTCCCGTCCAGGCCCACCGCCGTGTCCGCCCAGCTGCCGCTGACCGTGTCGCGGCCCAGCACCGCGAGTCCCAGGTCCGTGAAGAAGGCGATCGCCTCCTCCAGGTCGCGGACCGCGATACCGATGTTCTGCAGAGCGATCGTCATCCTCGAGAGGATAGCGCGGCCCCGTCGCCGGGCCCGCCGGAGCGGCGCCGATCAGCCCTTGTGCAGCTGGAAGGTGACCGGCACGCCGGCACGGCCGGCGACGTCCACCCGCACCCGCACCGCACCATCCTGGCGGCTCATGCTCACGCCCTCGCCGGAGACCCGGGTCCACGGCGCATCGGCGAGCTCGAGGGTCAGCTGCTCCGCCGTCTGCGTGGGGTCGGAGATCGCGACCGCCGCCATCCCCGGCGTACGTCGGGCGAGAACGCAGGCCGGACCGTCCACCGTCATCCCGGCCGCCGCCCCGGCGCGCCAGAAGCTCGCCGCCGTGACCTTCCCGCTCGTGACCGCCTGGACCTGCTCCGTGTTCGCCTCGACCACCACGCCCGGATCCGCCGCCCGCCTCCGCGTCGCATCCGCCGAGGCTCCCGGCTCGACGAGATACGCGTACGAGCCGCTGCCCTCGCCCGGGTGCAGCACCTCGAGAGTCGCATAGTGCCGACGCAGCTCCTGCTCGGATCCTCCGGTGTTCACCCGCCTCCAGGTCCCGCTGCGCTCGGCGACCGACGCAGCGAGCACGACGGGCTCGAGGAACACGTAGCCGGCGGTGCCCTCCAGATGCGCCCACCGGGGATGCTCGAGGCGCTCGCGCTCGCCGATCTCGCGGGAGTCCACCAGAAGGCGTCCCGCGGCGGTGCCGGTGCTGCGATGCTCGACCACGGACTTGGTGCGCCCGTCGGCGGAGCTCGACTCCGTGACCGCGAGGAACGGTGCCGTCGCCTCTCCCGACTCCCGCGAACGGATCTCGATCGAGAGCCCCTGCGCCCGTCCCGCCGCGAGATCCTGGGTGATCGCCAGGGTCACGCCCTGTCCGGCCAGGAGCTGCTCGCGCAGATGCTCGGTCAGGTCCGCCTGGCGCCATGCGTGGCTGCCGGAGACCGTCACCTCGGCGAGCAGCTCGCCGATCGCCGGACGGGTGCTCCAGGTCAGGGTGGCCTCCTCGAAGTCCTCGGTCCGATGCACCGCGATCGTGTCCGAGGTGCCGCCGCCGTCGTTCACCCCGGCATACAGGTTCAGGACGATGCGGTCGAAGCCGTCCTCGACCGCTGTCGGCTCGAAGCGCAGATAGGTCTGCCGCGTGTACCCGGAGTCCGCGGTGCGCACCGTCTTGACCAGCAGGGTCTTCGCCGACCCGGCGTTGGTGTCGGCCTTGGGCCCGTCGTTGACATGGGCATCGGCCGCCGCGACGAAGCGCTCCCGCTCCTGCGGGACGGGGATCGCGGAGATGTCCGCTCCCAGACAGACGTAGACGTCGGGGCCCGCGAACCACGTCTTACGGGCGTGCAGCCCGGTGCTCCCGGGGCCGATGAGGTGCTGGCCCGCGAGCGACCAGTCCTCGAGCACCGAGCCGCCGGTCCACTCGTTCTGCGGACAGCGGGCGCCCCATTGGCCCTCGACCCTCGGCGGCAGCGGGATCGTGTCGACGGTGGTGCCGGGCGGCGCGGCGAGATCGGAGGTGGGCCAGAACTCGTCGTCGAAGTGCTGGTCCGCGCTCGCCTGGTAGAGGTAGGTCATGCCGGAGCTGGTCTGAGCGCCCAGGTCGTTCTCGCCGTTGCCGCACTCGTACCAGGTGATGCGGCGCGAGCACATGGCGAGCGTGAGCGCCCAGGCGTTGTCCCTTCCGCGATGCACCAGCCGGTCCATGCCCGGGAACAGGCGTCCCGCTCCGGCATCGGGGCGGGCGGCGACCTCGGAGGTCATCAGGGCGTGGACGAGGGCGGTGCGCACGATGCTCGCGTCCTGGAGGATGTCGTGGGCGGCGGCGCCCTCCCGCGCGGCCTCGATCCACTGGCGGCACAGGCCCCTCCAACGCTCGGCCCGTTCCGCGTCGACGGCGAGCGCCAGGCGCAGGATGGCCTCGATCGCGCCGTCCCCGTCGTCGTAGCTGCGCTCGTCCTCGCGCGAGACGGCACGTCCCCGCACCGCGTCCATCATCTGTCCCCGGAACACGAGCGGGGCGTAGGAGCTCTCGACGGCGTCGTCGATGATCGCGCGGCTCGGGTCGGTCACGTCCTGGCCGGTCCCGGCGAGAAGGGCGAACAGCTTCGAGAGCCCTCCCAGCAGGACGAGCCCGTAGGTGCCCGTGTAGCCGATGGTGGAGTGCTGGATGAAGGACCCGTCGCGGAAGAAGCCGTCGCCGCTGGTGACGTACTGCCAGGTGGTGGAGAGGCCCTCGACGGCATGGCGCATGCGCTGCTCGTCCCCGGTCACGAGGGAGCGGATGATGATCGCCATGCACAGGTCGACGCGGTTTGCGCCGGTGGAGACGACGGGCGTGCGCGGCGGTGCGAACTGCTTCCACGGGTCCGGGACGAAGCGGTCGATCGCGGCGCAGTAGGCCTCGAGGTCCTCGGGCGCGATGTGATCCCGCACGAGGGCCATCGTGTTCGCGAGTGCCCGAGAGGCTCCGATCTCCCAGGACCACCAGTTGCCGAACTCGGACTGGTCGGCGTTGTAGACCAGGCGGTGCAGATCCTGCAGGCCGGCGAGGATCGCCTCCAGCAGCGAGGCGGACTGCTCGTGCCGCGATCCCGGCGTCGCCCAGGCCTGGGCGAGGGTCGCCAGCCGCGTGTAGTCCGTCGCCATGAACGAGTCGTTGCTCAGCGGATGGTCCACGAAGACGCGTGTGCGATCCGGGGACGTGTCGAGCTTGTCGAGCAGTTCGTCGACGACGCCGTCGAGGCTCTCGAGGGCGGCGGTGAACACGGGCGAGCCGGGGTCGATCTGGTCCCGGCCGGTGAGGAGGTCGACCCAGCGGCTTCGCAGCAGCTCCCAGTCGCCGCCCTCGAGAGGCGGCGCGGCCTGCGCCCAGGTGCCGAAGGTGCTGCTGACGGCGGCGGCGATGCCGAGCGTCCCGAGCCCGGCGAGGAGGCTGCGGCGGGAGAGATCATGCATGGGGGAGCCCTTTCGATCCGGGGCCACGTCGACCCGGGGATGTGCTGCGCCCACCCTCCGGTGCAGCGCCCGGACGACCTGCGGTGTTGCCGCCCGTTGCCACGCGGAGCCTGCTGCTCCGCGGCGTTCACCCGCGACGGACCGCGAGGAGCCGCGCCAGCAGCTCCGTGACGCCCGGGGCCGCGAGATCCGGCGGAGCGCCGTCGGACCGCTCCCAGCTCCGGCCATGGGAGACCCATCCCGTGCGCAGGCCCGCGGCCCTGCCTCCGCCGATGTCCGCGTGCGGGGAGTCTCCGAGCATCCAGCTCTCCTCGCCGACGCGGCCGCCCTGGAGAGCTCGGGCGAAGATCGCGGGATCCGGTTTCGCGCAGCCCGCCTCCTCCGAGATCACGACCGCGTCGACCAGCACGTCCAGTCCGGTGCGGGCGATCTTGGCCCGCTGCTGCGCGGACGGGCCGTTGGTCAGCACGATGATCCGCGCGCCGAGCGCCCTGGCCCGGCGCAGCTGCTCGTCCACGCCGGGGAACAGCGCGATGCGATCCACGTGCCCCATCAGCAGGAGCGCGAGCAGATCCGCATCGGGGGCGTCCGAGCGCAGCACCTCCCGCAGCACCGGGAGGACCTGCTCGCGCGGCGCGAGACCGTGCGCATCGGCCCGCAGGAGCCGGTCCCGGTCCCGCGGGCTCCCGCCCGCGGCGGCGACCTCCGCGGCGGCCCAGCAGGAGAACGCCGCCGCACGGTCGACGAGGGTGCCGTCCAGATCCAGGACCAGGAGCATCGGCAGGCTCAGCCGCGCCGCGCCAGCAGGCTGATCGTGTTGGGAAGGCGGCCGTCCCAGGCGGCGGCCGGATCCTCGTCCTCCGGCATCCAGAACGGCTCCGGGTGCTCTGCCAGGTGCAGGAGCTCGAAGCCTGCGTCGAGGACGCACATGACGAGCTGGGCGAGGGTGCGCTGATGCTCTGTCGCGCCGCCGGCCGGGAAGGTGTCGTTGACATGGGAGGCGGCGAAGTAGCTGCGGTCCCGGCGCACCCGTGCCTCGGCCGGGTCCCAGTCCCACAGCGGGATCAGCGGGTGGGCCTCGAGCAGGAAGAGATGCCCGCCCGGACGCAGCAGCCGGTGCATCTCCGCGGCCCAGGCGGGGAGGTCCTCCAGCCAGATCAACGCGCCCTTGCCGGTGTACACGAGATCCGCGCCGCCTGCGGGCAGGCCCGTCGCCGGGAGCTCCGCGACCTCATACGTGCAGGCGGCGCCGAGCTCCTGCGCGCGCCGGGCGGCCGCCCCGACCGCGGTGGGGCTGTAGTCCAGACCGTGCACCGAGGCCGCGCCGAGGCGCAGCAGGGCGTGGTCGTCGAGTCCGTGCCCGCTCTGCGGATGGAGCACCCGCGCCCCGCTCAGGAGCGGCATGAGAAGGCTCTCCTCGACGGGCAGCAGTCGAGCGGTCCGGGCCTCCTCGAGCAGCGCCGCGTCCTCGCGGACATGCTTGCGGTTCGCCTCGTCCCAGGCGCGACGGGTGTCCTCATGGGTGCTCATCCTGCGAGCCTACCGACCGCACCGTCGCAGGACCCGGGAGATCAGAAGGCGACGGCGACCCCGAGCGTCGCGACGACGACCGCCGATCCCAGCAGCGTGATCGCCCAGGGCGAGACGCGGCTGCGGCGGAACGTCATCGACGTCGAGTACAGGGAGATCATGCCGGCGAGGAACAGCGCCGCCGCCACGACCAGCAGGACGGGACCGAGGGGATTCACGCGGACCTCCGGGGCCAGGGGCGGGATCGTCGAGCAGATCCTCCCATGGGCGGCGGTGCGGGGACCGGGACGATCGTCCTGCCGGTCAGCACGTCGACCATCGTGCCGTCGTCTCCGCGACGGTGGTGCGTCGCGCCTGGCGATCCTCGACGAGCTGCTCGAGCACCTGCTCGGCATGCTCGGGCAGCTCGTCTGCGACGGCATCGGCGACGACGCTGGCGCGGATGTTGCTGGCGTAGGCGTCGCGGGCGGTCTGTGCGATGCAGGCACGGGTCGAGACGCCGGCGATGACGACGTGCTCGACGCCGAGGTTGTGCACGCGCAGGAGCAGATCCGTCCCGAACCAGGCGCTGTCCCGGGTCTTCTCGACCCGGGTCATCCCGGCGGTGTCGAGCTCATGGAGGACCTCGGTTCCCGGATCCCCGGAGAACAGGAATCCCTCGTCGTCCTCGAGCATGGACAGGGTCCAGGTCGACCGATCGCGACTGTGGACGGTGGAGATCAGCAGGATCGGCACTCCGGCGTCCCGCGCGGCGCGGCTGAGCCGCGTGACGGCCTCGACGAGGGCCCGCCGCTCCGTGCGCAGGCCCGGAGCATCGAAGAAGGCCTCCTGCAGATCGACGATCAGCAGGGCATCGGGATGTGCAGCGGGCATGGCGGCGGCGCTCCTCGGAACGGGCTGACGGGTCGGCCACCATCCTCTCAAGGCGAGGCCGCGAGCACCCCGGCGGATCGCGGCGACGCGCCCGATCCGCCGCCTCGGCCCCGCACGGCGCGTGGTGCTGGAGCCCGGCTCCGGCGAGGCCCGGTCGACGGTGCCCAGGCCTCAGATCGGGAGCGTCACCTCGCTGCGCAGCCGACTCGCGACCGGTGCCCAGGTGAGCTCGGCGAGCCCGGGCAGCGCATGCAGCGTGTCCTCGACGAGCTGCTCGCACGTGGAGCGGCTGGTCGTGCGCACGTGCAGCAGATAGTCGATGTCCCCGCCCAGACGCTCCGCCTGCACGATGTGGGGGATCGAGAAGACGGCTCGCTCGAAGGCGCGCACGGACAGCTCGTCATCGGCGGCGAGCACGGCGAAGGCTCGCGCCTCGAACCGCAGCCCGAGGGCTTCCGGGCACAGCACCGCGGTGTAGCGCTCGATCGCCCCGGACGCCTCGAGCCTACGCAGCCGGCGGTGGCTCTGCGCCTGGCTCAGGCCCAGCCGGGTCCGGATGCGATGGGGATTGAGGATCCCCTCCTCCTGGATCAGGGCGAGGATCCGTCGATCATCGGCGTCGAGGTCCATGGGACGGTGGTTCTCCTTCATCGGGTCGAGGTGCCCTCCGGGCGGGGAGCGGGGGCGGGGAGGTCGGACGCGCGCTGGTCTCGCGCCGGACCGTGAGGAGGCCGATCGCCGCGTCCACGGCGAGGAAGGCCATAAGGGTCCATCCGACGAGCGGGAGCAGCAGGCCGACGGCGATCGCGACGGCGCCGGCCGCGGGCAGGGCCCACCACGGGGCGCCGCGAAGAGCGCCCCGTCTCGGCGGTCTGCCGGGGACGGGACGCGGAGCGCCGCGCGGGCGCCGGGACCACCACAGGACGTATCCGAGCACGACCATCGTCGCGATCCCGAGCGCGACCGCGGCGACGGCGAGCTGGTTCACGAGTCCGAACATGGTGCCCATGTGGATGTCCACTCCCCATCGCGCGAGCTTGGCCATGAGCGGGTAGTCAGCGAAGTCGGCGCGGTCGAGGACATGACCGGTCGCCCCGTCGATCGCGACGGCATCGACCTGCGTCGGATAGGACCGCTGGATCTCCTGGACGACCCAGGCCGAGCCCGGCTGCGCCGGCGGGAGGATCTCGACGGCCCCGGCGTCGACGCCGGCGTCGCGGGCTGCGAGCAGCACCTGCTCGACAGCCTCCGGCGAGACCCGGTCGCCCGGCATGTCCATCATCCCGGCGTGATGCGCGTGGGCGGGTGCCGCCGCCGGATCCGGTCCGGTGGCCACCGTCGGCGTGGCCCAGCCGAGCTCCTCTCGCAGCTCGGTGACGGTGCTTCCCGCGTGCTGCGACCATGTGATCCCGGTGGCGGAGAGGAAGAAGGCTCCGAGCAGCACGCAGGCGCCGAGGACGGTGTGCGTCCGCAGGAGCCTGCGGTAGCCGGTGGGCCGCGGACGGCTCCGGCCTGTGCGTCTGGTCCCGCGCGCCCCGAGGCCGCGCCGGAGCCAGAGCACGAGGCCCGCTCCGGCCACGATCCAGAGCCAGGACGCCGCGAGCTCGCTGTAGAGCCTGCCCACATCACCCAGGTGGAGGCTCCGATGGAGCTGATCGATCCATGCCCGCAGCGGCAGCGATCCGCTCGTGCCGTAGACCGTGAGATCACCGCGGATCTCTCCGGTGCCGGGGTCGATGAAGACCGCACGCGACTCGCTCTCGCCGAGCCCGTCTGCGGCATACATGACGCGGGTGGTCGCACCGGGCTCGGGTGCGGGGCGGACGGCGGTCAGGGCGGAGCCGTCCCCGACATGGGAATCCGCGATCGCGACCTGTTCCGCCAGGGAGAGGTCCTGCGCTGCCGGGGCCACGCGCAGCTCGTGCGCGTAGACGACCCGCTCGACCGGGGCGGAGAGCGCGTAGAGGGCGCCGCTCACCGCGGCGACGAGGACGAACGGACCCACGAGGATGCCTGCGTAGAAGTGCAGACGCAGCAGGAGCGAGGTGAGCCAGCCTCTGCCGGGTGCGCGGGAGGGGACGGAGGAGGAGAGCATGCGGGGTCCCTGGGAGGAGCGGGTCGGGCGAGGGATGGGGAGCGCCGGGGGTGGGGCCGATGACATCGACCCCACCCCCGGTCACCCGCGCCGTCAGGCAGCGGGAATCATGGTCCCGTGCTCAGCAGGGGTCGATCGCCCCCGTGAGCGGATCCGCCGCAGGATCGGCGGTGACGACCGAGAGCGTGAACCCGCCGTCCTCGAGAGCGGCGATCTGCTCATCGCTCAGCTCGAACGAGCCGGCCGCGCCGCCGCTGGTCCCGCCCGTGGTCTCGAGCTGCAGCTGCCCGGCACCGGTGTCGACCGTGATCTCGCTGACCTCAGCCGGCAGCCCTGCGTAGACGCAGGTGACCGACAGGGTGCTGCCGCTGAGCGAGCCCTGGCACTGGGCCGCGCCGGCGCTGCCGCCCAGCAGCGCGGTGTACTTCGATGCGCTCGTGGCCCCGTCCTCGCCGCCGAGGAGGCCGCCTCCGCCGAGCAGACCACCGACACCGTCGCCGCCGAGGAGATCGCCGATCCCGCCGTCGCCGAGGAGACCGCCGACAGCATCGTCGCCCACGAGGCCCGACGTGGCGTCCTCGCCGAGGAGCCCGCCCACGCCGTCCGGTCCCAGCAGGCCCGTGGTCCCCGTCTCGCCGAGCAGATCGGAGACTCCGCCCTCGCCGAGGAGTCCGGAGGCGGCATCCCCGCCGAGCGGTCCGGAGAGAGACTCGAGGGTATGGATGTTGTCCGTGATCTGCAGGACGTCCAGGACACCTGTCGGATTGCCGCTGGCGACATCGTCCACGGCGGTCTCCCAGAGGAGGCGCCAGGCATCGATGTGGTCGCCGGCGAAGCCCGTGTACTCGTCCATATCGGTGAGAGTCTCGAGATCCACGCGCTCGAGGATGTCGGACGCGTCGGTCGTCTTCCAGAGGTAGGTGGGATCGGTGAGCATCTCCGGGGAGGGAAGTCCGGGCATGATCAGGTCCGACATGTCTGCGAGCTCCTCGACGGAGCCGACGTCGAGAGCTGTGAGGTCGTTCGAGTCCAGCGGGATGCCGACGCCTCCGCAGGAGGTCAGGAGCGTGACGTAGTCGGTGCCGTGCCCCTTCACGTGGGAGGGGTTGAAGACCGGGATCCAGCCGAGCGGACCACCGTAGATGTCGATGACCGGCATCTCCGAGTTTCCGATCGCGCCGCTCGCCAGAGACAGGACGAGATTGTCATACGTGGGATCCGTGTGGAACTCGTTCAGGTGCGAGGCACTTCCGAGAAGGGGAATGCCATCTTCGTTCGACCACATGTGGTCGAGGAAGAAGGTGCAGGCATCGCCACCTCCGGAATCACCATGACCCCCGCCATGACCGCCTTCCGCAAATGCAAGAGGTGCGCTGGCGAAGGCGAGCGCCGCGGTCGCCGCGGCAACCGCTGCCTTCTTCCACCAGCTCCGACCGTTCTGGATTGACATGACTTCGACCTTTCCGTCGCGTTCGAGCGCCAGGAGATAGCCTGCGGGTGCCGGGGAGCACGAATGAGACTGCAGGGAACCTGGGGAGGTCCTGACGCCACGCTGAACCTACGTGACGTGCGACACGAGGGTCAAGGGGGTCCTATGGGAGGTTTTCACGGGGGTCATCGGGGGGTCATGGGGAGGTGGCATCGACCGCCTCCGCGACACGCACCCCGGGCGGTCCGGGCGCACTGCCTGGGGATACGGTCGGCCTCGGCCAGATCAAGAGGATCACAGCAGGTCAGGCTGGACTCGCGGCGGACATCGACCCCGGCGCGCCCGACGGCGCCCGCGCGGCATGCATCCCGTTGCGCGCGAGGCGCTCTCCATGCAGAGCTCGCGTTCCGGGCTCCGATTGACATTCCGGCCCCGTGTCCAAAATGACCCGATCCGATCATCTGGAAATCCCGTACCCGTGTCCATAATATTGATCCGTCGGTGTCCATAACCCATCCTGCGCCGCCGACGCCGTGCGCAGGAATGTCCACAGATATCTCTCCACCTGCGCGGAGAACCATCACCTCCTCACGAAGGATCGGAGCCCAGATATTCATTCCCCAGATGAGGTGAACGGCCGCCGGTCACCCAGGAGAAGAGGCATCGGGAGCACCCGTCCGCTCGCTCCAGGACGCCGATCATGATTCATGCGGAATCGTCGCTCACGGCCATGGAGCGGTGACCGTCGTCGGCGGCCCCACGATCGCGGGCCTCCGGCGTCCGGCGCCGGTCGGCCGCTCCCCGGTCCGGTCGTTCACCGCGGCGCGACCGCCTGCGCGGCCCGGATGACGGCATCCGTCGTCGCCGCGAGCACCGATCCCGCCCGCCCTGCGGACCATCCGATGCCGCGGTCGCTGCGATGCTCGAGCAGCGTGAGCGCCTCGCTGTCGCTGCCCGCACGGATGCTCTGCTGATGCAGGTCGAGGACCTCGAGGTCGAGGCCGCAGGAGGACAGCATCGAGACGAGGGCCTCCACGGGTCCCATCCCGACCCGCTCGCCGATGTGCTCGATCCCGTCCACCCGCAGCCGGATCCGGCTGCGCTGCTCACCTGCGACCTGGCTCGTCGCATGCTCGAGGAGCTGGACGCGGTCCGGCTCCGCCGGGCTGAGATAGACATCCTCGAAGATCTGCCACAGCTCGTCGACCGTGATCTCGAGACCGGAGTCGTCGGCGCGGGCCTGCACATGTCCGGCGAGGTCGATCTGCAGGCGACGCGGCAGGGACAGTCCGCGGCCGGTCTCCAGCAGATGCGCGATGCCGCCCTTCCCGGACTGCGAGTTCACGCGGATCACCGCGTCGTAGCCGCGGCCGATGTCGGCCGGGTCGATCGGCAGGTACGGGACCTGCCAGGCGGCCTCGGACTCCGGGACTCCCGCGATGCCGGCACGGCTGCGGTGCTCCGCGAGGCCCTTGCGGATCGCGTCCTGATGGGTCCCGCTGAAAGCGGTGTGGACCAGATCCCCGACATAGGGGTGACGCGGCGGCACCTCCATCCGGGTGCAGTGCTCGACCACGCGACGGATCCCGTCGATGTCGGAGAAGTCGATCATCGGATCGACTCCTTGCGCGTGCAGGTTCAGCGCGAGCGTCGCGATGTCGACGTTGCCGGTGCGCTCCCCGTTGCCGAAGATGCATCCTTCGACGCGCTGCGCCCCGGCGAGGACGGCCAGCTCGGCGCAGGCGATGCCGGTGCCGCGGTCGTTGTGGGGATGGACCGAGAGGATCACGGCGTCGCGCCGGGGGAGGCTGCGGTGCATGTACTCGATCTGATCGGCGTAGACGTTCGGGGTCGCGACCTCGACGGTGGCCGGCAGGTTCAGGGTCACCGGCCGGTCGGGGCAGGCGTCCCACAGCTCGATGACGGCATCGCAGACCTCGAGGACGTAGTCGGGCTCGGTGAGGTTGAAGACCTCGGGGCTGAACTGGAACCGCACGTTCGGCATGTCGCCGGCCGCATCCCGCACGGAGCGGGCCCCCTCGAGGATCAGCTCCTTCAGCGCCGCCCGGTCCCGACCCAGCACGACGTCGCGCCAGATCGGAGCGGTCGCGGTGTACATGTGGATCACCACAGGGTTGGTGATGTCGCGGACCGATGCGACCGTCCGAGCGATCAGATCGCTGCGCGCTGGGGTGAACACGACGATCGTCACGTGCTCGGGGGCGAGATCGGACTCGGCCAGCAGTCGCACGAAGTCGTGGTCGGTCTGCGATGCGGAGGGGTAGCCGACCTCGATCTCGGTGTACCCCATGGCGACCATGAGCTCGAAGAAGCGTCGCTTGCGGGCGGGATCCATGGGCTCGGGGAGCGCCTGGTTGCCGTCGCGCAGGTCGACGGGCACCCAGAGGGGCGCGCTCGTCAGGCGGCGGTCGGGCCATCGACGATCCAGGCGGGGGATCTCGACGCGGGAATGGGCGTCTCGGTAGCGGTGCGAGGGCATCGACGAGGGCCGCTGGCGGTTCCAGGCAGAGGCGAGGGTGGTGATGGTCATGCGGGTCCAGCTCCTTCATGCGGGTCGGGTGACCGGCGCAGCATGCGGCTCCACGACGGGGAGCCGGTCGTATCAGGCCCCGCCGTGGCGGCGAAGAAGGAGGTGGTCCATGGAGAACATGGCTAGAATGTAGCACGACTCCGCAGACAAGCAGACAGGAATGACGCCATGGCACAGCTCCGACGCACCTCGATGGCTGATCAGGCCGCGGATGCGCTGCTCGAGCGGCTGCACGCGGGGGAGTGGCAGCTCGGGGCGAAGCTCCCGGGAGAGACCACGCTCGCCCGGCAGCTGGGCGTGGGCCGCACCACCGTGCGCGAGGCGATCCGCCAGCTCGCGGGACGTGGCGTGCTCACGTCCCGCCAGGGCGCCGGCGTGTTCGTGACGGCTCTCGACGTGCGCGAGGACTGGGGAGAGGTCCTGGACGGGGCGGACATCGCCGCGGTCCTCGAGGCGAGGATCGCGATCGAGACCGAGGCCGCCGCCCTCGCCGCGCGCCGACGCACCCCGGTGCAGCTGCGGGCCATCCGTCGCGCTCTCGAGGGACGCGTCCGCCATGACCTCGACATCGAGCAGCACGTCGATGCCGACACCACCTTCCACCGCGCGATCGTCCTCGCCGCAGGGAACCCGGTCCTGCTGGAGCTGTTCGACGGATTCACCCCCCGTCTGCGACAGGCCATGATCGACCTGCTGCGCATGCGCGCCGAGTTCGGGTCGGCGGATGACCAGCAGGCACACACCGGCCTCGCCGACGCGATCGCCGACCACGACCCCGCGGCTGCCGGGGAGCGCAGCCGCATCCACCTGACCGGCCTCCTGGAGGAGCTGGGCTGAGGTGACACATGCCCGCTCCTGATCGGGCGCCATCAATTGTCATGACAGGCGCACGGGTCCCCCGGCACGATGGAGCCATGGATCAGCGCACGCAGGACGTCCAGATCGTCGTCGCCCACAGCCAGCGGGCGACGCTGCGCGTGGGCGAGACGTTCCTGAAGATCGACGGGGACCCGGAGCACGCCGAGGTCGAGGCGGAGGCGATGGCCCTCGCACCCGTCCCGACCCCGCTCGTGCTCTGGCGGGAGCCGCCGGTCCTCGCCATCGCAGCGGTGCCCGGTCGGGCGATCGCGACCCTCGGCGAGCCCTCGACGTCTCCGCCGGAGGCGTGGAGGGCGGCCGGGACGGCGATCCGGACGCTGCACGATGCGCCGCTGCCGCCGTGGCCGGGGCGACGCCTCGAGGACGTCCGGGCGGAGCTCGACCAGGAGTGCGCCTGGCTGCTCGGGAACGGGGTGCTGCCGCCCGAGGTCGTCCGCCGGAACAGGGACATCGCCGAGGGAGCGCTGCGGCCGTGGACGCCGGCCTTCATCCACGGCGATCTGCAGTGCGCGCACGTGTTCATCGAAGACGGCGGGGTCACCGGGATCATCGACTGGTCCGAGGCCGCGTGCGGCGACCCGATGTTCGACCTCGCGATCCTGACGCTCGGCCATGAGGAGCACCTCGAGGACGTGCTCGCCGGCTACGGGCAGGATGCGGATCGCGAGGTCATCCGCGCCTGGTGGTCGCTCCGGAGCCTCCAGGCCTCCCGATGGCTGATCGAGCACGGCTTCGACCCGGACGCGCCGGGCTGCGAGTTCGACGTCCTCCGAGCGCGCATGCGCGATCCGCTCCCCTGAGTCGGGGGCTGGTCCCGTCCGACCGCCGCTGCGGCGTCATCGTCCCCGGGCGGCGCGCAGCCAGCGCGTGCCGTACCCCTCGACCTGGACTGCCGTCCCCGGGCGAGGACCCGGGCGCGAGCGCTCCAGCAGATCCAGGAACCGGGTGTCCTTGCCCATGCCGTTCTCCTCGGCCGCGGGCAGGCGCACAGTGCGGGGCTCGGGCCCCAGATTGTGCACCGCGATCAGCACTGCCTCCGTCGAGGACATCTGGTGGACCAGGACCGAGGGATGCTCCGTCTCCAGGACGCGGAGCGCGCCCCACGCGATCTCCGGGCATTCCCGGTATCGGCGTGCCAGGAGCTGGAGGAAGCTCAGGAGCGAGGAGGGGTCATCCTGCTGATCCCGCACGTTGACGCGCTCGGGGCCGAAGCGTCCGGTCGTCAGCGGTGCGGTCAGCTCCTCGGGCGAGGCCGTCGAGAAGCCTCCGCCCGGCGAGGGATCCCACTGCATCGGCGTGCGCATCCCGTCGCGGTCGGTGGTCGTCTCCGGCTCGGCCATGCCGATCTCCTCGCCGTACAGGAGCAGCGGCGCTCCCGGGAGGGTGAACAGGATGCTGTAGGCCAGCCGGATCCGGCGCTCGTCGCCGTCGAGCATGGACGCGAGCCTGCGGACGATCCCTCGGCCGTGCACCCGGCGTCGAGGATCGGGGGCGAAGGCGGCGAAGACCTCGTCCCTCTCGTCCTCCTCGAGGAGCTCGAGGCTCAGCTCGTCGTGGCTGCGCAGGAACATCGCCCAGCCCTGGGCGGCGTCGACACAGGGGCGGGCACGGAGCACCGAGATCAGCGGCCTCGCGTCCTCCCGGGCGAGGGCGAGGAAGAGGGTCTGGGCCGTGAGGAAGTCGAGCTGCAGGTCCAGCTCCACGCCTCCGTCCCCGAAGTACGGCATCTGATCCTCATGCCCGAGCCCGACCTCGCCGAGCAGCACCGCACCCCCGGAACGGCGGCGCACGAATCGATGCATCTCCCGCAGGAAGGCATGATGGTCCGTGCCGGGAGGCGCCCCCGGGCCGTCGATCAGGAACGGGACCGCATCGAGCCGGAATCCGTCCACGCCGAGCGCGAGCCAGAACCCGAGGATCCGTGAGATCTCCTCGCGCACCGCAGGGTTCGCGAGGTTCAGGTCGGGCTGATGGCGGTAGAAGTTGTGGAGATAGAACGCCTCGGCCTGGTCATCCCACTCCCAGATGCCGTCCTCCTCGTCGGGGAACACGCTGTTGCCGGGGTCATCGGGCACGTCCTCCTGCCAGACGTAGAAGTCCCGGAAGCGGCTGTCCCGGCTGCGACGGGCGGATCGAAACCAGGGATGCTGGTCGGAGGTGTGATTGACGACCAGGTCGATGATGACCCGGATCCCGCGGTCATGGGCGACGCGCAGCAGCTCGACGAAGCGGCCCGGATCCCCGAGTCGCGGATCGATCGCGCAGTGGTCGGTGACGTCGTACCCGTCGTCCAGATCCGCCGTGGCCTGGAACGGCATGAGCCACAGGCACGTCACCCCGAGCTGTGCGAGGTGGTCGATCCGGCTGAGGAGACCCTCGATGTCGCCGATGCCGTCCCCGTCGGAGTCCTGGTACGTCTCGATGTCCAGGCAGCAGATCACCGCCGTCCTCCACCAGAGATCGCTGCGATCGGCGGCACGCACGGTCCGCTGCACGGGATCGGTCATGACGGCCCCTCCCGACCTGCGGGCGTCCCGTCGGCACGCCCGTCCTCCGCGATCCGGGGGAGACGGGCGCGCAGCAGCCGCAGCAGCTCGGGGCACCGGTCGAGGAACCTCTCCTGGTCCGTGCCCACGTGATGGAGGTGGACCTCGTCATAGCCTGCCGCCGCCGGGACCACGCGCTCGACCAGCTCGGCGACGGAGCCGGCAAGAGCGACGGCTTCGGCGAGGCTTCCTGGATCATCGGTCGCCCGGGAGTCGAAGTCCTCCGGCTGCTGGAGATCCCACATCAGCGCCGGCGGCACGGTCGCCTGCCTCCACTGCTCACGGGCGATGCATCCGGCTGCGACGGCGCTGTCCGCGAGAGCCAGATGCACCTGCAGGACCAGCGGGCCCCGACCGCCCCGGCTCCGGTACGCGCGGCGCACCGCCCCGGTGGTCCGCGGATCGCAGCCCGTGGTGATCAGGCCGTCGGCCCAGGAGGCCGCCCATCCGGCGGTACGGGTGCTCACCGCGGCGGCGAGGGTCGGCGGGATCGCTGCGGGTCGGCTCCAGACCCGGGCACGATGGACGCGGACCGGACCGTCGGCATCGACCTCCTCGCCGGCGAGGAGGCGTCGGATCACGTCGACGGAGGCGAGCAGCCGATCATCACGCGCCTCGTGGTCCGGCCAGGGATCGCCGGTCACGTGCTCGTTGAGCGCCTCCCCGCTGCCGCAGGCGGCCCAGAACCGGCCCGGGAACATGCGTCCCAGCGTCCCGATCGCCTGGGCGAGGACGGCCGGGTGGTATCGCTGGCCGGGCGCGGTGACCACGCCGATCGGGAAGCCTGTCGAGGCGAGGGCCGCTCCCAGCCACGTCCAGGCGTGGCCGGAGCTCCCCTGGGCGATGCCCCAGGGGGCCAGGTGGTCCGAGCACATCGCCCCGTCGAAGCCGACGGCCTCGGCGCGGACCACGAGGCGCAGCAGCTCCTCCGGCGGGATCTGCTCATGGGACGCATGGAATCCGATCCTCGTGCGCCCGGCCGGTCGATCCGCCCGGGGCGGATGCGACCCCGCGGTCGGGGAGAGCCAGGCGCGGTGAGGATGCTCCCGCGTCCCCGCGCGCCGCGGGTCCCCGTTCACCACGTTCACGACGTCGCTCCCGTCCCCGGCTCCAGGACGACCTTGACGCATCCGTCCTGCTTGCGCTGGAAGAGCTCATAGGCCGCCGGCGCCTCCTCGAGCGGCAGGCGATGCGTGACCAGATCGTCGAGCCCGAGGGGGTCGGCGGGATCGGCGGCGAGCGGCAGGAGGGTGCTGGTCCATGCGCGGACGTTCGCCTGGCCCGTCCTCATCGTGATCTGCTTGTCGAACATCGTCATGAGCGGCATCGGGCTCATCGCCCCGCCGTACACGCCGCTCACGGAAACGGTCCCGCCCCGCCGCACCAGCTCGATCGCGCTGTGGAGCGCCGCGGCCCGGTCCACTCCCGCGTGCTCGAGCGCGCGGCGGGCCATCCCGCCCGGCAGCGCCCCGACGGCATGCTGCGCGGCCTGGGCGAGAGGGCTGCCGTGCGCCTCCATCCCGACGGCGTCGAGGACGGCATCCGGTCCCCGTCCGCCGGTGGCCTCGCGGATCCGGGCGACGTGGTCCTCCGCCGTGTCGTGCACCTCCACCCCGTGCCGTGCCGCCATCGCGCGCCTCGCAGCGATCGGATCGGCAGCCAGGACGCGCAGGCCGCGATGGACGCCGATCCTCGCGGCGAGGTGCCCGAC
The DNA here is from genome assembly GCF_042434575.1 of Brachybacterium hainanense. Taxonomy (NCBI): domain Bacteria; kingdom Bacillati; phylum Actinomycetota; class Actinomycetes; order Micrococcales; family Dermabacteraceae; genus Brachybacterium; species Brachybacterium hainanense. The sequence goes on from NZ_JBHLSV010000010.1 coordinate 152,094, forward strand.
CGGGCCGAGCCCCAGGACGGCGAGCGTGCCGCCCTCCGGGACGGAGGCGTACTCGACCCCCTGCCACGCGGTGGGCAGGATGTCGCTCAGGAACAGGTAGCGGTGGTCGGGGAGGGCCTCGCCGACCGGCATGAGGCCGTGATCGGCGTGCGGGACGCGAAGCCTCTCGGCCTGGGCTCCGGGGACCTGTCCGTAGAGCGCCGAGTATCCCAGCAGCGCCGCGCCGGTCCCGTGCGCGCGGACCTGGGTGGTCTCGCACTGGGAGTCCAGTCCCGCCGTGCAGGCCGGGCACCGTCCGCAGGAGATCGTGAACGGGACCACGACCCGGTCCCCGGGCTGGACATGGGTGACCGCCGCGCCCACCTCCTCGACGATGCCCATCGACTCGTGCCCCAGGACTTCGCCCGGTCGCATGTAGGGGCCGAGGATCTCGTAGAGGTGGAGGTCGGAGCCGCAGATCGCCGTGGAGGTCACGCGGATGACCGCGTCCTCGGGCCGGAGGACGCGCGGATCCGGGACGTCCTCGACGCTGATGTGACGTCGTCCCTGCCAGGTGACTGCTCGCATGGTCGTGCTCTCCTGTCTCGTGGGCGGCTCGTCCGCGCCGGTCTCTCAGGGGCGGTTCTGCCCCTGGACCCGCTTGTCGGCCTGCTCCGGGGTGCGCGCATCCGGCAGATGGTCGCCGCGGCTCGCGCGGTAGGCGCGCCAGCCGAACGCGAGCAGGGCCGCACCGAGGATCGCGGGGATGACGGAGAGCCAGGAGAAGGCGTGCGCCGCGGAGGTCGCCAGGGTCCCTCCGGTGACCAGACGGAAGATCGCTGCTCCGATGAGGGACCCGAGGACGCCGAGCACGATCGTGCTCACCCAGCCCCCGCGTGCTCGTCGGCCGAACATGTTCTTGGCGAGGGCTCCGACGAAGAGCCCGATGATGATCCAGACGAGGACGATCATGGCCTGCCTCCTTGGCGGGTCGGCGAACACGGACGGCACGTGCCCCGAAGGGGTGCCGGTCCCCCCATCAAGGCACCGGCAGGAACCGTTGGGAAGCTCCCGAGAACCGCCGTCCGCCCGGAGGCATCACGTCGAGCCTGGTCACGGGGCTGATCTGCGAGGGTCCCCGGATCCGCTACCGCGTGGTCGGCGGGGGAGGACGGGATCATCGGTCCGCGGGGAACGCCTGCGTCGGAGGGATCTCCTGCACGGGCGCCACCACCACGTCATGGATCTTCCAGTCGATCTCGTGCAGGGCGGCGCGGAGGTCCTCGCAGCGCTGCGCCGTGATCGCTCCGCCCTCGGGGACGACGAACATCTCGACGTGCAGGACATGGCCCTCGTCCCGCACCCGGGCCGCCGCCTGCGCGATCCAGTCCTCGGCGCGAGCCCGCTCCTCGACCTCGGCGATGAGGGGATGGGGCTCGGCGTCGTCGAAGGTGCGCGCCCGGCCGTCGGTCAGCCCCCGCAGCGCCGCCCGGAGGTTCTTGACGCCGTCGTGGAGGATCGACAGCGAGATCAGGATCGCGGCCACCGGGTCGAGCCACCACAGTCCCAGACCGATCCCGAGGACGCCGACGATGCTGGTCGCGGTCGAGGACCAGTCGGCGGTGTTCATGTCGGCGTCGGCGTAGAGCACCTTGTCGTGCAGCGGCTCGGCGAGCTTCTTCTTGCGGCGTCCCAGGAGGATCGGCGGGATGAGCGCGAGCACGAGGATCCCGATCATCGACCAGCCGGCCCAGAACGCGTGCCCGGCCAGGACCGTGAGGCCCACGGTGGGCCGCTCCGCGCGCACGAGCGTCGTCCCGGAGTCGATGAGCAGGAACAGGCCCATGGACAGCAGGGCGACGGAGGCGACGAGGTGGGCGACCCCGATGGAGCGGTGATGGCCGTAGGGGAACTCCGCGTGCGGGGCGCGCCGGATCCTGCGGGAGGCCACCAGGAAGGCGATCGGAGGGAGCATGGCGAGGGAGTCCTCGATCCAGGCGGCCTTCATGGCCTGGGACTGCCCGGCGAGCATGACCTGGAGCGCGACGGCCACCGCGGCGCACACGAGGGAGACCTGCTCGAGCCGGACCGCGCGCGCGAGCATCGTGCGCTGGGCTTCGGGCAGGGCGTCGTGCCCGGATCCGGCGCCTGCTTCCGGGGCCGGATCTCCACCGCTCGACGCGCTTCGCCGGGGCGTCACAGCTCGCCCCCTGCTCGGCGAGGTATCGCTCGAGGGAGACCATGAGGGCGTTCTCCCCCGGGGCGACCCCCATCACGATCTTCAGCCGCTCGCCGTCCGGTCCCCGTGACTCGGCGTACGGGCGGGTGGCGCTGATCTGCGAGGTCCAGGGCATGTCCTCGGTCAGGCCCCCGATCACGAGGTCCAGCTCCTGCGCGGCCATGGCACGGGCGAGCTCGCTCTCCGAGCCCACGGTCCAGGCGATCCGGGCGTCGATGCTGCGCGCGTACCCCTCGACCAGGTCGATCTCTGTGCCGCCGAACGTTCCGTCGGCGGAGGCCTCGGTCCAGGGCGGGTTCTCGGTGAGGCCGACCCGGAGCTCGCCGCCTGCTGCTCGGGCGAGCGTGCCCTCGGCGTCCCGGGGGATCGAGGAGCAGCCGGAGGGGAGCAGGACGACGGCGGAGAGCAGGGCCAGGAGCCGGCGACGGTCCAGGAGCTCACGAGGGACCGGGACGCCGCGAGGGCGGAGGCGGGCCTCGCGCACTGCGCTGTTGCGGGAGAAGGACATCGGGGGCCTCCTGTCGCACGGACGGTTCGCGGTTCGCACGGACGGTCGCGAAGATGCGAGCCGAATGTACCGGGACCGGCGCCGGCGGCGCCGACCACGCGGTCGGAGCTCCGGCCGATGCCGACCTGTGCTGGTCAGACGGACTCTTCGACGATCACCGACCGCGTGCACGGTGCGGATCCCGCGGCGCCGTGCCTACCGTGATCGGACTTCGCGGCGCAGGGGCCGAGCGCCCGGCGAACCCCGCCATCGCGCAGCGGACGAACCTGAGGAGGGACGAAGGATGACCAGCACCGACGCCACCACCGACCAGCTCACCTTCTGCGACCCCGTCCACCGCTTCCCGGCGATCCGCCCGCCGGTGCAGGACCAGCCCGAGCCCGGCCTCGACGCGGAGCTGATCCCCGCGAGCGACCGCGGAGAGCACACGTACCGGGGAACCGGCCGCCTGGAAGGACGACATGCCCTCATCACGGGCGCCGACTCCGGGATCGGTGCAGCGGTCGCGATCGCCTTCGCCCGGGAGGGCGCGGACGTCGCGATGAGCTACCTGCCTGCGGAGGAGGAGGACGCCCAGCACATCGCCGGCGTGATCCGGGAGGCGGGGCGCAGGGCGATCCTGATCCCGGTCGACCTGGCCGACCCCGCCGCCCGGACGCAGCTCGTGGCGAGGGCCGTGGAGGAGCTCGGCGCGCTCGACGCTCTCGTGAACAACGCGGGGAAGCAGATCGCCGTGGAGCGCTTCGAGGACCTCAGCGACGAGCAGTGGCTCGAGACCTACGACGTCAACATCACCGCCATGGCGCGGATCGTGCGCGATGCCCTGCCACATCTGGCCCCGGGGTCCACCATCGTGAACACGACCTCGATCCAGGCGTACTCGCCCTCGCCGCACCTGGTGGACTACGCCTCCACGAAGGCGGCCATCAACAACTTCACCAAGGGCCTCGCCCAGCAGCTCGCGCCGCGGGGGATCCGGGTGAACGCGGTCGCCCCCGGCCCGATCTGGACCCCGCTGCAGGTCTCCGACGGCCAGCCCAAGGAGGCCCTCCCGGAGTTCGGGACGTCCACCCCGCTAGGCCGCGCGGGACAGCCCACCGAGCTGGCACCCGCCTACGTCTTCCTCACCTCCGCAGAGTCCAGCTACGTCGTCGGGGCCACGATCGCGGTCACCGGCGGATCTCCCACCCCGTGACACCGGCCCGAGAGCCGTTTGGAAAGGAGCACGCATGTCCTCCGACGATCCCCGCACCCCCACCCCGCCACCCACCCCGGAGCAGCCGGACCCGATCCGGCGCAGCGGCGGCGCGCTGACGACGTCGCAGGGCCTGCGCCTGCGCGACACCGATCACTCGCTCCGCGCCGGTCTTCGCGGACCGGTGCTGCTGCAGGATCACCATCTGCGGGAGAAGATCACGCACTTCGACCACGAGCGGATCCCGGAGAGGGTCGTCCATGCGCGCGGCGCGGGCGCCTACGGCACCTTCGTGAGCTACGGGACGGCCTCGTCGCTGACCGTCGCGGACTTCCTGGCCCCAGGGCGGCGCACTCCGGTGTTCACGCGCTTCTCGACGGTCGTGGGCTCCCGGGGCTCCGCCGACACCGTGCGCGACACCCGCGGCTTCGCGACGAAGTTCTACACCCGGGAGGGCACCTACGACCTCGTCGCCAACAACATCCCGGTGTTCTTCATCCAGGACGCGATCAAGTTCCCGGACATCATCCATGCGGCGAAGCCTCACCCGGACCGCGAGATCCCGCAGGCGCAGAGCGCCCATGACACCTTCTGGGACTTCGTCTCGCTGCACACCGAGGCCCAGCACCATGCCATCTGGCAGATGTCCGACCGGGCGATCCCGCGGTCGTACCGGATGATGGAGGGGTTCGGCGTCCACACCTTCCGCCTCGTCGATGCGGAGGGCACCACCTCGCTGGTCAAGCTCCATTGGAAACCCGACCTGGGCGTGCACTCCCTCACGTGGGACGAGGCGCAGATGCTCGGGGGAGCCGATCCCGACTTCCACCGCCGGGACCTCGCCGATGCGATCGACGCCGGTCACCTCCCCAGCTGGGAGCTGGGGATGCAGGTGCTGCCCGATGCCCCGGAGCAGATGTTCGACGGGATCGACCTGCTGGATCCCACGAAGCTGGTGCCCGAGGAGCTCGCCCCCGTCCATCCGGTGGGTCGCCTCACCCTGGATCGCAACCCCACCAACTTCTTCGCGGAGACGGAGCAGGTCGCCTTCCACCCCGGGAACCTCCCTCCCGGCATCGACGTCACCGATGATCCGCTGCTGCAGGGGCGGCTGTTCTCGTACATCGACACGCAGATCACCCGCCTCGGCGGACCGAACTTCGCGCAGCTGCCGGTCAACCGGCCGCACGCACCGGTCGACGACATGCTGCGCGACGGGTTCGGCCAGCAGGCGGTCCATGACGGTATCGCGCCCTACCAGCCGAACTCGCAGGGCGGCGGCTGCCCGGTCGTCGCCGGAGGGGATCCCCGTGCGTTCCTCGACGTCCCCGCGGAGGTCGCGGGCGGGGCGAAGGAGCGTCGGCACCCGGTCTCCTTCGAGGACCATTTCAGCCAGGCCGGGCTGTTCTGGAGATCGCTCAGCGATCTCGAGCGGGATCACGTCGTGGCGGCGTACTCCTTCGAGCTCGGACGGTGCACGGACCCGGCGGTCCGCGAGCGGCAGGTGCAGTGCCTCGCCTTCATCGACTCCCAGCTGTGCGCGCGCGTCGCGTCCGCGCTCGGCCTGCCCGCACCCGATGCCGGGGCCGCCGCGAGCGGACCGGAAGGATCCGCGCATGCGGCACGCACCGTCGAGCACTCGGCGGCGCTGTCCCAGCTGGGAGGGCACTGGCCGGTGGACGGGCGCGTCGTGGGGGTCGTGGTGGACCGCGAGGTCCCGCCCGCCGATCTCCCGGCGGTGCTCGACCGCCTCGTCGAGCTGCGGATCCGGCCGATCCTCATCGCGGCGGCGGGCGGTTCCGTCGCCGGCCGCGCCGTGGACCGGACCTTCGCGACCGCCCGCTCCCTCGAGCTGGACGCGCTCCTGCTCGCGGGGGCGCCGGCGCGCGGCGCCGATGCGATCCCCAGCCTCGATGCGCGGGTCGGAGACCTCGACGGCGTCGTCGACCCGCGGGCCGCGATCCTGGCCGAGGAATGCTGGCGGCACGGCAAGCCGATCGGCGCCTGGGGTGACGGGGAGCATCTGCTGCGGGGCTGTGCGGCGACCGCGCCGCTGACGGGGATCGATGCGGGGTCCGCCCCGGGTCCCGGCGCGGGGGTGGTGCTGGCCCCTGACGGCGCGGCCGCGGCCGAGGCCGTGGGCCGCTTCCTGGCGGAGCACCGGGTCTGGGACCGGTTCCGCGTCGACAGCCGCTGAGGGGAGGACCCGGAGAGCGGGAAGCGGCGAACCCGCTCTCGGAAAATGTCAGGAGAAGACAGGGAGATCATCTCAGAATCGTCCTGACGAGTTCCCCTGTCACGGCGTCCCACCGGAATCGTCGGCCCGGGCGCCGTCCGCCCGGATGCGGACGAATCCTCTCCCATCATCCGCCCGGCGGGTCGACCGAGCATTCACACCCGGGACCTGCCGCTGAGAATTCCGGAGGCGGCTAGTACTCTCGCCCATCCGAATCCTCGGCGCATTCCTCCTCGTTGCCGCATCAATCACGGGAAAGGGCGGGCGCCGACGCGATGCGTCGACGCCCGCCCGCTCAGTCTCGGGGAACCACCGGGTCAGCGATCACCGTCGTGGCTGTGGAGACCGCCCTCGCGCTTCGCCTCCGTCGGCTGAGCCTCGGCTCCGCGTCGACCCGCCTCGGCGGGGTCGGCGGAGTTCTCCTCGCCGAAGCTGCCCGAGGAGGCCTGCCCGCCTTCGCGCCCCGCCTCCCGGGGGTCCGCGGCGTTCTGCTCGCCGAAGCTGCCCGAGGACTCCTCGCCGCCCTTGCGAGCCTGCTCCTCCGTGTCCTCGCGGTTCCCGAACTGCCCAGGGTTGTTCCTGTCGGCCATGTGATCAGATCCTCTCTTCAGATTGGTCGATCTCTTTCGGTGGAGCATCTGCTCCGTCTCCAGATTATGCATCGAGAGGGCGTCGCGACACCCCACCCCGGAAACCCCTCCTATATCGGACGAGAAAGCGTCCATGCCGTGCACGGATGACCCGCCGACCGCCTGGTCGGAATCGCCGTCCATTTCTTTGCCAAGGTCGCCGGGCTCCGCCTCCGCCCGCCCTTCCCCTCCTCGCCGATCACCCGTAGCGTGGGGGCACGGGCCTCGCGGTCCGGACCGGATCCCTGCGATCGAGGAAGGCACCATGATCTCCGTTCCCGCTCCGCCGAGCACATCCCCCTCCGCCCCGATCGACGAGGAGCTGCATGCCCTCCACGCCTGGTGGAGGGCCGCCAACTACCTGTCCGTGGGACAGATCTACCTCATGGACAACCCTCTCCTGCGCCGGCCGCTCGAGGCCGAGCACGTCAAGCCCCGGCTGCTGGGGCACTGGGGGACGACCCCGGGCCTCACCTTCCTGTACGCGCACGTCAACCGGGCGATCCGGCAGCGCTCGCTGCGATCCCTCTTCGTGACGGGACCGGGGCACGGCGGCCCCGGCCTGGTCGCGGCGAGCTACCTCGAGGGCACCTACACGGAGACCTATCCGGCGATCTCCCGGGACGAGGCGGGGCTCCGGCGGCTGTTCACCCAGTTCTCCTTCCCCGGCGGCATCCCCTCCCACGTCGCCCCGGAGACGCCGGGCTCGATCCACGAGGGCGGGGAGCTCGGGTACTCGCTGTCCCACGCCTACGGAGCCGTGTTCGACAACCCCGACCAGCTGGCCGTCACCGTCGTCGGCGACGGCGAGGCCGAGACCGGACCGCTCGCGACCTCCTGGCACGGCACGGCGTTCGTGAACCCGGCGCGGGACGGGGTCGTGCTGCCGATCCTCCATCTCAACGGCTACAAGATCGCGAACCCCACGGTGCTGGCGCGCATCGGCGAGGAGGAGCTCACCGCCCTCATGCGCGGATACGGGCACGAACCGCACCTCTTCACCGCCGGCTTCGACGAGGAGGACCCCCTCGAGTTCCATCGGCGCTTCGCCGTCCTCCTGGACGAGGTGCTGGATCGCATCGCCGAGATCAAGGCCGCCGCGCGAGCGGAGGTCGAGGCGGGGCGCGAGCCCGAGCGTCCGCGCTGGCCCATGATCGTCCTGCGCACCCCCAAGGGGTGGACCGGGCCGAAGGAGGTCGACGGGCAGCGGACCGAAGGCTCCTGGCGCTCCCACCAGGTGCCCCTCACCAGCGCCCGCGACACCGCGGAGCATCTCGCGCAGCTGGAGGCCTGGATGCGCTCCTACCGGCCCGAGGAGCTGTTCGACGAGGAGGGACGGCTGTGCCCGCAGATCGCGGAGGCCTCACCCCGCGGCGAGCTGCGCATGTCCGCGAACCCGACCACCAACGGGGGAACGATCCTGGAGCCGCTGCGGCTGCCCGACTTCCGGGAGTACGCGGTCGAGGTGCCCGCTCCCGGAGCCACCCTCGCTGAGCCGACCCGCGTCCTCGGCACCTGGCTGCGGGACGTGATCGCGCAGAATCCCACGACCTTCCGTCTCTTCGGACCCGATGAGACGGCCTCCAACCGGCTGCAGGCCGTCTACGAGGTCACCGACAAGCAGTGGAACGCCGACTTCGTCCCCGAGGACCGCGCGGAGCACCTCGCCCGGGCCGGCCGGGTGATGGAGGTGCTCTCCGAGCATCAGTGCCAGGGATGGCTCGAGGGCTATCTCCTCACGGGCCGCCACGGGGTGCTCTCCTCCTACGAGGCGTTCATCCACATCGTCGACTCGATGGTGAACCAGCACGCCAAATGGCTCAAGGTCACGAACGAGATCGAGTGGCGACGCCCGATCGCCTCGCTGAACTACCTCCTGAGCTCCCACGTCTGGCGCCAGGACCACAACGGGTTCAGCCATCAGGACCCCGGCTTCATCGACCATGTCGTCAACAAGAAGGCGGAGATCGTCCGCGTCTACCTCCCGCCGGACGCGAACACCCTGCTGTCGACGTTCGACCACTGCCTGCGCTCGCGCCAGTACGTGAACGTCGTGGTCGCCGGGAAGCAGCCCGGTCCCAGCTGGCTGAGCATGGACGAGGCCGTGCTCCACTGCACACGGGGCCTCGGGATCTGGGAATGGGCCGGCACCGAGAGCGCGGGGGAGGAGCCGGACGTCGTCCTCGCCTGCGCCGGCGACATCCCCACCATCGAGACCCTCGCCGCCGCCGAGCTGCTGGCCGCGCAGATCCCCGAGCTGCGCATCCGAGTCGTCAACGTCGTGGACCTCATGCGGCTCCAGGAGGACACGGAGCACCCGCACGGGCTCTCGCGGAGCGCCTTCGACGGGATCTTCGGGCGGGACGTCCCGGTGGTGTTCGCCTACCACGGCTACCCGTGGCTGATCCATCGGCTGGCCTACCGCCATGACCGCGGCTCCCGCATCCACGTGCGCGGCTACAAGGAGGAGGGCACCACCACGACCCCCTTCGACATGCTCATGCGCAACGACGTGGACCGCTTCCACCTCGTGATGGACGTCATCGACCGGGTCGGCGACCTCGCCACCCGCTACGCGGGGCTGCGCCAGCGGATGGCCGACGAACGGACGCGGGCCCGGGCGTACGCCTACTCCCACGGCGAGGACCTCCCCGAGATCGCATCCTGGCAGTGGGGCGACGGAGGGGATGCCGCCGCAGCGCCGGCCGACACCGGAGGCGACAACGCCTGAGGTCCGCCGCAGCCCGGGCGCCCGCCGCCGTTGCGGCAGGGCGCCCGGGGACCGCTCACTCGCGCAGGAACAGCTCGAGCGCCCGGCGCAGCTCGGCGCGCGGGGCATCGCCGTGGACGTCGTCCTGCATGGTGCGCACCGTCCGCTCCCGCGTCGCGTAGCCCATGACCAGGGAGAGGAAGGCGCGCGCGGCGAAGGCGGGGGAGTGGCGGGGGCGCACGCCCCCGTCCTCCGCCAGCTGCGCGAGCCGACGCTCGATGATGTGCTCGTGCACGCGGCGCAGCCGGGCGCTGCGCATGCGCTCGGGATACTCGGAGCTGACCCCTTCGCTGTCGAGCGTCGCGAGCAGCTGGATGAGATGCGACCCGGGATCGTAGAAGTCGACGATCCCCCGGATGGTCTCGTCACGTCCCGGCATGGCGTCCAGGTCCTCGTCGAGCGCGCTCTGAGCCCGATCCTCGAGCCGGTCGATGACCGCGCTGAGGATGGAGGTCTTCGTGGGGAAGTGGTGCAGGAGGCCCGGGTGGCTGATGCCGATCGTCGAGGCGAGCGTGCGGACGCTCACCCCGTGATAGCCGTGCTCGGCGAAGGCCGCGGCGGCCGCATCCAGGATCTGCTCACGCCGGGCGAGAGCGAACATCCGCGAGGGCGAGGTGTCCTCGGCGTCCTCCGGGACGTCGGGCGTCGCAGGGGAGCCGTCCGCGGTGAGGTACTTCCTCTCCGGGTGCACGGCGGGCCGTCGATGGGCGAGCGTACGTGGGGACATGGGAGAGCTCCTTCACTGCGGTGCGGAGCCCTCTGCTGGACCTGCCTTGACGTTACCGTTCCGTGATCCGGGACGCAAGCATCCCGCTCAGCTCCCGTTCAGCTCCGGCTCCGGTCGGGGATGTCCCCCAGGGCCGTGACGTCCTCGGCGATCTCGTGGAGCTTGCGGTTCATCTGGTTGCTCGCGGAGCGCAGCAGGCGGAAGGCCTCGTCCTGGGTGATCCCGTGCGCGCGCATCAGGATCCCGATGGCTGCCCCGATCTGTCGGCTCGTCGAGAGCGCGTTCCCGAGCGTCTGCGCCCGCTGCTCGCTGTCCGCGTGGGCCATGAGGGTCGCGGCATGGATGGCGAAGACGGCGCCGGTCGCGATCGCCTCGTCCCCGAGCCCGTGCGGGGAGGCGGAGTAGAGGTTCAGCGCCGTCGGGACCGGCTCGTCGAGCAGATGGAAGGCGAGCACGCTCCTCACCCTGCCGTCCTCCCGGGCGAGGGCGCAGAACTGCGGCCACCGGGTCTCCTCGGCCAGGTCCTCGCTCCACATGGGCTGACGCGTCCGTGCGGCCTCGAGGCACGGACCGTCCTCGACGTCGTACTGGAGGCGGTCGATCTCCCGGGCCACGTCATCGGTCGCGCCGGCGGTCCAGGCGGAGGCGTTCGTCGGGCGCATGGTGATGCACGCCCAGTCGCATCCCTCGATCATGGTTCGGGCGAGGTGGACCACGCGCAGGCGCGCGGCACCTGGTGAGCCGCCCTCGTGAAGGAATCTGCTGAGGGCGAGGAACTCTTGTGCGAGTCGGTGGTGGGGGATCCCGGACATCGAACGCCATCTCTCCTGACGTGAGCTCGGATGACACCCAGGTTCTACCGCATGGTCGGCTCCGGGGCAAGACGGAGCCGCCGCGGTGCGGTCGCCGCACGGGGATGCGGGCCGGCCCGGAGGCCGACCGCATGGTCGGCGGCACCCTCGTCCGCGAGCGCCTGTCCTACGGTGGCCGGATGCCGACCTCCCCACCTGCGCCTTCGTCGCGACCGCGCCGTGCCTCCACGGGCCGCATCCCGACCGATGCCCTGCACCAGGACGCGGTGCCCGATGCCGGGGCGTCCCTCTCGGTCCTCGTCGTCGCGGATCCCGGCCTGCCCACCCGCAGATTCCTCGACGTGGAGCCTCTCGTGCACGAGCGCCTGGGGGAGCGGCTCGGGGTCGATCCGGCGATCGAGGTGCGATCAGCCCTCGTGGAGACACGGCCGGACGGCTCCCTCCTCCTGGCCGAGACGGCGAGCACCCGTGCGAGCGGCCGCTTCTCGGCGACCGTCGTCCTCACCGAGATGCCCCGCTGCATCCATGGCGAGCTCCTCGTCGCCGAGGTGTTCCCGCAAGAGCGGCTCGCGGCGCTGTTCTGGCCCACGCTGGGGATCATCGCCCGCCGCACGCGGATCGCCGAGGTCGCCGCGGACAGCATCGTGCACGCCCTGGACGGCGATGCTCCCGACCGTGCGGGGATGCCCCGCCGCCGGTCCGCCTGGGCGGAGGACCCCGAGCGCGATGCGCTCCTGCTGCATGCCCGGCGCCTCACGGGGCCCGTGCGGACCGTGATCGGCATGGTCGTGACGAACGCCCCCTGGCGCACGGCCCGGAAGCTGTCGAGCGCTCTGGCCGCGGCCTCGGCGGCGGGAGCCTTCGGCATCTTCTACAACTCGATCTGGCAGATGGCCGCCGCCCTGTCCACCGCCCGTCTGCTCGTCATCGGTCTTCTCTCCATGACTGTGATGGTCCTCTGGCTCGTGCTCCGCAACGGGCTCTGGGACCGCGCGGGACCGGAACGGGGACCAGGCGTGGCGATGCTGTACAACCTCTCGACGCTGGCGACCCTCTTCCTGTGCGTCCTGGCCCTGTACGTCGTGCTCGTGGTGCTCATCCTCATCAGCGGGGCGATCGTCATCGACCCGTCCTTCATGTCCGACGTCCTCGGTCAGCCTGCGAGGTTCTCGCACTACATGGGCATCGCGTGGCTGAGCGCCGCGATGGGCGTCGTCGCGGGCGGGATCGGATCGAGCTTCGACCCCGAGACCGACGTCCGTCAGCTCACGCACGGGATGCGCGAGCGGCAGCGGACCAGCGACGAGCACCGCTGATCCGCGCCCGTCCTCGGCCCTGCCGTCCAGGCGGTCGACAGCCTTGGGCGCGCCCCCGCCGCTCGCCTACCGTCGACATGCCATCCGTCCGAGGAGCCTCCGCTCCCGCCGGACCGGTCACGGATCCGGACAGCAGACGCAGCCGCCCGCCCGACACCCGCACCGAGGTCACGTCGTCGTGGCCGGAGGAGGCCCGCCATGCCGCACACGCTGTCCATCGTCGTCCGCGCCGACATCGCCCTGGACACGATCACCCTCGAGGTCTCCGGCTGCCTGACGCGCGATACCGCGTGGCCGCTGGAGCAGCAGATCCGGCGCGCCCGCGCCGTGGATCCCGAGGCCCCCGTGGAGGTGGATCTCACGAACCTCTCCCATGCCGATGCCGACGCCCTCGAGTACGTCCGGGCGCTCGCGGAGGCGCTCACCGACCCCGCCTACGTGCAGCGGGCGCACGTCACCCTGGTCGGAGGATCGGTCATCGACCGCTGCTCCCTCACGACCGGCGTGGACGGGGCTCCCACCCCCTCCTCATGATCCACGGCGGCCCGCCGGACCGGTGGGAGAGGGCGGACGCGGCGACCTGAGAGACTGAGGGCGATCCACGCCGCGGCCCGACCGATGCCGAGGCCTGAGGAGGACCGCCATGCTCACAGAATTTCTCCGCGACCAGGCGTTCGCGATCGCGTGGCTCGCGGTCATGGGAGCCGGATGGTTCGGGTGGGCGCAGGAGGATCCGCGCCCCGGGCTGCGACCGCTGTGGGGAGCGGGATCGGTGCTCGGTCTGCTGCTCGGAACCGGGTTCGGGCTCCTGGTGTGGCGCAACTGGGCGACGGCGACGGCGCTCGACGGACGCTACGGGGTCTTCGCGGCCGTCGTGGTCGCCGAGGTCGTGCTGATCGGAGGCGGATGCCTGCTGCTCGCCCGGAGGAGGCTGACCCGCTGGTACGGCTGGTGGATCGGCCTCTGCGTGGCGCTGCACTTCGTCCCGCTCGCCTGGGTGTTCTCGGACTGGTCGTACCTCCTGCTCACCGCCGTCCAGGTCCTCGGCCTGCTCGCGATGCTCCCGGTGATGCGCCGGACCGAGCATGCGACGAGCCGCTGGGCATGCCCATGGATCGCCGGGACCTTCCTGCTCTACGCCGCGCTCTCGGCGGGTCTGTTCCTCGCGGAGCACGGCTACCCGTTCTGACCGGGGGCCCTTCCCGCCTCCACCTCCGCACCGAGGAGGTCCGGGAAGCACAGCCCCTCCCAGAAGCAGGCCGCCTCCTCCCCGGCTTCCAGCCGGTCCGTCACGACGAGCCATGCGGTGATGACCATGCCATGCGCAGCGATGACCAGGTCTCCGTCGCATCCCGCGAGATGCTCGCGCACGGCCTGGTCGAAACGTGTCCCGGCCGCGGAGAGGCTCTCCCATCCGCGGTGCCGCGCATCCGGGGTCCCGCCGACCCAGGCCCGACGCCGTGCGCGGACCTGGGAGTCGAAGGGCTCGCCCGGACGACGGACCTCACCGAAGCGGTCGTCGAGGACCGGTGCGGCACCGGTGGCGAGCTGGGCCGTCTCGACCGCTTTGACCTCGGCGCTGCTCAGCACCAGGGCCCCGGCGGGGAGCCTCCTGCCGGTCCTCCGGGCAGCCGCTCGGCCCTCCGGGCTGAGCGGCCACCGCGCCGGATCGAGGGACGGGCTCGCCACCGGTTCGGCGTGACGCAGGAGATGGATGCGCCGGAGCGGCCTTCCATCTCCCGCCGCATCATCGTCGCCCGCCCGGCTCACAGCCGGATCTGCAGCTTCACGTCCGTCGGGCGCCCCTCGAGGAAGCGGTCGAAGGCGGCGGTCGCATCGTCGAAGGCGAAGGTCTCGGTGACGAAGCGGCCCAGGTCCACGGCATCGGTCGCGGCGAGGTCGATCGCCTTGCCGTAGACGTTCTTGTAGCGGAAGACGGTCTCGATGCTCAGCCCGCGGGCGGCGGCGGTGGAGACGTCGAAGGGGACGTCGGAGACGGGCATGCCCACCAGCACGATCCGTCCCCCGGGTGCCGGGATCGACCACAGGCCGCGGTAGGCCGGCGCCGCACCGGATGCCTCGAAGACGACCTGCGGCCCCCAGCCGTCGGTCTCGGCGCGCACGCGCTCGCCCAGGTCCTCCTGGGTGGCGTCCACCGGGATGATCCCGTCGAGCCCGTCGAGCAGGCCCAGCTTCTGCGGCAGCACGTCGCTGACGTAGACGCGGCTCGCCCCGCCCGCGCGGGCGGCGAGGGCGATCATGATGCCGATCGTCCCGCTGCCGATCACGGCGGCGACGTCGCCGGGGGAGATCTGCGCCCTCGTGGCGGCGAACATGCCCACGGAGAAGGGCTCGATCATGGCGCCCTCTGCGTAGCTCAGCGCGTCGGGGAGCCGGAAGGTGTAGGCGGCGGGGTGGATGACCTCGTCGGCGAGACAGCCGTGGACGGGCGGGGTGGCCCAGAAGCGCACGCCGGGGTCGACGTTGTAGTTGCCCTCGCGCACGGCTCGGGAGGCGAGGTCCGGCACGCCCGGCTCCATGGCGACGCGGTCGCCGGGGGACAGATGGCTGACGCCCTCGCCGACGGCGACCACGGTGCCGGAGCCCTCGTGGCCCAGCACCATCGGCGCCTCGACGACGAAGGGGCCGATCCGCCCGTGGGTCAGGTAGTGCACGTCGGAGGCGCAGATGCCCACGGTGTGCATGGCGATCTTCACCTCGCCGGGGCCGGGGCCGCCCAGGTCCGGGATCTCCTCGATGGCCATGCGGCCCTTCTCCTGCAGCACGAGTGCGCGCATGCGATCTCTCCTTCGTGAGGCGCGTCGCCGGCGACGCGACGGTGGTCCGACGCCCCCACTCTGCCAGGCCTGCCCGCGAGCGAGCCCGTGCGTCCGGCTCCGGATCGGGGCCCTCGCGGACGAGGACGGGCCGGTCTGTCGGGTCCCTCGCCCATGATGCGGACATGCGTTCGACGACACCGCCCGCCCCGCTTGACGACAGGTCCGCTCCGCGGCGTAGAGTCGAACATGTGTTCGATGATGATGGATGTCCCGGCGCAGGGAGCGAACGGAGGAGGGCAGGAGCATGAGCACGGCGATGCAGGCCCCGCAGCGGCGGGGGCAGGGAGCCCGGCTCGCCCACGCTCAGGCGGTGCTCGGTGCGGCGGAGCGCGCCACCGCCCGCTGGGGCGGGCGGATCGACCGCACCGCTCTGCGCCGACCGGTCCCGCCGTCTCCTGCCCGAGCTCTCACCGCTCCGCAGGAGGCGCCGGACGAGCAGCTCCCCGCACGGGATGACTCCGGGCACCTCCCCGTCCCCGCCGCTCTGGCCCCGCTGGTCCCGTACGGGATGCTGCGGGCGGGCAGCAGCCTCGCCGTCGGCGGGGCGGCCCGCTCCTCTCTGCTGCTGGCCCTCGCCGCGGCCGCGATGGGGGAGGACTCCTGGTGCGCGATCGTCGGCATGCCCGACGCCGGGCTGCGCAGCCTGCTGGACGCCGGAGCGGACCCGGATCGGCTCGCGTTCATCCCCACCGGCCGTCCGGAGGAGATGCCGCAGCTGCCTCAGGTGCTCTCCGCCCTGGTGGACGGGACGGGAGTGGTCGTGCTCGGCCCCGACCTGCATCTGGCCCCTGTCCTGTGGCGCACCCTCGCCTCCCGCGCCCGCACCCGGGACACGCTGGTGCTGGCGGCGGATCCGCCGGGACGCGCGGATCTGCGTCTGCAGTCCGCGGAAGCGCGCTGGCAGGGCCTGGGACGAGGATCGGGACGGCTGCGCAGGCGCCTGCTGCGGGTGAGCGCGGCCGGACGCGGCATCGCCGGACGGCGCGAGATCGAGGTGCTGCTGCCCGATGTGCAGGGGCTGCTGCGCCCCGCATCGACGACCACCGCAGCGCCGCCGCTGCTGCGCTCCGTGCGAGCCCCTCACGTCGTCGCGCCGCCGCTGCGGAGGGCCGTCTAATGCCCGTCCCGGAGCAGCGGACGCCTCCGGCGACCCGCACCGCAGCGGTGCTCGTCCCGCACTGGCGGCTGCTGTCCGCGCTGGACCGGCATCGGGGTCCGCAGCCCGCGCAGCAGCGGACCGGACGGGACGCGACGCAGGAGACCGCCGTCCCGTCCGCAGCGGCATCACCGATGGTCCTGGTCGAGCGTCACCGCGTGATCCGCGCCGACGCGGCGGCGGCCGCGGCCGGCGTGGTCCTCGGCATGCGCCGCCGCGCCGCCCAGGCCGCCTGCCCCGGGATGCTCGTCCTCGAGGCGGACCGCGAGCACGAATCCGCCCTGTTCGAGGTGGTCGCCGCGGCGACCGACACCGTCGCCGCGGGCGTGGACGTTCTGCGCCCCGGCGTGCTCCTCATGGCAGCCCGCGGACCGGCCCGCCACCGGGGAGGGGAGCCGCAGCTGGCCGAGAGCATCCTCGACGCCGTTGCGGACCTCACCGGCTGGGAAGCGCGGGTCGGCATCGCCGACGGGCCCTTCGCCGCGCTGCTCGCAGCCCGCAGCGGACGGATCATCCGTCCCGGACGCAGCGCCGAGTACCTCGCGCCCCACGACATCGCCACGCTGCGCCACGCCCCGGTGGGACCGGGCTGGGGGCATCGGGACCGGCCGGGGCCGACCGGCGCGGACCGCCTCGACCTCACCGAGGTGGTCGACCTGCTCCTCCGCCTGGGCATCGCGACCCTCGGGGACCTGGCAGCGCTCCCGGCGGCCTCCGTCCAGGACCGTTTCGGGGCGGATGTCGCCCTGCTGCAGCTTCTCGCGCGCGGCGGGGAGCCGACCCCGCCGGCCATGCACCGCCCCGAGCAGCCGATCGAGGTGCTGCGTGTGCTCGAGACCCCGCTCGTCCGGTCCGACCAGGCCGCCTTCGCCGCGCGCCCGATGGCCGACGAGCTGCACGGCATGCTCGTGGCGCGCGGGCTGATCTGCACGCGGCTGCGGATCATCGGCCGCACCGAGCAGGGCGAGGAGCTCGAGCGCACCTGGCGCCATGACGGCGAGCTGACCCCGGCCGACGTCGTGGACCGCGTGCGCTGGCAGTGCGAGGGCTGGCTCGCCACGGCGCAGCGGAGGGGGCAGGAGACCGGGGCGATCACCCAGCTGCTCCTCCAGCCTCTGCAGCTGATGCCCGCGGGGGAGGGGGCGGCGGCGCTCTGGGGCAGCGCGGGAGAGGCCGATCTCCGCGCCGGACGCGCCTTCGCGCGCATCCAGGGCCTCGCCGGGGAGGAGGCGGTCCAGGTCCCCGTCCCGGTGGGCGGCCGCCTGCTCGCCGAGCAGACCCGGCTGGTGCCCTGGCGGGCGCAGAAGCCGGTGCCGCGACCGGGTCCCTGGGACGGCGGCCTCCTGCGGCCGGCACCTGCGACCGTGTTCCGCAGGCCGCCCTCGGTGCTCCTCGAGGACGCGTCCGGACGTCCCGTCCGCGTCGACGCCCGCGGCCTGCTGAGCGCCCTGCCCGCGCGCCTGCTCGTCCCCGCCGCCGAGGCCGGGGCGCTCGCAGACCATGGCCTCCCGACCGGTGCTCGCCGCCCGGTGCGCGCCCATGGCGCCCCGGTGCTGCTGGACGAGCGCTGGTGGGGCGGCGACGGCCGCCGCGCCGCCCGGATCCAGCTCGTCATCGGCGCGGATCCCCCGGGGGCGACGGACCCGGAGGGCACGGACATGGCGTTGCTCCTGCTGTCCCGCGGGGACTCCTGGCAGGTGGAGGGGATCTATGACTGAGATGCGCAGGGCGACTGAGATGCGGAGGACGTCATGAGCGGCTGGTCCCGAGGACCGCAGGCCTGGAAGGACCTCGAGGCGGTGTTGTCGGACCGGCCCGTGGATCTCGACCTGCTGCCTGCCGGGACCGCTCCCGCACCGCCTGCACGGTCCGAGGACGACGGCTACCGTCCCTCTGCGGAGGTCCCGTACGCGGAGCTGCACGCCCATTCCCACTTCAGCTTCCTCGACGGCGCCTCGAGCCCGGAGGAGATGGTCCGGGCCGCGGCGCGCTTGGGGCTGCACGCCCTGGCGATCGTCGACCACGACGGCATGCCCGGGGCCGTGCGCTTCTCCCGCGCGGCGCGCGAGCACGGCGTGACCACTGTCTTCGGGGCCGAGCTCACCCTGGGGCTCGCCCCGGGCTCCGCCGTGGCCGACGCCGTCCCCGTCCTCAGCGCCGCGCGCACGGGCGTGCCCGATCCCGAGGGGGAGCATCTGCTCGTCCTCGTGCGGGACGAGACCGGCTACCGTGCGCTGTCCGCCGCCATCGGCCGGGCCCACCTCGACAGCGGCACGAAAGGGGTTCCCCGCTACCGCCTCACCGAGCTCTCCCGCATCGCCCGGGAGGGCCACTGGCTGATCCTCACCGGCTGCCGCAAGGGAGCCGTGCTGCGGGCCGTGCGACCGCTGCTGGAGGAGGGGGACCTCGAGGCGGCGGCGCAGGCGGCCGCCGCAGGGATCCAGCGCCTGGTCGAGCTGTTCGGCCCGGGGAACGTCGTCGTCGAGCTCCCTGCCGGGGGAGGGATGCTGGACGACGAGCTGCACGACGCCCTGGTCCAGGGGGCGCGGATCGTCCGCGAGGAGATCGGGCTCGACACCGTCACGCTGCCCGTCATCGCCACCACCAACGCCCACTACGCGCATCCCGGGCACAAGCGCCTGGCCGACGTCCATGCCGCCCTGCGCGCCGGGGTGAGCCTCGAGGAGGCCGATCCGTACCTCGCCGGACGCCTCGCCCACCTGCGCAGCGGCGAGGAGATGAGCCGCCTGGTGCCGCGCTACCCGCAGGCCGTGGCGGAGGCCGCGCGCCTGGGCCGCGACTGCGCCCTGGACCTGCAGCTGCTGGCCCCCGGGCTGCCGCCCTTCCCGGTGCCGGCGGGGCACACCGAGGAGAGCCACCTGCGCGAGCTCGTCGAGCAGGGAGGCCGCCGGGTCTACGGTCCCCGGCCCGCGCCCGGGAGGCCGGAGAAGCAGCCCGGGGCCTGGGCGCAGATCGACCGGGAGCTGGAGATCATCATCGAGATGGGATTCCCCGGCTACTTCCTCATCGTCCACCAGATCACGCACTTCTGCGAGCAGAAGGGGATCCTGTGCCAGGGCCGCGGCTCCGCGGCCAACAGCGCGGTCTGCTTCGCGCTCGGGATCACCGCCGTCGACCCGGTCCTGCACGGGCTCCTGTTCGAGCGGTTCCTCTCCCCGGAGCGGGAGGGCTACCCGGACATCGACCTGGACATCGACTCCGCCCGCCGCGAGGAGGTGATCCAGGACGTCTACAGACGATACGGCCGCGAGGAGGCCGCGCAGGTCGCCAACGTCATCAGCTACCGGGCGAAGCTCGCCGTCCGCGACGCCGCCCGAGCGCTCGGCTACGGGGCGGGCCAGCAGGACGCCTGGTCCAAGCGGATCGAACGCTCCTTCTCCTCCCTGGAGACGTCCGGTGTCCCCGCCGACGTCGCCGCCCTCGCCCGGCAGCTGCGCGACGCCCCGCGGCATCTGGGCATCCATTCCGGCGGCATGGTGCTCGCGGACCGCCCCGTGATCGAGCTGTGCCCCGTGCAGTGGTCCGCGATGAAGGACCGCACCATCCTGCAGTGGGACAAGGACGACTGCGCCGATGCGGGCCTGGTCAAGTTCGACCTGCTGGGCCTGGGGATGCTCACCGCCCTGGACCACGCCCTGCGCCTGGTCGGCGAGTACCACGGGCAGGAGTTCGCGCTGCGCTCCCTGCCGCAGGAGGACGCCGCCGTCTACGACATGCTGTGCACCGGGGACAGCGTGGGGGTGTTCCAGGTCGAGTCCCGTGCCCAGATCGCCACCCTGCCGCGGCTGAAGCCCCGGGAGTTCTACGACCTCGTCATCGAGGTGGCCCTGATCCGCCCCGGCCCCATCCAGGGCGGATCCGTCCACCCCTACATCCGTCGGCACAACGGCGAGGAGGAGGCCACCGTCATCCATCCGCTGCTGAAGAAGTCCTTGCATCGCACCCACGGCGTCCCGCTGTTCCAGGAGCAGCTCATGCAGATGGCCGTCGACGTCGCCGACTTCACCCCCGCGCAGGCGGACCGGCTGCGCCGCGCCATGGGCTCCAAGCGCTCGACCGAGAGGATGCTCGAGCTGTCCGACGAGCTCTTCACCGGGATGGCCCGGCACGGGATCGTCGGCGAGGACGCGCAGATGATCCACCGCAAGCTGCTCGCCTTCGCCGACTACGGCTTCCCCGAGTCGCACGCGTACTCCTTCGCCTATCTCGTCTACGCGAGCGCCTATCTCAAATGCCACTACCCGGCGGCCTTCACCGCAGCCCTGCTGCGGTCCCAGCCGATGGGCTTCTACTCGCCGCAGTCCCTCGTGGCCGATGCCCGCCGCCACGGCGTTCTCACCCGCGGGGTCGACGTGGCGATCAGCGATGTCGCCACCACCCTCGAGATCGATGCGGAGCACCGGGCCTACCGGGTCGCCTCCGACGAGGAGGTCGCCGCCCGGACCGCCGCGCCGCGCATGCAGGTGCAGGGGGAGAGGGCCGCGCAGGGCCCGGCGATCCGGCTGGGCCTGACCCAGGTGCGGGGGATCACGAAGAAGACGGCGGAGGCGATCGTCCAGGCCCGCGAGCAGGACGGCCCCTTCGCCTCGATCCCCGACCTCGCCCGGCGGGTGAGCCTCGGCACCCGCCAGCTCGAGGCCCTCGCGACCGCCGGGGCGCTCGACGGCCTCGCCCCGTCACGCCGTCAGGCGCTGTGGGCCGCAGGGGCCGCGGCCCAGGAGTCCCCGGACAGGCTGCCCCATCTGTCCGTCGGAGCCGATGCCCCCATGCTGCCCGGCATGAGCGATGCGGAGCTCGCCGCCGCCGACTCCTGGGCCACGGGCATCACCCCCGGGGAGCATCCGATGGCGCTCGTGCGGGAGGAGCTCTCGACGCAGGGTGTGGAGACGATCCTGGACATGCGCACCGCCGAGGACGGCTCCCGCCATCACGTCGCCGGCGTGATCACGCACCGCCAGCGCCCCCAGACCGCCTCCGGCATCACCTTCCTCAGCCTCGAGGACGAGACCGGGATCCTCAACGTGGTCTGCTCGCAGGGGCTCTGGTCCCGGCACCGGGCCGTGCTGCGCACCTCCCGGGCCGTCGTCCTGCGCGGGATCGTCGAGAACCGGACCGGGGCGGTGAACCTCATCGCGGACGGGGTCCGCGCCTTCCACCTGCCCGCGACCGGCACCTCCCGCGACTTCCGGTGACGGTTCCGCGGACCCGCCGGTGCCCCCGGCCCGCCGGCCGGTACGGGACCGGACGGTGCGTCCGCCGGAGCGGGACCCGGTCAGGCAGGAGCCGGGGCGACCGCGGGGGCGCGGGTCGTCTCCGCCAGCCGCGCGCCCCGCGAGGCGAGCAGCGTCGCTCCGAGGGACACCGCGAGCCAGGCGCCGATCCCCAGCAGCGTGCTCGTCGTCGAGACGAGCGAGCCGCCGAGCGCCGCATGCACGAGGCCCTGCGAGACGACGGCGAGCGGCAGGTAGCCGCTGATCGACTGCAGCAGCGGCGGGGCGGTCTCCACCGGCAGGATCCCCACCAGCGTCACCACCTGCAGCACCATCACCACGATCGACACGATCCGGCCGATCCTCTCACCCAGCAGCGCGAGCAGCCCCTGGTGGAAGGCCGCGAACATGACCGCCGCCGCGAGGGAGATCACGCCCACCGACAGCGGGGACACCGGGGCGATGCCGATCATCGTGAGGATCGCGAGCACCGCGACGGTCTGCACGACGCCGACCGCGACGGCCGGAAGCAGACTGCGCAGCACCACCAGCCACATCGGGATCGCCTGATCCAGCAGGCGGCGCTGCAGGGCGGGCAGCAGCAGGAACATGCTGAAGGCGCCCAGCCACAGAGCGAGGCCCACGACGAAGGGGAAGGTCGAGGTGGTCGCGCCGTCGGAGGCGTTCTGCCGCTGCGCGAGGGAGGTGACGGGCTGGGCCGCCATCCGGGACATCGCCTCCCGCTCCTCCGGCGTGTAGGAGGGGACGCCGTCGGCGCCGTCGGCGAGGCCGGTGGCGAGGTCCTCGCCGCCGTCGGCCAGCTGATCCGCCCCGTCCGCGAGCTCCGTGGTGCCGTCGGCGAGGTCACGGCTGCCGTCCGCGAGCTCGGTCGTGCCCTCGGCCAGGCCCTGCGTCCCGTCGGCGAGACCGCGGGTCCCGGTGGCGAGCTCGTCGGCGCCGCCTGCGAGGGTCTGCGCCCCGTCGGCGCTCTGCCGCGTGCCGCCCGCGAGCTCCTCTGCACCATCGGCGAGCAGGCCCGCGCCGTCCGCGCTCTGCCGGGTCCCCGTGGCGAGCTGCCCCGCCCCGTCGGCGAGGGTGCTCGCGCCGTCCGCGCTCTGCCGCAGTCCGGTGGACAGCTGACCGGATCCCTCGGCGAGCTGGTCCACGCCCGCGGCGAGGGAACCGGTGCCCTCGTCGATCCGGACGATGCCGTCGACCAGCGCGGGCATCCCGTCGGCGAGGCCGCGCGCCCCGGTCGCCAGGGAGTCCGCGCCGGTGACGAGGCCGGGGTTCTCGGCGGTGCCGTCTCCTGTGAAGGCGGACTCGACGCCTCCGGCGTAGTCGGCCACGCCCTGGGTCCCGGCGACCAGCCCGCCGCCGCCGTCCTCGCCGTGCAGGGCCTCGTCCACGCCGTAGGCATAGCCGCTCAGGCCCGTGGCCATCGCGCACAGCTGGGGATCCGGCGCGCCGGCGACGCCGGAGCCCCCGCCGTCCGAGGCCCCGCTGTCCGTGCCGGTCCCGGCGTCCGCGCAGTAGGCGTCGATCTGCTGGGCGAGGGCCACCATGCCCGGATCCTCATAGGTGCCGCTGCCGGCGAGGGCGTCGCTCAGCTCCCGGGTGCCGCCCGCGACCTGCTCGCTCGTGCCCACCAGGCCGGGATTCTGCGGCGTGCCGTCGCCGCTGACGGCCCGGGCGGCCTGCCGGGTCCCGTCGGCGTAGGTCTCGAGGCCGTCGGCGAGCTGCGCGGTGCCGTCGACGAGACCGGGGTTCCGGGCGGTGCCGTCCCCCTCCGCGCCCGCGCGGACCGCGCCCGTCGCGTCGAGGAGCCCGGGCTGCTCGGGGCTCCCCGACAGGCCCTGCTGGATGCCGGCGATCCCGGCGCTCACGCCTTCGCCGCCGTCGGCGAGCTGATCCAGCCCGCTCGCCAGGTCCTGGCTGCCGCCGGCGACGCCGCCCGTCCCGTCGGCGAGCTGATCCAGGCCCGTGGACAGGTCCCGGGTGCCGCCGGCGATCCCGTCGGTGCCGTCCGCGAGCTGGTCCAGGCCCGTGGCGAGATCGCCCGTGCCGCCCGCGAGGGCATCGGTGCCATCCGCCAGCTCGCCCGCGCCCGAGGCGAGCTCACCGGCTCCGGAGGAGAGCTCCTCGGTGCCCTCGGCCAGCTGCCCCGCACCACCTGCCAGCTCCTCTGTGCCGTCGGCGAGGTCGCGCGTGCCGCCGGCGAGCTCGTCCGCGCCGTCGGCGGCCTCCGAGAATCCGTCCTTGAGGTCCCCGAAGCCGACGTAGATCCCGTCGAGGTACTGCTCGGTCAGCTCCGTGTTCAGGCTCGCCGCGGAGGCGTCCGCGATCGAGGAGCCCACCAGGGAGGTGATCATGCCGGAGGCGTCGTTGGAGTAGACGGTCAGCTGCGCCTGGGCGGCGTCGGTCGTGCCGAGGGTCGCCAGGTGCGCGGAGAAGTTCTCGGGGATGATGACGACGGCGGAGTAGGTGCCGTCCTTCAGCCCGGACTCGGCGTCCTCGAGAGAGGTCAGGCGCCAGTCCAGCCCGGCGGTCGCGTCGGAGCCGGCGTCCGAGACGGTGGTCGGCTGGGTGAGGCCCCCGGCGAGCATCCGCCCGAAGGGGACGGTCTGCTCCTCGCCGTCGACCTCCATCGTCGCGCCCGCATCGAGGTTGACGACGGCGGCGGGGACCGTGTCGAGACGGTCCATCCGCCCGGCGAGGGCCCACATGCCCACGCCCACCACGAGCAGCGGGAGCAGCACGATGACGAGGACGGTGGTCAGGCGGGAGCGGATTGCGCGGGACGGCGTCATGACGATGCTCCTTCGAGGACGGCGGCGCGCGTGCGACGGACGCGCAGGGCGATCAGGGCGGAGGGATCGCGCAGACGCGAGGCGAGCGCGACCTCGGCGGGGGAGCGGAGGTCCCCGGGGTCCTCCGCTGCGCCGTCGGCATCGGACGATGCGCCAGGGCGGGGGTCGGGAGATCCGACGACGACGCAGGCACCGGCCTCGAGCAGGTCCTCGAGATGGGCGACGGCTCCCTCGCGGGCGCCGAGCAGATCCTCGATCTCGGCGAGGACGATGGTGCGGCCGGCGGCGGCGCGCGCCGTGATGGCCGCGAGGCGTCCGGAGACATCGGCCCCCGCCCCGATCCAGTGCGTGCGCGCCTGGATGGCGGTGATGTCGTCGGGGGAGAGGCGGTCGCCGACCGCGAGCACGCCGGCCAGCGGGCGGAGGCGGCCGCCGATGCCGGCCAGGAGCGCGGCACGCGCGGGGGCGTCGTCGCTGCGCACGACGAGCAGGGTGCCGGGGGCCACGGCGCCGGTGAGCGGGCCCAGCTGTCCGGACAGGTCCTCATGGTGGGAGCCGGTGGGCTGCAGGGGGAGCACGGCGTCCTCGAGGCGGATCGCGCTCGCGCCGTGCGCCGCGGTCCAGGAGCGGTGCTCGAGGACCTTCACCAGCCCCTCGCCCTCGACGTCGATGCGCGGCAGGATCCGGTCCAGCCAGCGCGGCAGCTGCCAGGCCCGGTCGCCCAGCAGGGCGAGCACGGCCGGGACCAGGGTCATGCGCACGACGAAGGCGTCCACGAGCACGCCCACGGCGAGCGCCACGGCGATGGGCTGCAGCATGAAGGAGCCCTCGGGGACGAAGGAGGCGAACACGGCGAACATGATCAGGGCGGCCGCGATGACCACGGGGGCGCTGCCGGTGAAGCCGCGCTCGATCGCCCCGCGGGCGTCGCCCGAGTGCACGTACTCCTCCCGCATGCGGGAGACGAGGAAGACCTCGTAGTCCATGGCGAGGCCGAACAGGACGCCCATGCACATGATCGGCATGAAGGAGATGACCGGGCCGACCACATGGATGTTCAGCGCGGCGTTCCCCCATCCGTACTCGAAGATCATGGCGACGACGCCGAAGGCGGCTCCCACCGACAGGAGGTAGCCCAGCGAGGCCTTGATCGGCACCCAGATCGAGCGGAACACGATCGTGAGCAGGATCAGGGACAGGCCGACGACGAACACCGCGAAGGGGAGCAGTGCCGAGCTCAGCCGGTCGGTGATGTCGATGGCGACCGCGGTCTGACCGGTCACGGTGACGTCGGAGATGTCGAGCTCGCGTTCCCAGCCGTCGGCGTCGGCGCGCAGGGTGCGCACGAGCTCAGCGGTCGAGGCGTCGGTCTGGGCGCCCTCGGGGATGATGACGACCACGGCCATGTCCGCGCCCTCGTTGGGGGTGGCGAGCTGCACCTCGGCGACGCCGTCGAGGGCGGCGATGCGCTCCTCGAGGTCGTCGACCACGCCCAGGGGGTCGGTGGAGTTGATGATGTCGGCGGTGACCAGGAGCGGCCCGTTGTAGCCGGGGCCGAACTCCTCGGCGACGAGGTCGTAGCTCTGGCGGGCGAGGGTGTCCGGCTTCTCGGTCCCGAGGTCCGGCAATCCCAGGCGCAGGTCCTTGATGGGCAGGGCGAGGGCCGCCATCGCGACGACGACCAGCACGATGGTCAGGGCCGGGATCTTCGTGGCGAGCTGCACCCAGCCCGTGCCGACGGGGCGGCGGGCCGCGCCCTGCGGGTCCGGGGCGGGCAGGACGCCTCCGTTCTCCGCCATGAGGCGGCGGATCCTCCGCGGCCGCAGCCGCTCTCCCAGCAGGCCCATGATCGCGGGCAGCAGCGTGAGGGCGACGACGACGGACACGGCGACCGTCCCCGCGGAGGCCATGCCCATCATGGTGAGGAAGGGGATGCCGGTGACGAACAGGCCCACGAGCGCGATGATCACCGTCAGGCCCGCGAAGATGACGGCGCTGCCGGAGGTCGCGATCGCCCGGCCGATGGATTCGACGACGTCCTGGCCCTCGGCGAGCTGGCCGCGGTGCCGGGAGAGGATGAACAGCGCGTAGTCGATGCCGACGGCGAGGCCGAGCATGGCCCCCAGCGAGATCGTCACCGAGGGGATGTCGATGCCGGCGGCGAGCGCCATCACGGCGAGCATGGACACGCCGACCCCGACGATCGCGGAGGCGATGGGGATCGCCGCCGGGACCACCGAGCGGAACGTGACGGCGAGGATGATGAGCGCGGCGAGCAGGCCGATCACCTCGGAGGGGCCCATCGGGATCTCGGAGCTCTGCAGGATCTGGCCTCCCAGATGGACCTCGAGCCCGTCGCCGCTCGCCTCCTGCGCTATCTGCTCGAGCTCCTCGATCGAGCCGTCCGGGAAGCTCCCCATCGCCCCGGCCATCTGCACGGTGCCGATGATCGCCGTGTCCGCGTCGTTGCGGGTGCCGGGGCTGTGCTCGTCGAAGGGGCTGGGTGCCGCCTCCATGCCCTCGACGCCCGCGGCCTCGTCCATCACGGCCTCGATCTGCGCCCGATGCTCGTCGATGTCGCTGCCGTCGGCGGTGACGAAGACGAGCTGCCCGGAGGTGCCGCTCATCTGCGGGAAGCGGGTGGACAGGACGTCCAGGCCCTCCTGGGCCTCGGTCCCCGGGATCTCGAACTGGCTGGAGAAGGCGCCGCCGAGGCCGATGGCGAGGGAGCCCGCCACCAGCATCAGCAGGGCCCAGACGCCGACGGCCTTCCAGCGGGCCCGCGCCATGGCGCGGCCGAGTCGGTACAGAGAAGAGGACACGCGATCTCCCTCGGAGGTGCGGCGGGTGCACGGTGGGGTATTCTCGATACACGAGCGTATCGGACGCGATGATAGGCGGTTCTCCTGACCATCAGCCGGACGCCCGCCCGACACCGCCCCGACCGGAGACGAGATGCCCCAGCTGTTCGCGCCCCTGCCCGCCACGGCGACCACCCGCAGGCGGGAGAACACGCGCCAGCGCCTGGTGCGCGCCTCCCTCGCGGTGTTCGTGGACAAGGGCATCGACGGCGCGACGATCGACGACCTCGTGAAGGCCGCGGGGTTCACGCGCGGCGCGTTCTACTCGAGCTTCTCGACGAAGCTGGAGCTGTTCGGGGCGCTGTTCGAGGACGCCACCGACCAGGTCATCGGCATCATCGAGCAGTCCGTCGCCGAGCTGATCGACCAGGAGGCCCAGGGGGAGGGATGCCCGGTCCCGCGGACGGACGCCGAGGTCCTCGTCGGCGTCTTCGAGGCGATCCGCCCCTACGGACGCCAGTGGTACCTGCTGTACTCCGAGGCCGTCGCGTACTCGCTGCGCGACGACGAGGGGCGCGCCCAGCTGAGCGCGCAGCGCACCCGGGTGCGCGAGGTGATCGCGGCGATCCTCGAGCGGGGGATGCAGGAGCAGGGGGAGCGCTCGCTGATCCCCGTGCAGGATCTGGCCCAGCTGATCCTCGGCATCTTCGTGGACCTCATGGTGCTCGAGCACCTCGAGGAGACGGACACCACCGCCCTCGCCTCCGTGACCATCCTCGGCACCCTGCGCGCCTTCATCGCACCGGCCGAGCCCCGGTAGGGTTCCGGGGTGACCGCTCACCCCGCACCCACGATCCCCGCCCCTGCGTCTGGAAGCCCGGCCGGCGCCGTCTACGCCGACCGGGGTGCCTCTCACTACGACATCCTCGCCGTCCTCATGGCCGTCGTCGTCATCCTCTCCGGCATCGGCGCCTCGAAAGGCGTCCTGTTCGGCACCGTGCCGGGCACCGGCTTCGAGATCATCACCGACGGCGGATTCTTCCTCTTCCCCCTCGCGTACATCCTCGGCGACGTCATCACCGAGCTGTACGGCCCGCGCGCCGCCCGCCGCGCGCTCGTGACCGCCTTCTGCATGAACATCCTCGCGGTCCTCGCCTACCAGATCATCATCGTCCTGCCCGGCTTCTCCGACGACTACGGCACCGCCAAGCAGGAGGCCCTCGAGGTCGCGCTCGGCCCCGTCTGGATCGTCGTCCTCGCCGGCCTCGCCGGCTTCGCCGCGGGCCAGAGCCTGAACACGATCGTCATGTCGCGCATGAAGGCCCGCTCCGGCGAACGCGGCCTCGTGGGGCGTCTGCTGACCTCGAGCGGACTCGGCGAGCTCGTGGACACCATCGTGTTCTGCTCGATCGCCGCCGCCGCGATCGGCATCACGACCTTCGAGCAGTGGGTCGAGTACACGGTCCTCGGCTTCCTCTACAAGGTCCTCGTGCAGTACGCCGCGATCCCTGTGACCAGCGCCGTGATCCGCCGGCTCAAGCGCACCGACCCCAGCTATCGGGAGCGTCTGGGGGCCGCGCCGCCCGCGGCCTGACCCGCTCTCCGGCCCCCGTCCGCCGGCTCCCCCTCGGGCCCCGTCCACGACCTTCGTCCTGGGCGGGCCCGACCTGCGTCGGGGTCGCTGTGGACGATCCGCAGTGGGCGACGTCCGGGGGCTCGGGTGATGCTCCTGCCATGACCACGCATCCCGTCCCCTCCCCGCTGCCGGGCCCGGCGCCCTCCGATGCCGCGCTCCGTCGTGCCGCCGCCGTCATCCCCGGTCGACCCTTCGGCGCCCATCTGCGCATGTCCTGGTGGCGGCCGCTCGTGATCCTCCCCGTCCTCGCGATCGCGATGTTCGGCGTCCAGATCGTCCTGCTGATGATCGTCGTGCTCCTCGAGTACGCCCTCACCGGGCGCGACCCCGCGGACCCGTCGATGACGCCGCTCATGCTGCTCGCGACGAACCTGTCCCTCCTCGTCCTCGCACCGCTCGCCCTGCTGCTCCTCGTCCTCGTCGGCGGGGCACCCTGGAGGTCCGCGCTCCGGCTGGGCCGGACCTTCTCCTGGCGCCGCCTCGGGAGCCTCCTGCTGGTGTTCGGCGTGCTGATCGGCGCGGTCTACGCCGTCACCAGCATGATCTGGCCGCTGGGCACGACCCCCGTCATCACCGCCACCACCGTGGCGCTGATCGCGGTCGCCCTGCTCAGCACGCCGCTGCAGGCCGCCGCGGAGGAGGTCGTCTTCCGTGGCGTGATCACCGCGGCGATCGCCTCCTGGGTCCGTCCGGCACGGATCGCGATCGTCCTCGGCATCACGGTCTCGAGCGTCCTGTTCGGACTCGCGCACGGCGCCGGGGATCCGTGGCTGATCGCGTACTACGTGACCTTCGGCCTCTCGATGGCGCTCATGGCGCTGATCAGCCGCGGTCTCGAGGCGCCGATCGCCTTCCACGTCATGAACAACGTGATCAGCATGGTGATCGGTGCGGTCTCGGCCGGCGGGGGAGGTCTCGTGATCGACCGCTCCGCCGGGGCCGGCGGCCCGTTCATGCTCGTGTTCATCGCCCTGGACCTCGTCGCGGTCGCGATCGTGTGGCTGCTCGAACGGCGACGTGCGACACGTCTCGACGGGTGATCGGAGGTCTGCCCTTCCCAAACCCCCTGGCGGGATCCCTAGGATAGGAGCGGATCGACCGGGCGGACCTGCATTCCAGGTCCGCCCGGTCCGTTCTTCCCCACCAGGAGAGAGGACCTCCGTGGCACCCGCCGCCCACGACCCCCACCGCTCCGAGCCGACCTCGGACCGACCCGACGACGCCCCGACCGCCACGGGAGGGCTGCCCACCACGACCGGCGCGATCCCCACCATCACCGGCGCCATCCCCGTCCTCGAGGACCCCGCCGACAGGGACATCGCGCACCTGCCCACCGAAGGCGAGCTCGCGAGCACCCGCGGCCAGGTCACGATGCTGGTGATCGCGATCCTGACGACGCTCAGCGCCATCGGTCCGCTCGCGACCGACATGTACATCCCCGCCTTCCCGGCGGTCGCCGAGGACCTCGGGGCGAGCGCCTCGCGGCTGCAGCTGACGATCACGGCCTTCTTCGTGGGCACCGCGAGCGGACAGATCGTCGCCGGGCCGCTCTCGGACCGGCTGGGGCGGCGCGGTCCGCTGCTCCTGGGCATCGTGCTGTGCCTGCTCGCCTCGATCGGATGCGCCCTCGCCCCGAGCGCCGAGCTGCTGATGGTCCTCCGGGTGCTGCAGGGGATCGGCGGCGGCTTCGGCATGGTGCTGGGCCGGGCGGTCCTCATCGACATGACCGACGGCCCGGAGCTGTTCCGCACCATGAACATCATGCAGGGCATCGGCGGGATCGCCCCGATCGTCGCGCCGCTGCTGGGCGGTCTCATCCTGCTGGTGGGCCGGTGGCAGGAGATCTTCCTGGTGATCGCGGGCATGTCGCTGATCTCGCTGCTCGGCGTGCTGCTGCTGATCCCGGAGTCCCTTCCGGTCTCGCGCCGACACTCCGGAGGATTCCGGATCTTCCTGCGCAACGCCCGCAACCTGCTGCGGCGTCGCCAGTTCGTGACCTATCTGCTGGTCAACGCGTTCTCCGCCTTCGCCGTGATGGCGTACGTGTCGGCCTCGAGCTTCGTCATGCAGAACATGCTCGGCTTCTCCTCGACCGAGTACTCGATCAGCTTCGCGATCAACTCCGCGGGCATGATGTCGATGTCCCTGCTCTCGGCGCGCCTGACCCGCACATACCACCCGCGCACCCTGATCCGGGTCGCGCTCGCGGTGGTCGGCGCAGCCAGCGTGCTGCTGCTGATCGGGGCCCTGTTCCTGGACACGCCGCTGTGGGTCGTGCTGCCGGGATTCTTCTTCGCCGTCGCCCCGCAGGGCATGATCTTCGGCAACTGCGCGGCGCTGGCCTCGCAGGAGGCGAGCGAGTTCGCGGGGACCGGCTCGGCGATGCTGGGCCTCGGCTTCTCCTTCGCCGCTTCGCTGGCCGCGCCGCTGGTCGGCCTCGCCGGCACGCACACGGCGCTCCCGATGGCGGTGACGATGGTGATCGGCAGCGCGATCTCCGCGGCGTTCTTCATCGTCGCCGGCCGCGGCAGCGGGCGCGGGACACAGCACCCCGCACGCGCCTGACCGGAGACTTCCGGAGCCTCGGAGACGGGTGGCGGAGCAGATCGCCGATTCCCGCCGTGAGGCTCCGGAAGTCTCCGATGACGGGGCGTCCCGGAGTCGCGTTCTGCTCATCGGCGGACATGCCGGTCGAGAGAGCCTGCGCCCCACCGTTCGGCGCCTGGCGGGTACCGCGGGGAAGGACGGACGGTGCCGATCTCCCGCATGACCTGCATCGGAGGGACAGGCGCCGGTCCGGTGGACGACGGTCCACGAAGCCCGAGCGCGCAGGGGATCCGGCATCGGTCCGGAAGAACATCGTCCGGAAGGACGTGACGCGGGACTCATGACCCGATAGCGTGGGCGTCGGTGCGGCCGGCTCCCAGGCCGCTCTTCCCCCCTTCCCAGGAGCAACGCATGTCCCCGTACCTCCCCCGGCACGTCCGCCCGGCCCCCTCCTCCTCGACCCCCGTCGCACGATCCGAGACCTCCCCCGGACCCAGTCGTCGCGGCCTGCTGCGCGCCGGCGTCACGGGCGCCTCGGCGGCGCTCGGCCTCGGCACCCTCGGCCTCGCCACGGCCGCGAACGCCGAGGAACCCGCCCATCAGGAGATCCACGGCCAGGACGTCTCGTCCTGGCAGGGCGAGGTCGACTGGGGTCGACAATGGGACATGGGCTCCCGCTTCGCCTGGGTCAAGGCGACCGAGGGCAACACCTGGAAGAGCCCGACCTTCTCCGCGCAGTACCGGGGCGCCTCGCGCGTCGGGATGCCGCGCGGCGGCTATCACTTCGCGCGCCCTGACACGGGCGATCCGATCACCCAGTGCGACGCCTTCCTCGACGGGGGAGGCGGCTGGACCGCGGACGGCATCACCCTGCCCGGGATGGTCGACTTCGAGAAGTCCCCGGGCATCCCGTCGAACTATGGGCTCAGCCCCGAGGACCTGCGCAGCTGGATCTCGGAGTTCTCCTCCCACTACCGCCGCCAGACGCTGCGCCGCCCGGTGATCTACACCAACGCCCACTGGTGGAACCAGAACGTGGGGGAGTGGACCCCCAAGAACTCGCCCCTGCACATCGCCAACTACAGCTACGACCCCTCCGACAGCCTCCCCGGCCGCTGGTGGGGCTGGGAGCTGTGGCAGTACTCTCCCAGCGGCCCCTTCGCCGGCGATTCGAACGTCTGGTACAGCGGAGAGGAGTCCTTCTCCCGCTTCGTCGCGGAGGTCGACTACGGCGCCAACGGCATCTGAGGCAGGGGAGGGGCCGGTGAGCGAGCATTCTCCCGTCGCAGATCCGGCAGGTCGCCCGCTCTGCATCGTCATGGCACGAGAGGGCGAGGGCTGAGGTGATCCTGCCCGCCGTGCGCGACCCGCGCCTGATCACGATCCGCCGCGGCGGGACGCTGCGCGACGAGGACCACCGTCTGCTGGCCCTGTGGGCGGCCGACTGCGCCGAGCACGTGCTCGAGCTGTTCGAGGACGCACGACCCGAGGATCCGCGCCCGCGCGAGGCGATCGCCGCCGCCCGCGCCTGGGCCGGGGGAGAGCTGCCCATGATGCGGGCCCGCGCCGCCGGCGGCCACGTCATGGGCGCCGAGG